>NZ_JBEOUO010000015.1:0-199558 GCF_040302485.1 Streptomyces sp. NPDC126499 | reverse complement strand
GCCCCGGCCGCCCTCGCCCGGCCCGCTGCCCCCGCCGCCCCGGCCGCACCCGCCGCCCCGGCCGCACCCGCCGCCCCGGCCGCACCTGCCGTCCCCCCCGGCCCTCCCGCGCCGCCCCCCACCGCACCACCGGTCGCCGCGCCACCCCCGCCGGCCACCACCACACCCGCCCCGCCGCCGGCGATACCGCTGTCCCAGGCGCCGCAGTCCGCCGTCCCGTCCGAGGACCCCAGTGCCACGGGCCGGAGCGGCGGGAGCCAGAGCCACGCTCCCGCCGTGACCCCCGCCGCACCGCGCGGACGGGACACGGCGGACCGGCCGGGCGGCGGCCCCGCCCCCGGCGAGGGCCGCGGCCCGGGACACGGACCCGGTGCCGCCGGCGGCGGCCCGGCCGGACCGCTGCTCGGTGACGGCGAACGCGACCGTCTCGGCGAGCGCCTGCACCACGCGCTGACGGCGTTCGTCGACTCGCCCCGCGACTCGGTCGCCGAGGCGGCGGAGGTCCTCGAAGCGACGGAGCGGCAGCTGATCGCCTCCCTCAGGGACCGCCGCGCCGCGCTGCGGGCGGGCTGGCAGGAGAACGGCGATCCGGAGGGCCCAGGGCCCGACACCGAGCAGCTGCGCCTCACCCTGAGGACCTACCGCGAGGTGACGGAACGGCTGCTCCGGGCCTGACTGACCCGGCACGGTTCCGCCGCACCGGACGGCAGAGGCCCCCTCGGACTCCGAGGGGGCCTCTGCCGTCCGGCCCTGCCGGGCCCGGGGAATCCCCTGCCCTCGGGAGGGACACGCCGAGGGGGCGGCCCGCTGTCGCGGAGCCGCCCCCTGCGTTGGCCGGAGAAGGACCGAGCGTCAGTGCTTGAACACGTCCTTCGCCTTCTCCTTGGCCGCGCGCGCGTCGCCCTTGACCTGCTCCTCCCGGCCCTCGGCCTCAAGGCGCTCGTCGCCGGTCAGCCGCCCGGCCGCTTCCTTGATCTTGCCCTTGGCCTGCTCGGTCTTGGCCTTGCTCTTCTGCTCACCGGACACAGTCGATCACTCCTCGTCCGCTCGGCAATCTCACGCAAGGACGCCTGACCGCGAACCGCGACACCAAACCCTCGAAAAATTTCTGACATGAGTCGCGGAAGTGGGGGTAAGCGAAGCTCTCACGGGGCAACCGCTACCGACGGACGAGAGAAGGTCATCACAGTGCCGACCGAGGTGACGACGGAGACGAGGGCTGGTGTCGAGACGGGTATGGAGGACCTGCCCGTACTCGAGTCTCCCCGCAAGGTCGCTCCGAAGGACGCGCGCGAGCTGTCGAAGGTGTTCTTCGACAAGCTGGCGGTGGTGGAGGAGGGGACCCATGAATACCAGTACGTGCGCAACACGCTCATCGAGATGAACATGTCGCTCGTCCGCTACGCGGCCGGCCGGTTCCGCGGCACCCGTGGCGACGAGATGGACGACATCGTCCAGGTCGGCACCATCGGTCTGATCAAGGCCATCGACCGGTTCGACCTCTCCCGGGAGGTGGAGTTCACCAGCTTCGCCGTCCCCTACATCGTGGGTGAGATCAAGCGCTTCTTCCGTGACACCTCCTGGGCGGTCCACGTGCCGCGCCGGTTGCAGGAGGCCCGGGTGGAGCTGGCCAAGGCGACGGAGGAGCTGAGCTCCCGGCTCGGCCGGTCCCCGACGGTGGCGGAGCTGGCGAGCCTGATGAACCTCTCCGAGGACGAGGTGATCGAGGCGCGGATCGCCGCCAACGGATACAACTCCGCGTCGCTCGACGCGGCCATCGGCCCGGACGGCGAGGACGACGCCGCGGCGCTCGCCGAGTTCATCGGGGTCGAGGACCCGGCGCTGGAACTCTTCGAGGACTTCCACACCCTCGCGCCGCTGCTCGTCGAACTCGACGAGCGCAGCCGGAGAATCCTGCACCTGCGGTTCGTCGAGGAGAAGACGCAGTCGGAGATCGGCGACGAGCTCGGCATCTCCCAGATGCACGTCTCCCGGCTGCTCTCCCGCAATCTGGCCCGCCTGCGCAAGGGCATGCTCGACCAGTCGTAGGGAAGGCCGGACGCCTCCCCACCGGCGGAACGGCCTCACCAGACCCTTCTGGTGAGGCCGTTCCGTGCGTCCGTGCGTCCGACAGGTGCGCGTCCGTGCGCGGGGGTCTCATCGCGTGCGGTCCGCGCGGCGGCGCCACTTCCGCTTCAGCGCCTGCCGCTCGTCCTCGCGCAGACCGCCCCACACGCCCGTCACCTGGCGGGAGTCGTCCATGGCCCAGCGCAGGCACTCCTCACGCACCGGGCAGCGCCCGCAGACCTCCTTGGCCTCCTCGGCCTGGATCAGCGCCGGTGCGCCGGTCCCCACCGGGAAGAAGAGGTCGGGGTCGACATCCTGGCAGGCCGCGCGTGCGCGCCAGCTGTCCAGCATCGGTTCCTCCTTGGCATCAGCATCAGTTCGTCCGCCCGCCGCGCGGGCCGCGCGACGGGCCGAGGCCGTACGGCGCCGTTCCTCCGCTCGTAACCCCGGACGCGGATTTCACGCATCCCCCAGGGCGGGGGAATGCGTCGCCGGGGCCGGGGCAGGCGGAGTCCAGGCGGGAGACACCCGCTGCGAAGGGCACGCCGTCCTTGCTACCGGAGGAGTGGTTACGCGTGACTGAGCACGTGTGGAGCTACAAGTCGACCGCGGGTCATCTGGCCGGCACCGAACTGACCGGCTACAAGGTCGAGGCGGTCGACGGCAGCATCGGCAAGGTGGACAAGCACTCCGACGAGGCCGGGGACGCCTATCTGGTGGTGGACACCGGGGTCTGGATCTTCGGCAAGGAGGTCCTGCTGCCGGCGAGCGCCGTGGTGCGGATCGACGTGGACGAGCAGAAGATCTACGTCGACCGGACCAAGGAGCAGATCAAGGACGCCCCCGAGTTCGTCCGTGAGAAGCATCTCCACGACCCGCAGTACCGCCAGGAGCTGGGGTCGTACTACGGAATGGGAGGCCCCTTCGGAGGCCCGGTGGTCTGAAGGGTGCCGCGATCGCGCGAGCGGAGCCCGCGTGAAGGGCGTGAGCGGGCGTGAGGAGGGCCGAACTCGTCGAGTTCGGCCCTCCTCCATGGTGACGGCCGGTCCCGTCATCCCGGCGTCGGCGGTGCCCAGCCCGGGTCGCGGCCGCTCAGCCCGATCGTCCGGTCGAGCAGCGGGGCACCGTCCGGTACGGGCACCACGGGCCCGAAGATGTCGCCCCGGCTCTCGTCGTTCTCGGCCGCCAGGAGGAAGGCGTACGTGGCACGCAGGGCGGTCTCGTCGGGCGTGTAAGGCAGGCCGGTCGCCCGGGCGAGGTCCCAGCCGTGCACCACGAGTTCGTCGACCGCCACCGCCCCGGCGACATCACCGGGCAGGTCCACGCCACCGGCACGGGTCATCCCGGTCCACGCGGCCGGCTCCCGCCACGCCTCGCCCAGTTCGTCGAGCACCCGGGGCAGTTCGTCGCGCCAGGCGGCGGAGAGCGTGGGCGTGCCGGAGTCGGGGGCGGTGTCCGTCGTGGCGCCCAGGTCCTTGCGGGCGGCGTCGCGGAAGGCGACGGCCAGGCCGGCGATGTGGCCCAGCAGATGGCGGACCGTGTACGCGGGGCAGGGCGTCCGGTCGTCGAGTCGCGCGTCGGGGACCTCCGCCGCGAGGCGGGCCACGATCCGGGCCTGGGGCATGAGGTCAAGAGGAGGCGTCGTACCGGTCATCCACCGCTCCTTGGCTGAGATGGGTCGAGGGGTAGACCGGCGGCGGGACCCGTACTCATCGCTCGGCGGGCGGTGGATCCGCCCCGGGGCGTGCACCGCCCCTCCCGAGTCGGCAGCCTGCGGCTCACCCCGGACCGGCAGCCTCGGGCCCCGAACCAGCGGTCTCCGGCCCCTCCCGGACCGGCAGCCTCGGTCCCGCGCCCGGCACCGGCAGCCTCCTGCCCCGAACCAGCGGCCTCCGGCCCCTCCCGGACCGGCAGCCTCGGTCCCGCGCCCGGCACCGGCAGCCTCCTGCCCCGAACCAGCGGCCTCCGGCCCCTCCCGGACGAGCAGCCCGCGGCCCTCGCCCGGCACCGGCACAAGACGCGGCACGCCCCTCCCACCGGGCGATCACGCCGCGCCCGCGCCCCCGCCCGGCCTACAGGCCGAAGTAGAAGCGCACCGTCGTGCCCTCGTCGCCGGTGTGCACGCGCACCAGGTCGGCCACGTAGTGGACCAGCATCAGGCCCCGGCCGCCGATCTGGCCCGGCTCCGGGGGGCGGCGGCCCGCGAGGGGGTCGGTCAGCCGGCCGCCGTCGCGGACCTCGCCCACGAGCCGGCCGGCCTCGCTCCACAGCGCCAGCGTCCCGCGCCCGCCGCCGTGGACCACGCTGTTCGTCGTCAGCTCGGCGACGGCCAGCTCCGCGTCGCTCAGCCGCTGCCCCGCCAGGCCCAGCCGCTGCGCCTGGGCGACGGCGAACCGGCGGGCCGCCGGAAGGTCGTCACCGCCGAAGGGAAGGACGGCGGCCCCGGCCACGGACGCCAGCGGCTCGTTGTACCGGGCGACGACCGCCTCCCAGTCGTAGGAATCGCTGTTCTCCTCGCGGCCGCCGCTGATGAGCGTGGGGTGGGTCATGCGCGCGTCGGCGATCACCTGAGGGTCCAGACGCGCCTCGTCGTACGGGCACAGGATCGTCACCGCGCGGCCCTCGAAGGCCGCGTTGATCAGCGCCTCGTGCTGCGCGCACGCCGGGTACTCCACGGTGCTGCGCCCGGCCCAGATCGGCTCGCCGATGATCCGCACCCGGCCCCGCGGGTGGGCGTCGGCGAAGCCGCGCAGCACCCGGGGGATGATCCGCCCGGGGTTACGGCCCACATCGGTCATGTCGAGGAACAGAACGCCCTCGGCCTCGGCGCCCAGCCCGTCCCTGATCAGCTCCAGGTTCGGACCCGGCACCGCCACGGCCAGCGGTTCACCACTCGCCAGGCCCTCCCGCAGGAAGCCCACCGTCTGCCGTGTGTACTCCTCGTCGCCGCGGTAGAACAGCGCGGGGTGCACGAACCTCTCGTCGGTGCTCACGGTGCTCATCGCCGCACCACCTCGATCCGCGGGAGGTCCGGCCAGAACATCTCCAGGACCCGGGGGAGCTGGGGCGGCGGGTGCTCCACCACCATCCGTCCCTCGGTCAAGCCCATGGCGGTGACGGCCAGCGCCGTCACCCCGGCCACGTCCACGAAGGAGACGTTCGACAGCTCCACATAGGAAACACCCCTGTGCTGCCGCGCCAGCCCGGACAGAGCCTCCTCCCAGGACCGGCGGGTGACCTCGCTGATCTCACCGCTGGCACATATCCCGGAACGACCGGGCAAGGGGCTCACCTCCAACGCGGCCCTCGCTGACGCCGTCACGCCGGGCCCGCCCACCACATGCGGGACATTTACGCTCGGACTCCTCCACGATCCGCCCGCGGCCCGTCGGCGCCTGCGCGCCGGGCCGGCAGGCAACGCCTTCCGCCTGTACACCCTATCCCGAGCCGCCGGTCCCAACCGCTCTCAGGCCCGCCGACACCCGGACCGCCGCCCGTGGGACGTCCTGGGCGGCCGGGGGAGGGTGCCGACGCGCGCGAACGGTGGGATAGCCTCCGGGGCGGTATGCGCCCCGGCATCTGTCGGAATGTCAGGTGATGGACGGGGGAGGATCGGGTGTGTCGGGACTGGCCCGGCGATCTACGGAGGCGACGTTCGATGGCTGGCTCTACAGCGCCCGGAACCGCGGGGACGGGCAAGGACACGGAGTCCCCGGCCGCTCAGGTCGGCGAGTCGGAGCTGCGGTTGCTGCTGGCGGGCCTGACGGCGGTGCGGGACGGTGACTTCGGCACCCGACTGCCCGCCGACGCGGACGGCCTGCTGGGCGAGATCGCCATGGTCTTCAACGGCATGGTCGACCAGCTGTCGCTGTTCACCTCGGAGGTCACGCGGGTGGCCCGCGAGGTCGGCACCGAGGGCCGGCTCGGCGGGCAGGCCCAGGTGCCGGGCGTCTCCGGCACGTGGGCGGACCTGACGGACTCCGTCAACGCGATGGCGGGCAATCTGACCACCCAGGTGCGTGACATCGCACAGGTCGCGACCGCGGTGGCGAAGGGCGACCTGTCGCAGAAGATCACGGTCGACGCCCGGGGCGAGATCCTGGAGCTGAAGAACACCGTCAACACGATGGTGGACCAGCTCGGCTCGTTCGCCGGCGAGGTGACGCGCGTGGCGCGCGAGGTCGGCACGGAGGGGATCCTCGGCGGTCAGGCCGATGTCAAGGGTGTCTCCGGCACCTGGCGCGACCTGACCG
Source organism: Streptomyces sp. NPDC126499 (assembly GCF_040302485.1). Lineage (NCBI taxonomy): Bacteria > Bacillati > Actinomycetota > Actinomycetes > Kitasatosporales > Streptomycetaceae > Streptomyces > Streptomyces sp. NPDC126499. Next base: position 193,238 of record NZ_JBEOUO010000015.1, on the reverse strand, counting down.
ACTCGGTGAACTTCATGGCCGGGAACCTGACCAGCCAGGTCCGGGCGATCGCCCAGGTGGCCACCGCCGTGGCGGACGGCGACCTGTCGCAGAAGATCACGGTCGACGCCCGGGGCGAGATCCTGGAGCTGAAGGAGACCATCAACACGATGGTGGACCAGCTCGGGGCGTTCGCCGGTGAGGTGACGCGCGTGGCGCGCGAGGTCGGCACGGAGGGGATCCTCGGCGGTCAGGCCGACGTCAAGGGCGTCTCCGGCACCTGGCGCGACCTGACGGAGTCGGTCAACGTGATGGCCGACAACCTCACCGCGCAGGTCCGGGCGATCGCCGAGGTCACCACGGCGGTGGCCCAGGGCGACCTGACCCAGAAGATCCGGGTGGACGCCCGGGGCGAGATCCTGGAGCTGAAGACCACCATCAACACGATGGTCGACCAGCTCTCCGCCTTCGCCGACGAGGTGACGCGGGTGGCCCGGGAGGTCGGCACCGCCGGCAACCTCGGCGGCCAGGCCACCGTACGAGGGGTCTCCGGCACCTGGAAGGACCTGACCGACAACGTCAACGTGATGGCGTTCAACCTGACCGGCCAGGTCCGTTCGATCGCCCAGGTCGCCACCGCCGTCGCCCGCGGTGACCTGTCCCAGAAGATCACGGTCGAGGCGGAGGGCGAGGTCGCCGCGCTCGCCGGCGTGATCAACACCATGGTGGACACCCTGTCGGCGTTCGCGGACGAGGTGACGCGGGTGGCCCGGGAGGTCGGCACCGAGGGCATCCTCGGCGGCCAGGCCCGTGTGCCGAACGTGGCCGGGACCTGGAAGGACCTGACCGACAACGTCAACTTCATGGCCCACAACCTGACGAGTCAGGTGCGCAACATCGCCCAGGTGACCACGGCGGTGGCCCGCGGCGACCTGACGCGCAGGATCGACGTCGACGCGCGCGGCGAGATCCTGGAACTGAAGACCACCATCAACACGATGGTGGACCAGCTGAGCTCCTTCGCCGCCGAGGTGACCCGCGTCGCCCGCGAGGTCGGCAGCGAGGGCCGTCTCGGCGGCCAGGCGGAGGTCGCGGGCGTCTCCGGCACGTGGAAGCGCCTGACGGAGAACGTCAACGAGCTGGCCGGCAACCTGACCCGGCAGGTCCGGGCGATCGCGGAGGTCACCAGCGCCGTGGCGGCCGGTGACCTCACCCGGTCGATCACCGTGGACGCCTCCGGCGAGGTCGCCGACCTCAAGGACAACATCAACTTCATGGTGGAGTCCCTGCGGCAGACCACACGCGCCAACCAGGAACAGGACTGGCTGAAGACCAACCTCGCCCGCATCACGGCCCTGATGCAGGGCCGGCGCGACCTCACGGTGGTGGCCGAGTCCATCATGGACGAGCTGACACCGCTGGTCTCCGCCCAGTGCGGCGCCTTCTACCTCGCCGAGGACACGCCGGACGGCACCGTGCTCAAGCTCGTCGCCTCCTACGCCTTCCCGGACGGCGCCCGGCCGTCCCGCTTCCGGCTCGGCGAGTCCTTCGTCGGCCAGGCCGCGCGCAGCAGGCGCCCCATCGCCGTCGACGACCTGCCGGCCGGCTATCTGCCGGTGTCCGGCGGCCTCGGCCGGACCGAGGCACTGTCGCTGATCGTCCTGCCCATCGTGGTCGAGGAGCAGGTCCTCGGTGTCATCGAGCTGGCGTCGGTGCACCGGTTCACCCAGATCCACCGGGACTTCCTGGACCAGCTGATGGAGGCGATCGGGGTGAACGTGAACACGATCGTCGCCAACGCCCGCACCGACGAGCTGCTCGACGAATCCCAGCGACTGGCCGGCGAACTCCAGGCCCGCTCCGAGGAACTGCAGGTCCAGAAGCAGGAACTGCAGCGCTCCAACGCCGAGCTGGAGGAGAAGGCGGCGCTGCTGGCCGCCCAGAACCGCGACATCGAGACCAAGAACCTGGAGATCGAACAGGCCCGCCAGGAACTGGAGGAGCGCGCCCACCAGCTGTCGCTCGCCTCGAAGTACAAGTCCGAGTTCCTGGCCAACATGAGCCACGAACTGCGGACCCCGCTCAACAGTCTGCTCATCCTCGCGCAGCTGCTCGCCCAGAACCCGTCACGGAACCTGACCGCGAAGCAGGTCGAGTACGCCGGCATCATCCACTCGGCCGGCTCCGACCTGCTGCAGCTGATCAACGACATCCTCGACCTGTCGAAGGTCGAGGCGGGGAAGATGGACGTCAACCCCGAGGTCGTCCCCGTCGCCGGGCTCCTCGACTACGTCGAGGCCACCTTCCGGCCGCTGACCGGCCAGAAGAACCTCTCGTTCACCGTCCGGACCTCGCCGGACGTGCCGGACGAGATCCTCACCGACGACTACCGGCTGCGGCAGATCCTGCGCAACCTGCTGTCCAACGCGGTCAAGTTCACCGAACAGGGCGGCGTCGAGCTGCACATCGAGCCCGCCGACGAGTCCCGGATCCCCGACATCGTCCGCCGGGACGGCCTGGTCCTGGCGTTCCGGGTGAGCGACACCGGGATCGGCATCGCGCCCCAGCACCTGGAGACCGTCTTCGGCGCCTTCCAGCAGGCCGACGGCACCACCAACCGCAAGTACGGCGGCACCGGGCTCGGCCTGTCCATCAGCCGCGAGATCGCCTACCTCCTGGGCGGCGCGATCACCGCGGAGAGCACCCTGGGCAAGGGCAGCAGCTTCACCCTCTACCTCCCGGCCGCCCGTACGGACTTCGCCGACGCCGAGCCCGTACGACCCCTGGAATCGCGTGAGCGGGCCGCCATCGCGAGGACCGGACGGACCGGCGAGGACCCGGCGGGCACCACGCCGCCCGCGCAGCAGCGGCGCCTCCTCGTGGTCGAGGCCCGGCCCAACGGTCTGCTGTCCCTCGTGGCGGAGAGCGCCCTCGGCGACCTGCCCCGTCAGGCCGAGGCACCCGGCCGGCGCGGGGTCGAGGTCATCACCGCGGTCGGCGCGCAGGAGGCGGCGGCCACGCTGGCCACCCACCCCTGCCACTGCGTCGTCCTCGAACTGGACGCCGACGGCGCCGCCCTCGCCCTCCTGGAAGGGATGGAACGCGACCCGGCCCTGCAGACGGTGCCCGTCCTGGTCCACAGCAGCCGCGGCGTCGCGTCCGAGGACGAACGCCTGCTGAAGCGGCAGGACGGCGCACGGCTCCTGGAACTGATCACCAGCCTCGACGAGCTGCGCGAGCGCATCGCCCTGCACATGAGCGCCGACCGGCCCGGAGACGTCGTACCGCTGGTGCGCGGCACGGACAGCGCGAGCGCCGTGTGGGAGTCGGACGTGGACACGTCCCTCGCGGGCCGGACCGCCCTCGTGGTCGACGACGACGACCGCAACCTGTACGCGATCACCGGCATCCTCGAACTGCACGGGATGCGCGTCATGCAGGCGGAGAACGGGCGGGCGGCACTCGACACGCTCCAGGCGCACCCGGAGACCGACGTGATCCTGATGGACGTGATGATGCCGGAGATGGACGGCTACACGGCCACCGCCGCGATCCGGGCGATGCCCGAACACGCCCGGCTGCCCATCATCGCCGTCACCGCCAAGGCGATGGTCGGCGACCGGGAGAAGAGCCTGGCCTCGGGGGCCACCGACTACATCACCAAGCCGGTCGATTCCGGGGAGCTGATCAGCCGCATCAAGCACCATCTGGCGCTCTAGCAGGCGCACCGGCGACCATCCCACGGATCCGAGGAGCTCCTGACGTGCACCAGACTTCCGAACCGCCCGGCACGCACGACCGCGTGCAGGCCGTCCCCGCCGCCGACGGGCTCAGGGTCGGACACCAGCGCGGCGCGGTCGTGCGTCCGGCGTCCGCCTCCGGCCACGACGCGGAGCCCGCGACCGGCCACGGCGCGGACGCCTCCGCCGTCGGCCGGCTGGCGACCACCGTCGAGCGGCTGCGGCAGGAGCTGCAGCGGGCCCACGCCGATGCCGCCGGCCGCGCCCTGGTGGAGATGGCCGTGGGCATGCTGATCGAGCGGCTGCGCTGCGGTCCCGCCGAGGCCGCCGTCCAGCTGTCCGATCTGGCCGCCCAGGCCGACGTCTCCGTCCTCGAACTCGCGGCCGATCTCGTCAACCAGGCGGCCGCGGACCGGATCTCCGCCATCGCCCGCGAGTTCGTCCAGTCCTCGGCGGAGCCCGCGGCCGACTCCGCCGCCCTGCGGCTGCGCTGCGCCGAAGCGCACGCGCTCGCGGGCGGGGACACCGCGGCGGCGGCCCGCTCGATGCTCGAACAGGCGCTCCGCCCCCTCGGCGCGGTCGCCGTCGCCATCTGGGCGGCCCACCCCGACCAGTCGCTGTCCCTCGCCGGCAGCGCCGGTTTCAGCGCCCAGGAGGCCACCCGCTGGCGGCACGTGCCGCCCGGCGTGCCCACGCCCGCCCGCCGTGCGCTCGACGAGCGGGCGGCGGTCGGCTACGCCACGCTGGCCGAGGCCGCCCTGCCGTCGATCGGGCAGCACGACGTACGCGGCGGACGCCTCGCCGTCCCGGCCGGCATCGGCGGCCGTCTCACCGGCGCCCTGGAGATCTGCTGGCCGGACGAGCTGCCCGTACTGTCCCAGTCGCTGGAGCGGCAGTTCGAGGCACTCGCGGAGCTCGCGGCGGCGACCCTGGAGACCTGGGCCGACCACGACCCCGCCGAACCGGCCGAACCGGACGCGCGCCTGGAGGACCTCCGCCGGCTCGTCGACGGCCTCTCCGACCCCTGCCTCGTCCTCCAGGTGGCGCCGGACAGCGCCGAGCTGCCGCTGGAGTTCACCATCCGGTACGTCAACCCGGCCTTCGTCGACTTCGCCGGCCGCCCCGCCGGCGCCATCCTGGGCGCCCGGCTCCTCGAGGCGTACCCGCTCGCGGCCGAGACCGGCGGCCTCATGGAGAAGGTCGAGCACGTCTTCGTCACCGGCGAACCGTTCCGCGCCGCCGACATGAAGCTCACCGCCATGGTCGAGGGAGTTCCGCTCAGCGCCCGGGCCAGGGTCAGCATCAGCCGGCACGGCGACAGCCTGGTGGTCGTCTGGCGCCTGGACGACGGCACGCCCCGCGTGGCGCGGCTGCTCCAGCACGCGCAGCGGCTCGGACGGATCGGCGGCTTCGAGGAGAACCTGCGGACCGGAGAGATCGCCTGGAACGAGACGGTCTACGAGCTGCACGGCCTGTCGCCCACCGCCCAGCCGATCCCGCTGGACCAGCTCGCCGAGCACGCCCACCCCGACGACCAGCACAGCATCGGCCGGTTCCTGCGCACCCTGCTGCACCACGAGCGCCCCGCGTCGACCGCGTTCCGGCTGCAGCGCCCCGACGGCGTCGCCCGCCACATCCGTATCGTCGCCGAACCGGTGCGCGACCCCGACGAGGGCCTGCGGATCGTCCGCGGGGCGTATCAGGACATCTCCGCCCAGCACTGGACGGAAGTGGCCCTCGCCGCGACCCGGGACCAGCTGGTCCAGACCGAACAGCAGGCAGCCGAAGGCAACCGCCTCGTCCTGCAGTTGCAGCACGCCATCATGCCGCCGACCCGCGGCACCATGAACCTCCACGACCTGCGGGTGGCCGTCCGCTACCGGCCGGCCGAGAAGGAACACCTCGTGGGCGGCGACTGGTACGACACCCTGATCCTGCCCTCGGGCGAGGTCCTGCTCTGCGTCGGGGACGTCGCCGGCCACGGCATCGACGCGGCCACCGGCATGGTCGCGCTGCGCAACGCCCTGCGCGGCCTCGCCGCCACCGGCGCGGGCCCCGCCCAGCTGCTGACCTGGCTCAACAGCATCACGCACCGGCTGACCGAGAACCTCACCGCGACCGCCGCCTGCGGACTGTACGACCCGGCGACCCGCCGCCTGCGCTGGGCACGCGCCGGCCATCTGCCGCCCGTACTCCTGCGCGAGGGGCACGCGACCGCCCTTCCCCAGCTCGGCGGTATCCTCCTCGGCGTGCTGGAACAGGCGGAGTACGACGAGGACGAGGTCCACCTCCAGCCCGGCGACGTCCTCGTGATGTACACCGACGGCCTCATCGAACGCCGCGACCAGGGCCTGCAGACCTCCCTGGCGAACCTGGTCGCCCTGACCGAGAGGGCCGACAGCGAGTCCGCGGAGCGCCCCAACCCCCTTGAGGCGCGCCTGGACCACCTGCTGCGCTACAGCGGCTCGGACACGGACGACGACACCTGCCTCGTCGGTGTCTCGGTTCAGGGCCCGGAGCGCGGGTAGACCCCTTTCCGTCCGTACACAAGGAGAACACCATCACGATGCGAGCCGACAACGGGCAGGACACCGCGACGCAGGGCGCATCCGGGGCACAGGCGCCACGGGACGCGGCACCGCGCGCCGAGACCGCGGTGACGCTGCGAACGCACCACACCGAGACGGGCGCGGCCGTGTGCACGATCGTCGGTGACCTCGACTTCGACACGCTGGCGGCCGTCCAGGAAGGGCTGACCGACCTCGTCGACGAGCGCCCGCCCGCGCTCGTCGTCGACCTCGCCCAGGTCGGCTTCTGCGACTCCTCGGGCCTGAACCTGCTGCTGCGCACCCGCGCCGCGGCGGTCGCCGCTGGGACGGAGCTGCGGCTGGCCGGGGTCGCCCCCGCCGTCATGCGCGTTCTGGAGTTGACCGGTGCCGACACCGTCTTCTCCCTCTACGATTCCGTGGCGGACGCACTCGCGGCGTGACGGGCTCCCCGCGAGCCCGCCCGTCACATCGCCGCACCGGACATCGACGGATCGCCATCGACGGATCGAACATCGACCGACCGAAACATCGACCGACCGAAACATCGACCGACCGAAACATCGACCGACCGAAACATCGACTGACGGAAGATCGCCTCACCGACGCCGAAGGGAACCCACCACATGACGATCGGCAGGGGCGCCCGGGACGGCGCACCACCGCGGGCCGACGCACCGGAATGCCGGGAGGGGCCGGAGACGGCTCGTCGCCCCCGTCCGACGGGCCGGGACCGCCCGGCCATACCCGGCGACACCCGCCGCCGGCTGCGACTGGCGGGGCTCGCCTCGCCCGCCGGCCGGGCCCGGGCCTTCACCCTGGAGACGCTCGCCGACTGGTCCTGGTCCGCGACCACCCCGGGTGTGGACGCCGACGTGGCAGGTGACGTCGTGCTGGTCGTGGCCGAACTCGTCGCCAACTCCGTGGCACACGGGGGAGGACCGCTGGAGCTCGTCCTCGACGCCACCGGCACCCGCCTGCGGATCGAGGTCAGCGACAGCGGGACGCTCCTGCCCGCTCCGCGCCGGTCCCACCACCCGGAGCTGCCCGGCGGCCACGGACTGTTCATCGTCGAGCGGGTCACCGACCGGTGGGGCGTCGAGCGGCACGCGTGGGGCAAGACGGTGTGGGCCGAGGTGGACGCGAAGCGCCTGGCGCCCGGGACCTGAGCCGCCGGGCCCTGCTTGACGCCCGGCCTTCGGGCCGCCAGACCCGGGCGTGGCCCGGGACCTGAGCCGCCGGACCTGAGCCCGCTCCCGCGCCGACGAGCCCGCCCGGCGCACCGGCCGGCACTCGGCCGCTCCGGCAGCGGCAAAATCGGTTGAGCGTGGGCGGCGGCACCGGGAGGATCGGGGAACACCGATGAGTTCTTCCCGGCACCGAGGTCTGTTCGTGTGACCTGCCACGTGCGGAGGGCACTCACATGACGGAAGGCACCATGCTCGCACCCCACGCAACACCCACCCTGCCACCCGCCCGCGTCACAGCCGTGCTGCGGATTCTCGTGCTGTCCACGTTCGTCGTCCTCCTCAACGAGACGATCATGGTCAACGCGATCCCGCGGCTCATGCGCGAGTTCGAGGTCAGCGCGGCAGCCGCGGGATGGCTCTCCACGGCCTTCATGCTCACCATGGCCGTCGTCATCCCCGTGACGGGATGGTTCCTCCAGCGCGTGACGACGCGGACCGCCTTCGGTCTGGCCATGACGCTGTTCCTCGCCGGCACGGCACTGGCCGCGGCCGCGCCCGCCTTCCCCGTCCTGCTGGCCGCTCGCGTCATCCAGGCCGGCGGCACCGCCGTCATGATGCCGCTGCTCATGACGACGCTGATGACCCTCGTGCCCCCGCAGGACCGCGGCCGTGTCATGGGCAACATCACCCTCGTCATCTCCGTCGCCCCCGCCCTCGGCCCCGCCGTCTCCGGTGTGCTGCTGCAACTGGGCAGCTGGCGCCTGCTGTTCCTGGCCGTGCTGCCCATCGCCGGAGCCATGGCCCTCTTCGGCCGGAGCCGGCTGGTCAACATCGGCGAACCGCAGGCCGGTCCGATCGACTGGCCGTCCGTCCCCCTCGCCGCGGCGGGCTTCGGCGCCCTGGTCTACGGCCTGAGCGAGCTCGGCGCCGCGAACGCCGCCGAGGCCCCCGTCCCCCCGGCGGTCACGACCCTGGTCGGCGCCGTGCTGGTCGCCGTGTTCGCCTGGCGACAGCTGTCCCTGCAGCGCTCGTCCACGCCACTGCTCGACCTGCGCACCCTGACCTTCCGCCACTTCTCGGTGGCACTCGCCCTGATGTGCCTGTCCTTCATGGCCCTCATGGGTGCGTTCATCCTGATGCCGATCTATCTGCAGGAGGTGCTCGGCCTGTCCTCGCTGCAGACCGGACTGCTCCTCATCCCCGGCGGCCTGACCATGGGCCTGCTCGGACCGCAGGTCGGCAAGTTGTACGACCGGCTCGGCGCACCCCGCCTGGTCGTCCCCGGAGCGGTGCTCACCGCGCTCTGCCTCGGCCTGTTCGCCCTGACCGGCGAGGAGACCTCGCCGTGGCTGGTGCTGGCCCTGCACGTGGCCCTGAGCGCCGGCATGGCGTTCGTCTTCACTCCCGTCTTCACCTCCGGCCTCTCCGTACTGCCGCCGCACCTCTACCCGCACGGCTCCGCCATCCTCGGCTCGCTGCAGCAGGTCGCGGCCGCAGCCGGCACGGCGCTGGTCATCAGCGTGATGTCGGGACGCGCCGCCACGGCGGCGGCGGACGGCGCCGACGCCACCGGCGCCCTGGCGACGGGCATCCGATGGGGTTTCGGCATCGGCGCCGTGCTCGGCGGACTTGCCGTGCTGCTCGCCCTGCTGGTCCGCACCCCGCCCGCGCCGCCGCAGCCCGCCGAGTCCGAGACCCAGGAGGACGACGGCGCCACGGACGGCACGACGCACGGCACCACGCCGGACAAGACCGCCCAGACGCCCAGCTGACGTCCTGGCCGATCGCCCGGCGCCGCAGCGGCCCTCCGCTGCGGCGCCTTTGTCCTTCGCGGCCGTACGGGCCCGGGCCACGTGAGTACGCGTACTCACGCCGGGCCGGTCAGCGCACCCATCCGCCGCGCCGCCACGCCCGCATAGGGTGCGCGTATGCCCGATGAGACCGTGCCCAGTCCCGCCACCGCCCCCGACGCGCCCGAGCCCAGGGCCTCTTCCCGTTCCCTCGGGGCTCTGGGATGCGCGGGCGCCGCGCTCGTCGGCGTGCTCCTCCTGGCCGGCACGCTCGCGTGGGGTTCATGGGCGTCGAAGGACTTCCCCCGTGTCGCACCCGAGGAGATGGCGAACCGCGCCCTCCAGCGTTCCCAGGAGGCCTACACGGTCCTCGGCTTCGAGCGCACCATCCCACCCGGAGTCGAGGACATCGGCGTCAGCACGGAGAACACGCTCGGCTCCGACTACTGCTACGACGGCGGCCTGCTGGGCCTCGCGGACGAGACCGTCGACGGCGCCTACTCCATGGGCCACAGGTGGGCACTCGACCACGTGCCGGCGAGCCAGGCGGTCCACGGTCTCCGCCGGCTGCACCGCTACCTCCAGGACGAGGGCTGGAAGGTCACCTCCTACCGCGAAGGCGATCAGAGCAGGGCCTGGGAACTGTTCGCGCAGCGGGACGACGGCGAGGAGCGCATGTCCTTCACCTGGTACCCGGACCGCGCGTACTTCACCGGCGGTGCCTTTGGGCCCTGTGCCTACGACCCGGAGTGGAGGAACGGCGACGTCGGTCCCGCCGGGGACGACCAGAGGCCGCCCGCCTTCGGCCCCGCACGGCGGGACTGACGGGCGGGCGGCTCGCCCCCGTCGTCAGGACGTGACGGGGACCGGGGCGGGGGCCTCAGCGGGCTCCGGTTCCGGCCCTTCCTCGCTGAGCTGCTCACGCACGTACTTCCAGAACACCGCGATCATGGCGGCCAGCGGGACGGCGAGCAGGCTGCCCACGATGCCGGCCAGGCTGCCGCCGAGCGTCACCGCCAGCAGGACGACGGCCGCGTGCAGACCGAGTCCACGACTCTGGATCATGGGCTGGAACACATTGCCCTCCAGCTGCTGTACCACGACGATGATCGCCAGCACGATCAGCGCGTCGGTGATTCCGTTCGACACCAGCGCGATGAGGACCGCGACCAGGCCGGCGAACAGCGCGCCCACGATCGGCACGAACGCGGAGACGAAGGTCAGCACCGCGAGCGGAAGGACCAGGGGCACGCCGAGGATCCACAGACCCAGGCCGATGAACACGGCGTCCAGGAGACCGACGAACGCCTGGCTGCGCACGAACGCCCCCAGCGTCTCCCAGCTCCGCTCCGCGACGGCCGGAACGTCGACGGCGAGCCGCCCGGGGAGCTGACGGGCGAGCCACGGCAGGAACCGGGGACCGTCCTTCAGGAAGAAGAACATCAGGAAGAGCGCCAGGAAGGCCGTGACCACGCCGTTGAACACGGTGCCCACGCCGGTCGCGACGGCGGTGACCATGCTGCCGATGCTGTCCTGGACGCGGGCCATGGCCGTGTCGAGAGCACCGGAGATCTGGTCGTCACCGATGTTCAGCGGCGGCCCGGCCGCCCACTCCCGCAGCCGCTGGATCCCCTCGACCACTCCCTTGGAAAGCTCGCCCGACTGGGACGCGACCGGTACCGCGATGAGCGCGACGATGCCGACGACGACCAGCACGAACGCCACCGTGACGACCGCCGCCGCCAGCGCGGGAGGCCAGCCGTGCCGCCGCAGGAAACGCGTCAGCGGCCAGGTCAGGGTCGTGAGCAACAGCCCGACGACGAGCGGCCAGACGACCGACCACATGCGACCCACGATCCACAGGGTCACCCCGGCCATCAGCAGTACCAACAACGACTCGGCGGACACACGAGCCGCTGTGCGCAGAGCGCCGGCGGCTTTCGTCGAACTCAACGTGGCAGACATGCGCCCACCCTATGGAGGGACACGCCGTGGCCCGCCAGTCGGGTCGCCCACAGCGCCACCGCCCGGGACCGGCACGGCGACCACGCCGTACCGCGCGCTCGCCCGGCGTGAGCGGGACGTCGACCAGGCCCTGCGGGTGCTGGAGGCCCACCACGGGGCGACAGGGGCGGCAGGGGCGGGATCGCGCCATGTGAGCGCCGGTAGCCGCACGCACCTTCCGGCGTCGGCGGGACCGCCCTATGCTCCTGCGCCGGACGTGGAGTTACCGCCGGTAAAGGGGCTGGGGCATGGACCGCATGGGCAACTCACGACGTACCTTCGTGGCGGGCGCGGCCGCCGTGACCGGAGCGGTCGCCACCGGCGGCCTCGCCCTCGGCGCCGCACCGGCCGCCGCCGACTCGCCCGCACCGCACTCCGTGGCCGTGCTCGGCGGCGGTGTCGCGGGCCTGACCGCCGCCCACGAACTGGCCGAACGCGGCTTCCGCGTCACCGTCTACGAGCGCCGGGCGCTGGGCGGCAAGGCCCGCTCCATGGACGTACCGGACAGCGCGCGCGGAGGCCGCCGCCCGCTCCCCGCCGAACACGGCTTCCGGTTCATCCCCGGCATCTACCACAACCTCCCCGACACCATGCGGCGCATCCCCTTCCCCGGGAACGCCAACGGCGTCTGGGACAACCTCGTCGCGCCCGCCGAGATGTCCTTCGCCCGCACCGGCCGGGAAGACCTGCGCATCCCGCTCCCCTGGCCGGGCCACCGGCCCGCCGAACTCACCCTCGACGAGATCCGCCGCGCCGTGACCGCCGTCCTGGACACCGCCCACTCCATCCCGCTCCACGAGACCGCCTACTTCGTCAACCGCTTCCTCGTCTTCCTGACCAGCTGCGACGAGCGGCGCGACGAGGAATGGGAGCGGACGCCCTGGTGGGACTTCCTGGGAGCCGAGCGGATGAGCTACGACTACCAGCGCATCCTGGCCGTCGGACTGACCCGCAACATCGTCGCGACGAAGGCCGAGGAGGCCAGTACCCGTACGGTCGCCACCCTCCTGGAAGCCTTCGTCTTCAACGCCCTGGGACGCGGCGCCGACGGCCCCCTCGACCGGATCCTGAACCTGCCCACCAACGAGGCGTGGATCGACCCCTGGGTGGCTCATCTCACGGGACTGGGCGTGGAGTTCCGTATCGGCTGGACCTTGCGGGAGCTGGCCTACGACCCCGGAACCGGCCGGGTCGCGGCGGCCGTCGTCGAGGACCCGCAGGGCCTGCGCCGCTCGGTGACCGCCGATCACTACATCTCCGCGATCCCGGTGGAGCACGCCCGCCGGACCTGGGGCGCGGCGCTGCGGGCGGCCGACCCGCAGCTCGCGCGGTGCGACAAGCTGGAGACGGACTGGATGACCGGCATCCAGTTCTATCTGACCGAGCACGCGCCGCTGATCGCCGGACACGCCAACTGCATCGACTCTCCCTGGTCGTTGACGGCGATCCAGCAGGCGCGCCACTGGCCGTCCCGCGACTTCCCCGCCGACTACGGCGACGGGGCCGCCGTCGACTGCCTCTCCGTGGACATCTCCGAGTGGGACCGGCCCGGCATCCTCTACGGCAAGACGGCCAAGCAGTGCACTCCCACCGAGGTCGCCCGCGAGGTGTGGGCCCAGCTGAAGGCCGCGTTCAACGACGCGGGCCGCACGGTGCTCAAGGACTCCGCGCTGCACTCCTGGTTCCTCGACCCGGGGGTCGACGGCCTCGGCACACCCCACCCGACCAACGAGGACCAGCTCCTCATCCACCCGGTCGGGACCTTCCACAACCGGCCGCGGGCCGCCACCAGGATCCCCAACCTGTTCCTGGCCGGCGACTACGTGGCCGTCGACATCGACCTGGCGACGATGGAGGGCGCCAACGCCTCGGCCCGCCAGGCCGTCAACGCCCTGCTCGACCGGACGGGCTCGACCGCCCGCCGCTGCACGGTGCGGCCGCTCTTCCGGGCTCCGGAGATGGAGGGCCACAAGCGCCACGACCGACTGCGCCACCGACTCGGCCTGCGCAACGCGCTCGACGTGGGCTGAGCCGGGGCAGGCGGCCGGGTCGGGACGGCGCCGGTGGCGACGTCGTCCCCGCGGCCGCGTGCTCGGCGGCGTGGCGCTCCAGCAAGGTCCGGGTCGAGGGCGGCATGTCAGAAGCTCGCGGGTGAGGAGGCGAGCAGTGGGAGAGGAGGGGAAGGCCGCTGCGGCCCGGATCGGCAGCGGGTACGTCACCGGCACCCCGGATGGCCGAAACGCCGAGCCCCACGTCGGCACCGGCACCGTCACAGCGCCGACACCCGTCACCGTCACCGACACCGTCCGCGCGAGACATCGCGGGCGGGCCGAGTGGGGGAGCGGCCCCCGGGCATACGCGCAAGCGTGGGCCCCGGGGCGACCGCCGGGCCCCGTGTCCCCCATGAAGGGAGAGTGCCGTGACGCTGGTGGCAGCCGATGTGATCGGCGCTCCTTGCTGGCTGAGCCTGGCGGCGCGCGACCGGGAGGCCGCGGAGGGTTTCTACGGGGCGGTGCTGGGATGGACGTTTCGGCAGGGCCGCTTCGGCCGGGCCTTCTCGGTGGCCGAGGTCGACGGGGTGCCGGTCGCCGGCATCGGCGCGGTGGCGGGCGAGTTCGCCGTGCCGGTGGCATGGACGCCGTACTTCGCCGTCGGCGACGCGGACGAGGCCGTGGCGCGTGTCCGCGAGCGGGGCGGGACCGTCGGGGTCGGCCCCGTCTCCTTCCCGGCCGGCGGGCGAGCGGCGCTCGTGGCCGATCGCGAGGGTGCCGTGTTCGGCGTCTGGGACGGGGACGTCCTCACGGAATGGAGCGTCGGCCTGACGCGGTCCCCGGCCTGGTTGGAACTCCACACGGGAAACGCGTTCGACGCGGCCCTCTTCTACGGCGAGGTCCTGCGCTGGGGCGAGCGCGAAGGCGACGGCTGTTGTGACGTCGCCTACGAGGAGGACCAGGTCGTCCTCCGCCGGTCCGGGCAGCCGGTGGCGAGGCTGAACAGCGGCCCCGTCGAAGAGGCCGCGCCCAAGCCGCAGCTGCGGCCCCGGTGGCTCGTCCACTTCAGGGTCCGGGACCTGGACAGAGCGGTCGCGCTCGCGCTGGAGCACGGCGGCAGCACCGTCACGGGCCCCGAGTGGGGCGGCGGCGGCCAGGTGACGCTCCGGGACCCCGACGGCGGTCTGTTCACACTCGACCACTTCGACGCCACGCCGTGAGGACACGACGTCGGCACACACCTCGTCACACGGGAGGGCATCATGCCAGGACGTGAAGAGCTTCCTTCCACGCTGGAACGTTCCCCCAAGGACGCACAGCGCACATGGATCAAGGCTCATGATTCGGCCGTCGAGCAGTACGGGGAGGGCGAGCGGGCCCATCGGGTCGCCTACAGCGCGCTCAAGCACAAGTACGAGAAGGTCGCGGACCACTGGGAGCGCAAGGAGCACGGCCGTAAAGGCCCGTCCGACCCCCGCGCCGCGACACCGCGCGACAAGCCCGCCCGCAGCGGCGAGGGCGTCGACGAGAACGCGACGAAGCAGCACCTGTACGAGCTGGCCCAGCGGCTCGACATCGGCGGGCGGTCACGGATGAGCAGGGCCGAACTGCTGGAGGCGATACGCAGGGAAAACCGCTCCAGGACACGCCGAGCCCGCTCGGCGTGAGGGCACGCCCACGCCGGCCCGCCGGTCGGCGTCCGTCCGATCGAGCTCTATCGAGAGGGATCGACGATGACGGGGCCCGCGCGCAGCAGCCATGCACCGCGGGGGCGAAGCGCCGGCGCCGGCCGCGGGCCGATGACGACGACGTACGCGCGCTCGGGCGGGCGAGGGAACCCGGAACGCCGCCGTACGGGCACCGCGGTCGTACGCCTCGCCGCGTCGTACTCCGCCCGCCGTCGACCGTCGCGCAGAGTGGCATAGGCGGTGATCACCTCGGCGAGCTTTTCGGGCTGAGCCGGCCGACCCGGATGGGCGTCCGGATGCAGGGCACGGAGCAAAGCCCGGTAGGCGCTGGTGATCTGCTGGAGCGAAGCCGTCGGGTCGACACCGAGCACCGCGTAGTGGTCCGGCTGACGGGGCGCGGTCACGACGCTCACCTCCCGCGGCGGAATGCGCGTTCCCTGACACGTTCATAGAACTCTCTCGGCGGATATTCAAGGGATCCGGCGTGCTGAATGCGTCGAGGCATAAACGCGCACCACGTGTTGTCGTCATCATTGGTTCGAGGAAGATTCGAGGAAGAAGGAAGGGAATACCCGGCGACGGAACCTACGCAGAGGGAAGAGGTGAGAGGCATGATCACCGAACTCGCACTCGAGCGGGTGCTTTTCGCCTGCGGGCGCTGCTGGCACGAATGGAGCATCGACTACGACGTTCAGCAGTACCGGGACGATCAGGGCAGCGACTGGGAGTACTTCTCCCGCGACGGTACGTCCGTGCCCTCGCCGTACACCCCGGCCGGTGCCGTGCCGTGCCCCCTCTGCGGTCGCCGATGGGTCGGCCGCATCCTTGCCCGCAGGCGCATTCCGACAGCCCCCGGACCTGCCGAGACGCCGCGCGAGAGCATCGCCGACGCCACGGGGCACCGGCCCGAGCGGCATGGTGCTCCGCTGCTCGGCGCCACCGCGCACAGCCAGCCGAAGCCGCCCGGGCCGCCCGCCGAGCGGGCCGCCGTCGTGGCGGCCGACTGACCGCATCAGGGGGCCGGCCGACCGGCCCCCTGATGCGGCGCGCCGGTCCGCCTCGAAGGCGCATTGATAGGAAGCGGTATTTATCCATATCGTGATACGGGGAAAGTCGGATGCTCCCCGAGCGCGTAGGTGCGTAGGAGGTCTCCGGATTTCGGAAGGAGGGCTGCGGTCGTGGCGCGCCTGCTGGTTCAGAACGATGACGTGGTCGTACGGCTGTCATGGCGTGAGGCGCTGCTGGCACGTCGAAAAGGCGTCCGCGTTCCCCTCGCGGAGGTGCAGGAGGCGAGGGTGGAGTCGGATTGGTGGCGGGCCATGCGAGGGGCCGCCGAGCGGGGGAAGTGGCGGGCGGAACGCTTCTGCATGGGCACGTGGCGGCATGCGGGCGGCGTCGACTTCGTCGCCGTGCGGGCTCCCGGGCCGGTGGCCGTCGTGGATCTCTTCCCGGGCGGCCGATTCGCCCGCCTCTCGGTCTCCACCCCCGATCCCGAGGGCGCCGTGCAAGCGGTGCGGCTCGCCGCCCAGCGGGCCCGGGAGGAGGGCCGCCCGGCGGCGCGAGAGGTCACGGGCCCCTCGCGGTCGGCGCGTAGGCCGCTGGAGAAGAAGGACGACACGGAAGGGGAGGAGCGATCCACCCGCAGCGTGTGAAGGAGGATCCGGCATGGCCTACACCCGCGTTCTCGACCGCGGCACCTGGACGACCGCGTTGGACGAGCTGACCGAGGCGCACGGCGGGGAACTCGTCAGCATCGAGGTGCTGGACCCTGCCATCGGGCACCAGTACGCAGCCGAGCGACTGCCCTTCTCGTACCTCACCTACGATCCGAAGGACGACGTGGTGATCGTCGCCGTCGGCGGCCGCTCTCCGCGTGATCCCGTCGCGCTGCGGCACATGGTGCGGCACCCGAAGGAGATCGACATCTCGACGGTGGGCGTCCCCGAGCCCGCCGTGCGGGTCCTGGACGGGGACGATGCCGCCACCTTGATCACCTTCTTCCCGGCCGAGTCCGGAACGGAGTCCTGAGGGCGAGTCCGCGAGAGCGCGGAGTCCTCAGGCCGCCGGGGCCGCGTCAGCAGGGCCGGGCCCCACGGCGTCGTGGCGCCGTGGGGCCCGGCCGAGTGCCGCCGTAGGGGGTGGCGGGCCGCCGTAGGACATGCGGGAAGGAGTGCCCGCCGGCCCGGGCCCGGCCCGGCGGGCACTCCTTACCCCGTGGTGACCGCAAGGCCCGCAGTCCCCGGTCATGACTCATGACCGCAGTTCGTTCTCCGTGCGCCTGCTGGTACCGATCTGGATCTTGCGCGGCGTGGCCTGCTCGCCGACCGGGATCCGCAGACTGAGGACACCGGCGTCGTACGTCGCCTCGATGTTCTCCGTGTCCAGCGTCTCGCCGAGGAAGAGCTGCCTGCTGAACGTGCCGGTGGGCCGCTCGGAGATCACCGTCTCGGCGCCCTCCTTGATGTCGGGCTTGCGTTCGGCCCGTACGGTCAGCGTGTCCTTCTCGACGCTCACGTCCACGGATGCGGGGTCGACGCCCGGCAGGTCGAACTTGACCCAGACGGCACGGTCCTCGCGCCAGGCGTCCATCGGCATGGCCGCAGGGCGCGGCGCGGTGTTGAAGACCTGCTGAGCGAGTCGGTCCAGCTCACGGAAGGGATCGGTCCGCATCAGCATCTGATCATCGCCTCCTCGCTGCGTGCTCTCGAACTGATTCGTCCGATATCTCTTATATAGAGCCCACCAGACTTCTTGACAAGAGATGACTCAACTTTTATCCCGGAAGGTGTATGAGACGCGAGTGAAGCAAGCAGGTCACGGCCAGATCGGAGGAAACGGCGATGGCCAAGGCTGTGGGTATCGATCTGGGGACGACGAACTCGGTGGTCGCGGTCTACGAAGGCGGCCATCCGCAGGTGATCACCAACACCGAGGGCGGTCGCACGACACCTTCGGTGGTGGCGTTCACCGACACCGGCGAGCGGCTCGTCGGTCAGATGGCGCGCCGCCAGGCCGTACTCAACCCCCAGGGCACGGTCTACTCGGCGAAGCGGTTCGTCGGCCGGCGGTACGACGAGATCGGCGCGGAGGCCGGACAGGTCTCCTACGAGGTGGTCGCGGGACCGGACGACGCGGCGCGGTTCTCGATACGCGGCACGTCGTACGCCCCCGAGGAGATCTCCGCCGCAGTGCTGCGCAAGCTCGTGGACGATGCCGCCAAGCAGCTCGGCGAGAAGGTCACCCAGGCGGTGATCACGGTCCCGGCGTACTTCAACGACGCACAGCGGCAGGCCACCAAGGACGCCGGCCGCATCGCCGGTCTCGACGTGCTGCGCATCATCAACGAGCCGACCGCGGCCGCCCTGGCGTACGGACTGGACAAGAAGAAGCACGAGACGGTGCTCGTCTTCGACCTGGGCGGCGGCACCTTCGACGTCAGCATCCTCGACGTGGGCGACGGCGTGGTGGAGGTGCGCTCCACCGCCGGCGACACCCACCTCGGCGGTGACGATTTCGACCGGCGCCTCGTGGATCACCTGGCCGACGACTTCCAGCGGCTCAACGGCATCGACCTGCGCCGCGACCCCCAGGCGCTGCAGCGGCTGTACGAGGCGGCGGAGAAGGCGAAGGTCGAGCTGTCCACGACCGCGCAGACGCAGATCAACCTTCCCTTCGTCACCGCTGACGCCTCAGGTCCGAAGCACCTGACGACCACCGTGACACGGGCGACCTTCGAACAGCTCACCGGCGATCTGGTCGAGCGGTGCATGGGGCCGGTCCGGCAGGCGATGGCGGACGGCAAGGTGACCGCCGACGACCTGGACGAGGTGATCCTCGTCGGCGGTTCGACCCGCATCCCCGCGGTGCAGGCGCTGGTGCGACGGCTGACCGGCGGCAAGGACCCCAACATGTCGGTCAACCCCGACGAGGTGGTCGCCCTCGGCGCGGCCGTTCAGGCGGCCGTGCTCCAGGGGGAGGTCAAGGACGTCCTGCTGCTCGACGTGACGCCGCTCTCGCTGGGCGTCGAGACCCTCGGCGGGCTGATGACCAGGCTGATCGAGCGCAACACCACCATTCCCACCCGGCGCGGCGAGACGTTCACGACCGCTGAGGACAACCAGCCGGCCGTCGACGTCGTCGTGCTCCAGGGCGAGCGCGAGCGGGCCGCGGACAACCGGGTCCTCGGCCGGGTCCGACTGGACGACATCCGTCCGGCGCCCCGGGGTACGCCACAGATCGAGGTGACGTTCGACATCGACGCCAACGGCATCCTGAACGTGTCCGCGAAGGACAAGGACACCGGCGCCCAGCAGAGCATCACCGTCTCCGGCAGCGGCACCCTGGACGAGTCCGAGGTCCAGCGGATGGTCCAGGAGGCCGAACGCAACCGGGCCGAGGACGCCCGTATACGCGAACTCGTCGAGGCGCGCAACGAACTCGACAGCGTCGCCTACCAGGTCGAGCGACGGCTGGGAGAACTCGGCGACTCCGTAGCCGTCCACGACAAGGCCCGTGCCGAGTCGCTGATCGCGGACGCCCGGCAGGCCGTCAAGGAGGAGGCGCCGCTGGACCGTGTGCGGTCCCTGACCGCGGACCTGCAGCAGATGCTGCACGGCCTTGCGGCGACCGCCGGACCGGTCGGCGGGCCTGGGCCCGGTGGTCCCGGACCCGGTGGTCCCGGACCCGGCGCCCCCGGACCTCGGGGAACCGGGTCCGGCGGCGGGGACGACGTGATCGACGCGGAGTTCAGGCCCGGCTGACCCATCGGTTCGGCACGGACAGGACGAGCGGACAGCGGGATGAGCAACCATGAGCCAGGAACATCCAGAAGCCAGGCGCCCGGCGGAAGAACGGGCACAGGAGGAGGCGCGGCGCGTCGTCCAGGAAGCGGCGGCCGCAGCGACCGAGGCCGCCCCGGAGGCACGCGCCGCCGCAGCCTCGGAAGCAGCCGAAGCAGCGGAAGCAGCCGAATCCACTGAAGCAGCCGAAGCCGCCGCAGCCACGGAGGCCGCGCGAGCCACCCGAGCCGCCGACGTCGCCGCAACCACCGACACCACCCGAGCCGCCGCAGCCGCCGGCCCCGGCAACGCGCCGGGGCTTCCGGAGCTGGACGTGGAGGAGCTGCGGGACCGCTGGCAGCGGGCCGTGGCGGAGAACGAGAACCTCCGCAAGCGCCACGACCGGCAGCTGGCGGACGCGCGCGGCGCCGAGCGGGACCGCGTGACCGCCGCATGGCTGCCGGTCGTCGATCACCTGGAGCTGGCTCTCCAGCACGCGGCGGCCGACCCCCGGGCGATCGTCGCGGGCGTGGAGGCGGTCTGCCAGCAGGCGTTCGCCGTGCTCGCGCAGCTCGGCTACCAGCGGATCGCCGAGGTGGGGGAGCCGTTCGACCCCCGCCTGCACGAGGCCGCCCAGGTCCGCGAGGACCCGGCCGCCGCGCCCGGCAGCGTCGTCCAGGTGCTGCGCGCCGGATACGGCAGCGACCGGGGACTCCTGCGCCCTGCGGTGGTGTCGGTGGCGGCGAGACCCGAGGCGGCCGGATCCCAGGAGTGATTCCGCTACGGCGGACGGCCGGTGGCGGCAACCGGTGCCGGCAAGGACGGAGTCGGGACGTCAGAAGGACGACGACGGAGATCGGTGGAGTAGGGGACGGAGACCTCGGGAGCAGTCGATGGAGACCTCGAACCGTGACTACTACGACGTACTCGGCGTCTCCCGGAACGCGAGCGCCGAGGAGATCCAGCGTGCGTACCGCAACCTGGCCCGCCGCTGGCACCCCGACCTCAACAAGGACCCGGGGGCCGAGGAGCGGTTCAAGGAGCTCAGCGAGGCGTACGAGGTCCTCGCCGACCCCGAGAGCAGGGCCCGCTACGACCGTTTCGGACGGGCCTGGCGGCAGGCCGGCGAGGAGACGGCAGGCGGGGCGGGCGGCCCCTTCGGGGCGGGCGCCGGCCGACGGGTGTACGTCAACACCGGCGGCGGCCCCGGTTCCGGCGGCTTCGGCGGGTTCGGCACAGGCGATCTCGGTGATCTCGGTGATCTCGGCGGCCTGGGAGGCGCCGGTTTCGAGGACCTGTTCGGCGGCCTCTTCGGCCGCGGCACCGCGGACCGGGGCGGCTTCGGGCGGATGCCGGGCGCGGACCAGGAAGCCGAGATCACCCTGAGCGTGGAGGACGCCTACGCCGGCGGCCGACGCCGTATCACGCTGAACACGTCCGCCGGGCAGCGCAGTTACGAGGTGAACATCCCGCCCGGCGTCACCGACGGCCAGCGCGTCCGCCTCGCCGGAGAGGGCGGCTCCGGCAGCGGCGGCGGCCCCTCCGGCGACCTGTACCTCGTCGTGCGGCTGGCCCCCCACCCGCGCTACCGGGTCGACGGACGGGACATCACCGTCGACCTCCCGGTCGCTCCCTGGGAGGCCGCGCTGGGCGCGTCCGTCCCCGTTCAGACCCCCGCCGGCACCGCCACGGTCGACCTGCCGGCGGGCTCCTCCAGCGGGCGCAGGCTGCGGCTGCGAGGACGCGGCATGCCCAACCGCCGCGGCCCTGACGGCGATCTGTACGCCGAGGTGAGGATCGTCGTACCGGCCGATCCGACGCCCACGGAACGGCAGCTGTTCCAGCGCCTCGCCGAAGAGTCCGGATTCGACCCCCGTCACCGCACCGGAAGGGGATGAGCAGACGTGGCGCAACACCCCAGCCGTTACCCTCTCGTCCGCGTGGTCGGCGCTTACGGCACCTACCGGGCCGGCGTCACGATCGAGGAGTTCGCCGCGGCCACCGGCCTGCACCCCGAGCTGGTACGCCGCTACGTCACGCTGGGACTGATCGAACCCGACACCGACCCCGACGGCCGGCTCCGGTTCGGCACGGCGCATCTGACGCGGGTGGCCCGCATCCACCGGCTGCGCACGGGCCTGGGTCTGAACTACGCCGCCCTCGGGGTCGTCCTGGACCTGCTGGACCGTATCGAGGAACTCGAAGCCGCCCTCGCCGGGCGGACCGCCACCACCGTCCGTGTACGCAGGAGGTGAACCCAAGTGGACATGAACCGGCTGACGCAGAAGTCGCAGGAAGCACTGCGGGACGCCCAGACCAAGGCGCTGCGATGCGGCCACGTCGAGGTCGACGGGGAGCACCTGCTGCTCGCCCTGCTCGACCAGAGCGAGGGACTCGTTCCCCGCCTGCTCACCGCCGCGGGCGCGGACGCCGACCGGACCAGGGCCGCCGTGGAGGACGTGCTCGGCCGGCGCCCGAGCGTGTCCGGCCCCGGTGCCGGGCCCGGCCAGGTCTACGTCACCCAGCGGCTGGCCCGCCTGTTCGACGCGGCCGAACAGGAGGCGACGCGGCTCAAGGACGAGTACGTCTCCGTCGAGCACCTGCTGCTCGCCCTCCTGGAGGAAGGTTCCGGCAGCGCGGCCGGGCGGATCCTGCACGAGCAGGGCCTTGGCCGCGAGAACTTCCTCGGCGCGCTCACCTCGGTGCGCGGCCACCAGCGCGTCACCTCCGCGAGCCCCGAGGCCACCTACGAGGCCCTGGAGAAGTACGGCCGCGACCTGGTCGCGGAGGCACGCGCCGGCAAGCTCGACCCGGTCATCGGGCGCGACACGGAGATCCGGCGGGTGGTGCAGATCCTGTCCCGCAAGACCAAGAACAACCCCGTCCTCATCGGCGACCCCGGCGTCGGCAAGACCGCCATCGCCGAAGGACTGGCACAGCGCATCGCGCACGGGGACGTGCCGGAGGGCCTGCGCGACAAGACCGTCTTCGCCCTCGACATGGGCTCCCTGGTCGCGGGGGCCAAGTACCGCGGCGAGTTCGAGGAACGGCTCAAGGCCGTCCTCCACGAGGTCACCGCGGCGGAGGGACGCATCCTGCTGTTCGTCGACGAGATGCACACCGTCGTCGGCGCGGGAGCCGCCGAGGGCGCCATGGACGCCGGGAACATGCTCAAGCCGCTGCTCGCGCGCGGCGAGCTGCACATGATCGGCGCGACCACCCTCGACGAGTACCGCAAGCACGTCGAGAAGGACGCCGCCCTGGAACGCCGCTTCCAGCCCGTCCTCATCGACGAGCCGAGCGAGGAGGACGCCGTCTCCATCCTCCGCGGCCTGCGTGAACGCCTGGAGGTCTTCCATGGCGTCAAGATCCAGGACGGCGCCCTGGTCGCCGCCGTCACCCTCTCGCACCGCTACATCTCCGACCGGTTCCTCCCCGACAAGGCCATCGACCTCGTCGACGAGGCCTGCGCCATGCTCCGCACCGAGATCGACTCGATGCCCGCCGAACTGGACCAGCTCACCCGCCGCGTGCGCCGCCTGGAGATCGAGGAGGCGGCCCTCGCCAAGG
The DNA here is from genome assembly GCF_040302485.1 of Streptomyces sp. NPDC126499. NCBI lineage: Bacteria > Bacillati > Actinomycetota > Actinomycetes > Kitasatosporales > Streptomycetaceae > Streptomyces > Streptomyces sp. NPDC126499. Next base: position 169,962 of record NZ_JBEOUO010000015.1, on the reverse strand, counting down.
AGGAAGACCCCGCGAGCCGGGCCCGCCTGACGGAGCTGCGCAGGGAACTGGCCGACACCCGCGCCGAGGCCGACGCGCTGCGCGCCCGGTGGGAGGCCGAACGCCAGGCGCTGCGCAAGGTCCAGACGCTGCGCGAGGAGCTCGAACGCGTACGGTACGAGGCCGAGGAGGCGGAGCGGTCGTACGACCTCGACCGCGCCGCCGAACTCCGCCACGGCCGCCTGCCCGAACTCCAGCGGCGCCTCCAGGCGGAGGAGGAGCAGCTCGCCACCAAGCAGGGCGGGCGCCGGCTGCTGCGCGAGGTCGTCACGGAGGACGAGATCGCCTCCATCGTCGCCCGCTGGACCGGCATCCCCGTCAGCCGCCTGCTGGAGGGCGAACGGCAGAAGCTGCTGCGGCTCGACGAGATCCTTCACGAGCGGGTCATCGGCCAGGACGAAGCCGTCCAGCTGGTCGCGGACGCCGTCATCCGCGCCCGGTCCGGGGTCAAGGACCCCCGCAGGCCCATCGGTTCCTTCCTTTTCCTGGGCCCGACCGGCGTCGGCAAGACGGAGCTGGCACGCACCCTCGCGGCCGCGCTGTTCGACACCGAGGACAACATGATCCGCCTCGACATGAGCGAGTACCAGGAACGGCACACGGTCAGCCGGCTGATGGGCGCCCCGCCCGGCTACGTCGGCTACGAGGAGGGCGGCCAGCTCACCGAGGCCGTGCGCCGCAAGCCGTACTCGGTCGTCCTCCTGGACGAGGTGGAGAAGGCCCACGCCGACGTCTTCAACACCCTCCTGCAGCTCCTGGACGACGGCCGCCTCACCGACGCCCAGGGCCACACGGTCGACTTCCGCAACACCGTGGTGGTGATGACCAGCAACATCGGCTCCCCGTACCTCCTCGAAGGGGTGACACCGGACGGCGAGATCAAGGAGGAGACGCGGGCGGCCGTCATGGCCGAGCTCCGCGCCCACTTCCGGCCGGAGTTCCTCAACCGGGTCGACGACGTGGTCCTCTTCAAGCCACTGACGCTGCCCGAGATCGAGCGGGTCGTGGACCTGCTGAGCGAGGACGTACGCCACCGGCTCGCCGACCGGCGCATGGACCTCACGCTGACCGAGGAGGCCCGCCGCCACATCGCCGCCGAGGGCTTCGACCCCGTCTACGGTGCCCGGCCCCTGCGCCGCTTCATCCAGCGCGAGGTCGAGACCCGCATCGGCCGCGCCCTGCTGGCCGGCGACGTCGCCGACGGCTCGACGGTCACCGTGGACGTCGACGACGACCACCTCACGGTCACCTGGGCGGCCCACGACGCGGTACACGACGCGGCCGCGGAGAACGAGCGGAGCTTAGAGTGGAACGTGAGAGCGTGAGAACGTGAGAGTGGCGTGAAGCGCTGCCGTCGCCGGCCGGGACCGTCCGCGCCGCTCCATGCCGGGGTCCACGTTGGCGGTCCCCGCGCATGCCGCCGGCGGCACAGCGGGGTTGAGGAGAGCGCCGTGCGTGCCCGTGACCTGGCCGAGTCGTATCCCTACGTCACGACCGACGACGATGCGATGGACGCGGCCCGACTGCTGGCCCGGGATTCGCTGCCGGCCCTGCTCGTGCTGGACGCGGACGGGCAGCCCCACGCGATCGTGCCCGGCTCGCAGGTCCTGCGGCAGGCACTCCCGGAGTACGTGATCCACGATCCGCTGCTGGCATCCGCGGCCGGAGAGGCGATCGACGCCGAGATCGCCGAACGGCTCGCGGGGCGTACCGTCGCCGAATGGCTGCCCCGCCGCCTCTTCCCGCCGCCGTACGTGGGCCCGGACGCGACGGCGGTCGAGGTCGCGGCCCTGATGGCCCGCACCCACAGCCCGCTCGTGGCGGTGATCGAACGCCACGGCGGCCAGGTGCGCCTCATCGGCACGGTCACGGCCGCCCGCCTCATGAGCTGCTTCCTGGACCGGTGAGCCCGTGGCCGGAGGAGGCCGCGTGCGCCCCGGCCCGTAGCCGTACGCCACCGTCACGTAGAGTGGGCCCCGGGCCGTGACTGGCGCTTGAGGTGGATCACCACCGGGGAGCGGCCCGGCGGCGGCGCGCATCCCGCGCGGCCGTGTCGCAGCCGTGCGCCTGGGCGATCCACCGTTCTCGACGACGCCCAGGAGTGGCCCATGTCCACCAGCACCGCCCGCCTCATGGACGGCACCGCGCTCGCCCGCCGCACGGTCGAGGAGACCGCCGCGCGCGCCGCCGAGATCACCCGCCGCACCGGCGCCACCCCCTGCCTCGCGACCGTCCTCGTCGGCGCCGACCCGGCCTCCGTCACCTACGTCAAGATGAAGCAGAACCGCTGCGCGCAGGCCGGAATCCGCTCCCGGCACGTCGAGCTTCCCGCCGAGACGACCACCGAGGAGCTCGTCGCGGCGATCACCGCGCTCTCCCAGGACCCCGAGGTCCACGGCATCCTGCTCCAGCACCCGGTCGGTCCGCACATCGACGAGCGTGCCGCCTTCGAGGCCATCGCCCCGGAGAAGGACGTCGACGGCGTCACCATGGCCTCCTTCGCCGCCATGGGCTTCGGCCTGCCCGGCTTCGTCTCCTGCACCCCCGGCGGCATCATGCGCCTGCTCGACGCGTACGACGTCCAGCTCAGCGGCAAGCGGGCCGTGGTCGTCGGCCGCAGCGCCATCCTCGGCAAGCCGGCCGGCCTGCTGCTCCTGGGCCGCGACGCGACCGTCACCTACTGCCACTCCCGCACCACCGACCTGTCCGCCGCCGTCCGCGAGGCCGACGTCCTCGTCGCGGCCGTCGGCAAACCCCGCTTCATCAAGGGCGAGGACATCAAGCCCGGCGCCGTCGTGATCGACGCCGGCTACAACCCGGGCAACGTCGGCGACGTCGACTTCGAGAGCGCCGCCGAGCGCGCCTCCCTCATCACCCCCGTGCCCGGTGGCGTCGGCCCGATGACCATCGCCGTCCTCCTCGCGCAGACCGTCGACGCCGCCGAGCGTCAGCTGGGCCTGTAGCGCCGTGCGACCGGCCGAGGGTCTCGCGCGAGCCGCGAATTCGTCACGGTTCTGTACGAGCGGCGCCCGGGCGGCCGATATCGCTCGCCACAGCGACGAGCGCGGGCGACCCTGATACCCATGCTCCACCCGCCGACGGAATCACCGTCCCGCGACGCCCGGCCACCGAGACGGCCGGGCGTCGTCGTGCTGCCGCTCGCGGCGCTCGCCGCGGTCCTCCTCGTCTCCCTGGCCGTCACCGCACGCGGCGGCACGGACGGCGGCGATCCGCGCGCCACGCCGCCCGCTCCCGCCGCGACCGGAGCGGACACGTCGTCGCGGCGCGCGGGGAACGGCGACACGGCGGGCGACAGGCCGAGCGGAACGTCGAGCGACACCTCCACGCCGGGCCGGGGGCCCTCCGCCCAGGGTGAGAGCGCCTCGCCGCTGCCCGCGCCCACCACGAAGCGCCCCGCGCCCTCGCGCACGGACCGGAGCCCCGGCAGGCCGCCCGCCGCCGCGTCCAGCGACTCCGCCGTCCCGCCCGGCACCGCGAGCCCCCGGCCCCGCCCGAGCGCCGGCCGCCGGTCCGCGAGCGCCGCGCCGCGCACGCCGTACGACACGCTGCGCGTCGGCAACTGCTTCGACATCGTCCGCGACGCGCCGGGCACCGTCGTCCGCCGCGCCTGCGACACACCGCACGACGCCGAGCTCGTCGCACGGCTCCGCCTCACCGGCAGCTACGCCGACGACCGTGCCGTACGGGACGCGGCGGCCGCCCTGTGCCGGGCGCCGCTGCGCGCCAAGGCGGCGGACCAGCCGCTCGGCACCCGCTGGGCCACCTTCGTGCAGTACCCCTACCGCACCAGCTACCTCCTCGGCACCGACGTCGTCGCGTGCAGCCTCGCCGCGCCCTCCGACTCGGACCGGAAGCTCACGGCACCGCTGCACTGACGGCGCCCCCGCCCCCTCCTTACGGAGCCTCCGCCCGTCAGGGCCGCGGGGTCCCGCCTTACGACACCTCCGCTCCCGCCAGGGCCGCCGCCGGGTCCTGCTCGGGCGGGCCCGCCGGGATCCAGTGGGCGTCCTCCTGGCGGTACGGCCACCAGCGGCCGTCCGGGCCCAGGCGGAGCTGGGTGGGCGTGCCGGTGACCGTCCAGCGGCCGGGTCCTGACGGGTGGAGGGTGGGGCGGTCCGCGGTGTCCCAGGCCTCCGCCAGCCGGGTTTCGGCGCGGCGGAGGGTCTCGGGGTCGGGGAGCCAATCGTCCTCCAGGACCGCGAGGGCGGCCGGTCCCCCGGATCGCCAGGCGCGGACCGCGCGGTCGAGTTCGGCCCGGTCGCGGCCCGAGCCCTCGGCGAGTCGCGCCGCGATCCCCGGCGCGGGGGAGCCGGCGGCGAGCCGCACCGCGTCCTGGCCCGCCGTCAGAGGCGGCGCGCCGAACGGCGTCGCACCGGACAGCAGGCGCTGCGCCCGGGCCGCCGCGTCCGCCGCGAGGAACTCGAGGGCCGCCGGGTCGATGCCCGGCCCGGGGGCGACCTCCGTGTCGAGAGACGGCGGTTCGCCCGGGACGGCGGGCGGGACCGGCGGCGCGGGCAACGGAGGCAGGATGTCCCGCGTGGCGAAGGCCTCGTACGCCGACACGCCCGCCATGGCCGGGCTGTCCGTCGAGCCCGACCCGCCCGCCCTGGCCGAAACGCCCTCCACGCCGGCCGTGGCCGAGCGCGCCCCGCGCGTCCTCCGCGCGGCCGTCGCACGTGACGCGCTCCGCTCCTGCAGCGCCTCGACCAGCGCCCGCTCGCCCCGCCCCCGCAGGAGCAGCAGCACGAACGGGTCCTCGTCGAGCAGCCGCGCCACCTGGTAGCAGAGGGCCGCCGTGTGCGGGCAGTGGTCCCAGGCCTCGCAGCCGCACTCCGGTTCCAGATCGCCGATGCCCGGCAGCAGTTCGAGCCCGGCCGCCGCCGCGTCCTCGACCAGGTGCGGCGGCATCTCCCGGTCGAGGAGGGCCGCGATGTGCCCCGCGCTGTCCACCGCGAGTTCGACGAGCCGGTCCCACTCCTCCTCGGACAGCTCCTGGCACAGCACGTCGCTCCGGTACGCCGTGCCGTCCCGGTCCTGCACCACGGCCGTGATCCGGCCGGGTCGCACCGACACCGCCCCGACCGCCCCGGCCCGCGCGTGTCGCCGCCCCGCCTTCAGCTGCTGCCCGTCGAGCGCCGTGTCCTCCAGCGCCTTCAGCCACGCCCGGCCCCACCAGGTCCGGGCGAAGGCCGCGCCCCGTACCGGCGGCAGCGCCGCGAAGGTCCGCTCGTCCCCACCGGTCCCACCATGCGCACCGGTCAAACCGTTCGCACCCGCCCCGCTGTTCACGTCGTTCACGCCGTGTCCGCTCATCGTCCGTCCTCCCCGCGCAGCTGCACCAGTTCCGCCAGCTCGGCGTCGGTCAGCTCGGTCAGCGCCGCCTCGCCCGAGCCCAGCACCGAGTCGGCCAGCGCCCGCTTGCGCTCCAGCATGTCCGCGATCCGGTCCTCGATCGTGCCCTCGGCGATCAGCCGGTGCACCTGCACCGGCTGCGTCTGCCCGATCCGGTACGCGCGGTCCGTGGCCTGCGCCTCGACGGCCGGGTTCCACCAGCGGTCGTAGTGCACCACATGACCGGCCCGCGTCAGGTTGAGGCCGGTGCCCGCCGCCTTGAGGGACAGCAGGAAGACCGGCACCTCACCGGCCTGGAACCGGGCGACCATCGCCTCCCGCTCGGCGACCGGCGTGCCGCCGTGCAGGAACCGGGTCGCAACCCCGCGCGCCGCCAGATGCTCCTCCAACAGCCGTCCCATCGCCACGTACTGCGTGAAGACGAGCACGCTCGCCTCCTCCGCGAGAATCGTGTCGAGGAGTTCGTCGAGCAGCTCCAGCTTGCCCGAGCGCCCGCCGGTCCGCGGCCGCTCCTCCTTCAGGTACTGCGCGGGGTGATTGCAGATCTGCTTGAGCCCGGTGAGCAGCTTCACCACGAGACCGCGTCGCTCCATCCCGTCCGCCTCGGCGATGGCGGCGAGGGTCTCGCGCACCACCGCCTCGTACAGGCCCGCCTGCTCCGTCGTGAGCGCCACCGCGTGGTCGGTCTCCGTCTTCGGCGGCAGCTCGGGCGCGATCCCCGGGTCCGACTTGCGGCGGCGCAGCAGGAACGGCCGGACCAGCGCGGCGAGCCGCGCCGCGGCGGCCGGGTCGGCGCCGCTCTCGACGGCGGAGGCGTACCGCGCGCGGAACGCGCCGAGTCCGCCGAGCAGTCCCGGTGTCGTCCAGTCGAGGATCGCCCACAGCTCGGACAGGTTGTTCTCGACGGGCGTGCCGGAGAGCGCGACCCGCGCCTTCCCGCCGAGGGTGCGCAGCGCCCGGGCGGTCGCCGAGTACGGGTTCTTGACGTGCTGGGCCTCGTCCGCGACGACCAGACCCCAGGGCTGCTCGGCGAGCCGCGGCGCGTCGAGCCGCATCGTGCCGTACGTGGTGAGGACGAAGCCCCCGTCGGCGCGTCCCGCCAGGCCCTCCACGCCCTCTAGTTCCCCCAGGCCCTCCAGCGTCCGCGACGCGCCGTGGAAGCGCCGTACGGGCGTGCCGGGGGCGAACTTCTCGATCTCCCGCTGCCAGTTGCCCATGAGGGAGGTGGGGCAGACCACCAGCGTCGGACCGGCGGTGGCCGGGTCGGTCTGCCGGTGCAGGTGGAGGGCGATCAGGGTGATGGTCTTGCCGAGGCCCATGTCGTCGGCGAGGCAGCCGCCGAGCCCGAGCGAGGTCATCCGGTGCAGCCAGCCGAGGCCGCGCAGCTGGTAGTCGCGCAGCGTCGCGGCCAGCGCGGCGGGCTGCCCGATCTCCCGGTCGCCGCCCTCCGGGTCGGCGAGCCGGGCCCGCAGCCGCTCCATCCAGCCGGTCGCCTGGACCTCGACCTGTCGCCCGTCGACCTCGGTGGTGCCGGTGAGTACGGCGCCGAGCGCGTCGACCGGGGTCAGCTTGCGGTCCTGCCGGTCCCGGGCGCGCCGCACCTCCTCGGGGTCGACGAGGACCCACTGGTCGCGCAGCCGTACGAGCGGGCGTCCGGCCTCGGCGAGGAGGTCGAGTTCGGCCCGCGTCAGCTCCTGATCGCCGATGGCGAAACGCCAGTTGAAGGCGAGCAGCGCGTCGGCGGACAGGAAGGACGGCAGCGCGTCGCCCCGGTCCCGGCCGCGCGCGTCACCGCGCCCGGGACCCTCGGGGCCGTCGAGGCCGTCGAGGGTGCCGGGCGTGTCGCGGCCGCCGGAGTTGTCGGGCGGTCCGATCACCGCGCGGGCGGTGAGCCGGTGGGCGAGTTCACGCGGCCAGTGGACCCGGACACCGGTGGCGGCGAGGGCGCGGGCGGCCGGACCGAGGAGTTCGGCCACCTCCTCGTCGTCGAGGTCCACGGCGTCGGGCACGGCCGTGCCGAGCAGCCGGGAGAGCGGCGGCCAGGCACGCGCCGCCCTCCGCAGCGCGAGCAGCGCGTCCATCCGGGCCCGGGCGCCGAAGGCGCCGCCCGCCGCGGTCGTACCGGCCCACACCTCGGCCGCGTCCGCGACGAGCGCCGGGTCGGCCGCGCCGTGCATCTGCAGCACGGCACGGAAGGAGGGACCGGCCCCACTGCCGTCCGGTCCGTTCGGCTCGCCGGGTTCTCCGGACGCGTCCCCCTCGACCGCCCCGACCAGCTCGACGCGCAGCGAGAGCCGTACCCCCGCGTCGTGCCCGGCGGCCACGTCCGCGGCCCAGACCCGCTGGTGCGGCAGCTGCTGCGGTTCCTGGTGCTCGTCGGCCGCGAACGCGGGTCCGCCGACGGCCAGGGGGGCTGCCGGGGTACGGGGCATGATGTCGGCGACGGCGTCGGCGAACGCCCGGAGCAGCTGCTCCGGTTCGGGCAGCAGCAGCGGCGAGTCGGCGTGCTCCGGCGCCGCGGCGAGCGGTACGGCGTGGGCCGACGGCGGCATGGACGCGGCGAGGTCGCGCAGCGCGGCCAGCTGTTCGGGGCCGAGTGGGCCGACCCGCCACGCGTCGAGGTCGGTGGCGGTGAGGCCGGGCAGCAGCAGCCCCCGGGCGACGAGGTCGAGCGAGAACAGCGAGGCCGCGCCCCAGAAGGCGGCGGACGCGGAAGCGCCCGCATCGAACCGGGCGCGCGCGAGGGCGGGCAGGGCCTCCCGTACGGACAGCAGGAGCGCGGGGACGGTCCGCTCCTGGACGTCGTCGTCGACGACCGTCAGTTCGGCGCGGACGCCGTCCAGGTCAGGGAGAACCACTGCATCCGGGGCGTCGGGGGACCAGAAGGCGACCCGGCCCGCGCGGGGCGGGTCGGCGGGCAGGAAGAGGGTCGAACAGCGGACGAGTTCATCGATGCCGGGCGCCTGTGACGCACCGGCTGGAGACTGCGACAACGCATTCCTCAAATTTGACTACTGGGGTCGAGCGGCCGAGGATACCCCAACTCCCCGCCCGCGTGCGCCGCCTGCTGCGGTGATCCACGTCACGCCTCTCCGTCAGGGGTGGGGAGGGCCCCACCCCCCGCCCCCGGGCCGACCCCCGAGCGGGTCCGGGTGGTGACGTCATGGCCGCCGACGATCACCGATCCGTACGTTTCGGATAGCCGGCGCGGCCCGCGCGACGGCCGCTTCCAAGGACTTCCAGGACACCGGAGACCGCCATGTCCCAGGCCACCGCGACGCTCCCCGCGCCCTCCGCGGCCCACCCCACGACACCCGACCCCCGCCGCCCGGCCCGCCCGGCGCGCGGCCGGGGCAAGAGCGGCGGCAGCGAGTTCGCCCCGCTCCTGCGCACCGTCAAGGAACAGGGGCTCCTGGAGCGCCGCCACGGCTGGTACGCCCGCGGCATCGCGGCCAACCTCCTCGGCATCGCCGCCGTCGTGACCGGACTCGCGCTCCTCGGCCCGACCTGGTGGGCGCTGCCGCTCGCCCTGCCGCTCGCCCTGTTCTCCGCCCGCGTCGCCTTCGTCGGGCACGACGCCGGCCACGCGCAGATCACCGACAGCCGCCGGCTCGGCCGGATCGTCCAGCTGGTCCACGCCAACCTGCTCCTCGGCATGAGCCGCGAATGGTGGAACGACAAGCACAACCGCCACCACGCCAACCCCAACCACCTCGACAAGGACCCGGACGTGGCCGCCGACGTCCTCGTCTTCGCCGCCCACCAGACCGCCGACCGCACCGGCCCGCGCCGCTGGCTCACCCGCCACCAGGCCTGGCTCTTCTTCCCGCTGACCACCCTGGAGGGCATCGCGCTCAAGGTGTACGGGATCCAGGCCCTGCTCTCCCGGACCGGCCCCTACCGCACCCACCGCGAACGCCTCGTCGAGGGCGCCCTCCTCCTCGCCCACATCACCGGCTACACCGCGCTCCTCCTGACCCTGCTGACCCCGCTCCAGGCCCTCGTCTTCGCCCTCCTCCACCAGATGCTGCTCGGCGTCCACCTCGGCATGGCCTTCGCCCCCAACCACAAGGGCATGGAGACGCCCGACGCCCACCCGGACGGCGACTCCTGGGGCCATCTGCGCCGCCAGGTGCTGACCTCCCGCAACATCCGGGGCGGGGCCCTCACCGACTGGTTCCTCGGCGGGCTCAACTACCAGATCGAGCACCACCTGTTCCCGAGCATGCCGCGGCCCCATCTTCGCCTGGCCCAGCCGGCGGTGCGCGCCCACTGCCGCGCGCTCGGCATCCCGTACACGGAGACCGGCTTCGTCGACTCCTACCGGCAGGCGCTCGGCCACCTCCACGAGGTGGGGGCACCGCTGCGCGCGGAGGGGGTCGCGTAGGGTCGAGGGGGCGCGACACATCGGCACCCGGGGGAAGGGGAGCTCCACGTCATGAGTGCGGACACGGCGGCTACGGCGGACACGGCGAACACGGCGGGCTTGGCAGACACGGCGGACGCGGCGGAACGCGGCACACAGACCGAGACCGGCACCGGCATCGACACCGGCATCGAGACGAACACCGGCATCGAGACCGGCACCGTCACCACGGTCAGCAGCAACGGCGTCTACTCGTTCACCAAGCCCAACCGGCAGAGCATCACGCTCCTCGCCGGCCTGGGCGTCGAGGGCGACGTCCACGCCGGGGTGACCGTCAAGCACCGCTCCCGCGTCGCCCAGGATCCGACCGTGCCCAACCTGCGCCAGGTCCACCTGATCCACTCCGAGCTCTTCGACGACGTGGCCGGCGCCGGTTTCGACGTCGCCCCCGGCGACCTCGGCGAGAACATCACGACCCGTGGCATCGACCTGCTCGGTCTGCCGACCGGTACCCGGCTGCACCTCGGCGCGGAGGCCGTCGTGGAGGTCACCGGCCTGCGCAATCCCTGCGCGCAGATCGACAACTTCCGTCACGGACTGCTCAAGCAGGTGCTCGGCCGCGACGAGAACGGACAGATCGTCCGCAAGGCGGGCATCATGTCGATCGTGCTGACCGGAGGGGAGGTGCGGCCGGGCGACACCATCCGCGTCGAGCTTCCGGCCGGCCCGCACCGTCCCCTGGAGAAGGTCTGACGCCGGCGCAGGACCACGTCCGCGCGCTTGCCGTCAGGGCAGGGCGCAGGAGTTGACCACGTCACCGCCCGCCGGCCGTGCGACCACACGGTCGGCGGGCGGCGCCACGTCCGCCTCCACCCACCGTGTCAGCGCCGTGAACGCCGAGCGGTAGCAGGGCAGGATCGGCCGCAGCCGGTCCGGGTGGGTGTCGTACAGGCCGTCGGTGTGCGTGCCGTCCTGGACCGTGTAGTAGCGGTGCAGGGCGCCCCGGCCCCGGTCGTCGACCATCCGCGCGTAGACGTCCGAGTCGGTGGCGATGGGCAGCAGCGCGTCGAGATCGCCGTGCAGCGTGATCAGCGGCTTGCCGATCCGCCCGGTCAGCGCGACCTTCGCGACCGCCCGCCGTACCGAGGCGGGCCGGGAGGCGTAGTCGTACGAGGCGTCCGAAGCGCAGGGCGCGAGGATCCGCTCCAGCGTCGAACCGGCCGTCGTGCCGGGGCACTTCGGGTCGTAGGAGGGATCGAACTCGGCCCGGAAGATCTTCTGCGTCAGCCCCCAGTAGGCCTTGTCGTGGTACGGCCACAGGAAGCGCGAGCCGGGTGCGAAACCGGCGTCGATCAGGTCCTGGTCGGAGGCCGTGCCGAAGTGACGGGCGACGGTGACCGGCAGGCTGGTGAGGAGGTGGGGGCCGCGGGTGGTCCACAGCACGCCCTCCCAGTCCACGCCGCCGTCGTACAGTTCGGGCCGGTTCTCCAGCTGCCAGCGGGTCAGATAGCCGGCGTTGGAGATGCCCGTCATGTACGTCCGCCGCGGCGTGGTCCCGTAGCGCTGCCGCACGGCCTGCTTGGCGGCCCTCGTGAGCTCGGTGACCCGGTGGTTCCACTCGGCGACCGCGTCACCGGGCTCCCGCCCGTCCGTGAAGAAGTCCGGCCCGGTGTTGCCCTTGTCGGTGGCGGCGTAGGCGAAGCCCTGCGCCAGAACGTGGTCGGAGATGATCGTGTCCGTGGAGTACTGCCGGCGGGTGCCGGGGGCCCCGGTGACGACGAGGCCGCCGTTCCAGCGGTCGGGCAGCCGGATCACGAACTGGGCGTCGTGCGCCCAGCCGTGGGTGGTGTTGAGCCGCGAGCGGTCGGGGAAGTACCCGTCGATCTGGATGCCGGGCACCCCGGACGGGTTGACGGTGCCCTGCGCCGACAGACCCGCCTGGTCGGCCATGTCCGTGTACCGCGTGCCGGCGAGCCCCACCGTCGTCAGATCGGGCAGGCACGCGGCTTCCTGGTGCTCGGCCCCCGGCACGTCCAGACGGTCCTGGCGCGCGCAAGGACCGGCGTCCCGCGCCCCCGCGGGCGCGGTCGGACCGAGGACGGCGAGACCCGCCAGGAAGGCGGCGAGCAGAGGCACGCCTCGGGCGGAGACGAGGGGAACGCCTCGGGCGCGTCGCGGGGGAACACCGCGGTCGGGCAGCGGAACGCCTCGGAACGGGCGCATGAGGGGCCTCCGGGGGACGGCGGTACGGGGCCGGCGCGCGAGTGCGCCGGGCGCACGCCGTGATGCGTCGGCTGACATCTCGGCGCGTCGCCACATCCTCCGGGTGACACGATCACCAAGCCACGGGCCCGCACCACACCTCGGAGGTCCCCCCTGTGTGGTGCGCGCTCAGCTCGGCCGTACTCAGCCGGGCCGTACTGGGCTCGGCCGTACTCAGCCAGGCCCTGCTCAGCCAGGCCCTGCTCAGCTCGGCCGTACCGCCATGGCGTCCAGCGCTTCGAGGAGCGCGGGCAGCTTCGGGCCGCGCGTCACCGGGAGCACCTCGTGCGGCTCGTCGTCGAGGAGGACGAACGCCATGTCGTCGGTCCGCGCGACCAGCGACCAGCCCGGCCCGTCGGCCCGGAGCATCCGGGCCTCGTCCCCGGCGAAGCTCGACCGCACCCGTCCCACGGGAGGCGCCTGCACCACATACTCGCCGAGCTCCTTCAGGGCCCGCCGCACACCGTCGTACGGGTCGGGGCGGCCGCTCTCCGGCGTGTCGGGCCCGCCATCGGCCGCCGCCCCTGCGCCATTCCCGGCCCCGCCATCGGCCGCCGCCCCTGCCCCGTCCCCGGCTCCCGCGCCGCCTCCGGCCGCGGTTCCCTGCCCCTGTCCGTTCCCGGCGGTGTCGTCGCCCATCCGGGCCCGCCACTCGCTCCACTGCAGCGCGACCATGTCCGCGCCCAGGCGCCGTTGGGCCGGCCCCCACGCGGCCCCGTCCGGCGGGGACAGCGGCGCGAGGTCGCCGGCCTCCGGTACGGGGTCGTGAGGCGCCGGAAGACCGGGCGCGGAGGTGGCGACGGCGAGCGGCCAGCCCGGCAGCGCCGACACCACGGACCGCTCGTCGGGGGAGAGGTCGTACTCCATGCCGCAGTCCCAGGACGCGATGGCGACCGCGACCAGGGACACGTCGTCGACCACCACCGTCCAGCGGGCCCCCGTGCCGTCCTGGCCGAGCACGAGCCCGTACCCCTCCGCGTACGGTTCCAGCCGCAGCGCCGCACAGGCCGCCGGGTAGTCGTCACCGAGCACGCTGGGGAACCGCGCGGGCGTGAGCAGCGCAGCCGTCAGCACGAACAGCGCGTCGTCGTCGCCTTCCTCCGTGCCGCTCGCGGCGGATTCCGGTCCACCCACGTGAGCCTCCCCATCTGGTCGTCGGCGCACCCTAACCAGTGAGTAACCCGCCCGTCGAGAGCTGCCGCGGGAACGTCCCGACGGGCGGGTGAGAGCTACGACACGCCGAGCGGATCAGGCCCGCCCGAAGACCGCCGTCAGGGTGTGTCCCTCCTCGTCGAAGAGGACGGAGGTCTCCCCCTGGTGCCGCTCCTCGTCGCCGCCGTACGGCTCGCCGTCCAGCAGCCAGTCCTTGAAGACGAAGCCGGGGGCCGGGACCGCCGTCGCGATGACGGTGTCGCCGTCGGAGTACGGTCCGTCCTGCGAGAGCCGGACCGTGCCGCGCCCGCGCTCGACCACGGTCAGCCGGTGACGCCGGTGTTCGAACACTGCGGTGAGAGGCATGTCGTCGGCGCCGACGTCGATCGCGAGGGAGACGTGGTCACCCGCGTGCGAGCCGTCGAGCACCCAGCCGGCGAAGTCCCAGCCGGGCGCGGGAACCGCCTCGTACAGCACGTCGGCGCCTGCCGGCTCGGCGCGCCCGGCGGGCGCCTTCCTGACCGTCCCGCTGCCGGAGGTCCGGGTGGTGACGGTGGAGGTGGGGGTGGTGCCCTTCCTGAACTCGGCGACCAGGGTGTGGTCGCCGGCCGGCACGCGGAAGCCCGTGGCACCGCCCTTGACCGCCTTGCCGTCCAGCTTCCAGCCGGAGAACACGTACCCCTTGGCGGCCTCGGCGTCGTAGGTCGCGGTGGTCCCCTGCGGGTACGGGCCCGGCGCGCCGGCCGTGACGGTGCCGGCGCCCCTGGGCGCGACGGAGGCGGTCACCGCGCAGAGCGCGTCGGAGGTCTTCGCCGCGCGGTAGGCGGCGACCGCCTTTCCGGTCCCGGTCAGCACGTCGGTGCTGTCGACCTGGCCGGGTCTGCCGAGCGGGACGCCGAGCGGCTCGCCGCGGTAGGTCCGGTGCGGGTTGCCGAAGCGGTTGATGCGGGTGCAGGTGCCCTTGGTGGCCTTGCGGCAGCTGGACTCGTACGCCATGACCGACGACCAGTCGCCCTTGGCCGGGAAGTAGCCGGTGGCGCCGTTCTCGTTCTGGACCGGCTGGGTCACCCGGTCGTGGTCGGCACCGAGGTTGTGCCCGATCTCGTGGCCCAGGGAGAAGCGGGAGACGGCGCTCCGGCCCACCACCGAGTAGCCCCAGGCCGCGGTGGACGGGCCGGGGTCGGACGGCGTGTAGCCCAGGCCGCCGGCGGCGCGGCCCGCGGCGAGGACGGAGACGAGGTCGGCGCCGTACTGGTCGCGCAGCTGGGGGATGCTGTCGGCGACGCCGTCGTCGGGCGTGGCGACGGCGGAGAGGAGGGAGCCCGTCACCCCGTCGAGGGAGGCGGGGACGCTAGCCAGCGCCGTGCCGACCAGACGCACCCGCACCTTCACCCCGCTCTCGGCGAAGGCCTCGTTGGCGAGCGCGACGCCCCGTGCGGCGGCCGCCCGGACCTGGGCGTCGCCTCCCGCCTCGGTCCGGGCCCCGGGGGTGTAGCCGACCAGGACGTCGACCAGGGAGTAGCCCTGGCCGCCCTTGCAGGCCGCGGCGGCACGCTCGGCCTCGGGGGAGGAGAGCACCGCGCCGGCGAGCGCCACCTGGGCAGCCGGCGCCGCCTGGCCTGCGTGGCCTGCCTGGTCCGTACGGGCCGCGTGATGCACCTGGTCCGCCTGGTCCGTCAGGGCCGCGTGGTGCGCACGGGCCGCCTGGTGGTCCGCGTGATGCGCCTGGTCCGCGTGGTGCGCATGGGCCGTCTGGTCAGCCGGCGCCGGGGGCCGGTCCGCCGGGACGGGCCGGGTCGCGGGCGGCACGAGACGGGCGGGCTCGTCCTCGTCGGTGAGCGGGGTGGTCTGGGTGACCAGGACCCGGCCCTTGCCGAGCGGTTCGACGGCGTACAGATCGCCTCCGGTCAGGAACTGGGCGCTCAGCACCTCGTTGCCGGGGGCGCGGTCGCAGCCGCCCTCCAGGGTCACGATCACGTCCTGGTCGGCGGTGCCGGTGACGGTGCCGTGCCACACGAGGGTGGAGCCGACGGTGCTGCGTTTCGTCTCGACCGCCTGCACGATCACGCCGTCGAAGAGCGGAAACGTGACCTCGTGGCCGTAACCGTCACCGCAGATCGGGGCCAGCGCACCCGGCAGCACGCGCGCGACCCGGTGGCGCACGTACTCGGCCCCGAAGTCCTCGCCGGCGTCCCCCGCGCCCCCCGCGTCCCGCGCGTCACCGGCCTCGGCCGCGTGGCCCGCGGTGATCGCGCTGTGGTCGCGGCTGAAGACGCCCGCGGCGACGGCGGCCCGGACGGCCCGCTCGCGGGCCGGTCCCGAACCCGCCCCCTCCCGTTCCATGGCGCCCTGAGGGGGTGCGAAACCGGTGATCGCGGTGACCCCGAGGACCATCGCCCCGAGTGTCGCCACGCCCGTCCGTCTGTTGCGGGCCATCTGTCGCCTTCCTCTCGTCCGGTCCCCGGTCGTCGTCCGACGCGGCCGGGTGTCCGATCCGGTCGTGCTGTCGGACCGTCAGAAGGCTTCCTCGCGGCCTAAGTATGATCACCGGATCATCTGGACGGTCACTCCGTACGACGCACGGCCACCGCCAGGTAGCGCTGGTCCTCGTCCACGTAACGGCGCAGCTCCCAGCCCGAACCGGCCAGCAGCGGGCGGAGGTTCGGCTCGGCCCGCAGGTCGTCGTCGGTGATCCGCCGCCCGTGGCGGGCGGCGAGGGCGGCGCGGCCGATCGGGTGGAAGAGCGCGAGTCGTCCGCCCGGCCGCACCACGCGGGCCAGCTCGCGCAGATCGCCGGCCGGGTCGGCGAGGTGCGACACGAGCCCTGCTCCGAACACGGCGTCGAGGGCGCCGTCGCGCAGCGGCAGCCGCGCGACATCCGCGAGGATCAGTGTCCCGGCCCGGTCGCGCCCCGCCTTCGCCGCCTCGGCCAGCATCTCGGGCGTCAGGTCGGCCCCGATCACCGTGCCCGTCGGGCCGACCGCCTCGCGCAGCGGAGGAAGTGCGCGACCGGTGCCGCAGCCCGCGTCGAGCACGGCGTCGCCGGGACGCAGGCCGAGGTCGGCGACGGCCGCGGCGTAGGCGGGCCCGTCGTCGGGGAACCTGGAGTCCCAGCGGGCGGCGCGGGCGCCGAAGAACTCCCGTACACGTGTGGGGTCATCGCTCATGCGCCCCATGATCCCCCAGAGCGGGTCACTCGCAGGCGTGAGTCCTCCCGCGCGGATCACCTCGTGTGAGTGAACGATCTGTGCACATGTTCGAGCCAGTGCTGATCGTTGGGGAAATCTCTCTGTCATATTCCATCAGCTTTCGAAATGCGCCCCTGATGCGCCCCGGCGGCGCCTAGCGTCCCCGAGTCATGGGACACCTGGACCACGCCGCCTACGGCTGGCTGACACCCGTGCTGTCGTACGCGATGGCCTGCATCGGCGCCGCCCTCGGACTGCGCTGCACCGTACGCGCCCTCGACGCGACCGGCCGCTCGCGACGCAACTGGCTGCTCACCGCGGCCTCCGCCCTCGGTACCGGCATCTGGACGATGCACTTCGTCGCCATGCTCGGCTTCGGCGTCACCGGCACCGACATCCGCTACGACGTCCCCCTCACCCTCCTCAGCCTGTTCATCGCCATGGCCGTGGTCGGCGCCGGCGTCTTCGCCGTCGGCTACGGCCGGGACCGGACGCGCTCGCTGCTGATCGGCGGTCTGACGACGGGCGTCGGGGTGGCGAGCATGCACTACACGGGCATGGCGGCACTGCGGCTGCACGGCCAGGTGCGGTACGACCCGCTGCTCGTCGGCCTCTCGGTCCTCATCGCGGTGGTGGCCGCCACCGCGGCCCTGTGGGCGGCGCTCAACATCCACGCCCCGGCGGCCGTCGCCCTCGCCTCCCTCGTCATGGGCGCGGCGGTCAGCAGCATGCACTACACCGGCATGTTCGCCGTACGCGTCGAGGTCGCCCCCTCTCCGGCTCCCCTCGCCGGCGCCACCGTCATGCAGTTCGTCTTCCCGCTCGCCGTCGGCCTAGGCTCCTACCTCTTCATCACCTCCGCGTTCGTCGCCCTCTCGCCCACGGCGGACGAACGCGCCGCCTACGCCTCCGCCGGACGCCTGGGCGAACCCGACGAGCGGGCCGTGGACGTCGCACCGCCCGGCTTCCGCCCCGAGGCGGCACCCCCGCGCGAGCGGACCGTCGCACCCGCCCGCGCCCACCCGTCGGGGCCGGTGCACGCCCCGGCCGGCGGCGGTCGCACCGCCGGCGCCACCGCCGCCCGCGACGCCCGCACCTGAGGCCGTACGTCGCTACTCGTACGGCACCACCCGTACCGCACCACCCGTACGTCATCTCCCGTGAGGCCACCCCCGTAGAGCCGCCGGCACCGACGGGCCCCGCCGCTCCCACGGGCCGTGAACGAAGGAACGAGGAGGCCATGCGAACTCCCCGCAGGACCCCGGACGACGCCGGGGCCCCGGCCCAGCCGCCCCTGGCGGCCCGCGGGCGCCGCGCGCACGCCGGTCCCGCCGCCGACGAGACGGCGTCCCGCGCGCGGCCGGTGGAGACGGACCCCACCACGTCCGTCCCGTCGGCCGCCCGGTCGGCCGCCCCGGCGGACGACCGGGGGCGCGGGGGAGGAAGGGGCCGCGGGCTGCGGCCGCGGACCGTGCGCGCCAAGATCGTCTCGTTGCTCATGGTCCCGGTCGTCTCCCTGCTCGCCCTGTGGGGTTTCGCCACGGTCACGACCGCTCAGGACGTCGCCCGGCTGCGCCTCCTGCGGGCCGTGGACGCCGAGGTCCGGCAGCCCGTCGCCGCCGCGATCACCACCCTTCAGGAGGAACGGCGCGCCGCCGTACGGCAGGCGGCGGCTCCCGGCACCGGGCGCGCCGCCGAGCTGAAGGAGCGTGTCAGGGCCACCGACTCCGCCGTGTCCCGGCTCCGCCTGGGCGACCGGTACACGGTGGGCGACAACGGCAGCCTCCCCGCCGACGTCGCCACGCGCGTGGCCGCGTTCGTCATGCGGACCGAGGGCCTCGGCATGCTGCGCACCGCGGCCGTCGACGGACGGGCCGACGGCGACCGGCTCTACGAGGAGTACACCGCCGCCGTCTCCGCCGGTTTCGCCGTCGTCGGCGCCCTCGCCGGCATCGAGGACACCGGCGGCGCCGAGGCACGCGTCCTGCTCGAACTCGGCCGCGCGGGGGAGATGCTGGCCCGCGAGGACGCACTCCTCGGTTCCGCCCATCTCACCGGACAGCTCGCCGCCGCACGGCTCCGCGAGTTCGGCGGGGCCGTCGAGGCCCGCCGCGCCCTGATCGAGTCCGCCACCGCGGACCTGCCCGCGCCGCAGCGCACCGCGTGGCGCAGCCTCACCGCCCAGCCCGCCTACCGGCAGCTCGAAGCGGCCGAGGAACGGATCCGCGCCGCCGCCCCCGGCCGGCGTGCCGCCCAGGTCGTGCCCTCCGCCGACTGGGACGCCGCCCACTCCGTCGTACGGGAGGGCATCGCCGCCGTCGAGAACGCGGCCCGCACCGGCGCCGCGGCCCGCTACGAGCCCTTCGGCGGGGGCGTGTTCAGCGCCGGTGGCGCCGCCGTCCTGTTCGGCCTCGCCGCCGTCGCCGCCTCCCTCGTGATCTCCGTGCGCATCGGCCGCGGGCTCGTCGTCGAACTCGTCAGCCTCCGCAACGGTGCTCTGGAGATCGCCCGCCGTAAACTTCCCGCCGCGATGCGTCGGCTGCGTGCCGGCGAGGAGATCGACGTCCTGGCCGAGGCCCCGCCAAGACCCGCACCGCAGGACGAGATCGGCCAGGTCGGCGAGGCGCTCACCACCGTGCACCGGTCCGCGCTCTCCGCCGCGGTCGAGCGTGCCGAGCTCGCCAGCGGCATCTCCGGCGTCTTCGTCAACCTCGCCCGGCGCAGCCAGGTCCTGGTGCACCGCCAGCTGAACCTGCTCGACAGCATGGAGCGCCGCGCCGACGACCCGAACGAGCTCGGCGACCTCTTCCGGCTCGACCACCTCACGACCCGGATGCGCCGCCACGCCGAGAGCCTCATCATCCTCTCGGGCGCCGCCCCCGGCCGCGCCTGGCGCACGCCCGTACCCCTCACCGACGTCGTCCGCGCCGCCGTCTCCGAAATCGAGGACTACGCGCGCGTGGAGGTGCGCCGGCTCCCCGAGACCTCCGTCGTCGGCGGCGCCGTCGCCGACCTGACCCATCTGCTCGCCGAACTCATCGAGAACGCCGCCCAGTTCTCCCCGCCCCACACCAAGGTGCGCGTCAGCGGCGAACCCGTGGGCAACGGCTACGCCCTGGAGATCGAGGACCGGGGACTCGGCATGGGCAAGGAGAGCCTCGCCGAGGCGAACGCCCGTATCGCCCGGTCCGAGGCCCTGGACCTGTTCGACAGCGACCGGCTCGGTCTCTTCGTCGTCAGCCGTCTCTCCGCGCGGCACGACATCAAGGTCCACCTGCGCACCTCGCCCTACGGGGGCACGACGGCCGTCGTCCTGCTCCCCACCGACCTGCTGCAGAGCACCCTTCCACTCGGGCGCGGCTCCGCCGGTACGGCGCCCACCGCGGGCCCCGAGCACGCCCACACGCCCGCACCCGCGCCCCTGTCCGCGCCCGCACCCGCGCACGCCGAGCAGCCCTCCGTACCCGGACCTCCTCCCGGCACCCCGGACCTCGAAGCGTCCTGCGCGCCCGCTCGTCCGCCGGCCGGAGTCACCGCCCTGCGCCGGTGCACCCAGCCCCTCCCGTCGGCCCCGCCCGCACTATCCGCCCCTCCCGTACCAGCACCCTCGCCCGAACCCCAGCCACCGCAGACAGCCGGCACATCCGACACAGCCGACACAACCGGACCGTCCGGCGTGGCGGCCACCTCGGCCGAGGACGCCGGAGCCGAGGCCGACCTGCCCCGCCGGGTACGGCAGGCGAGCCTCGTACCGCAGCTCCGCGAGGCGCCGGCCCCCGGCCCGTACGCCCCTCCCGCGCCCGTCGGCGGTGCGGGCGAGCGGACCCCGGAGCAGGTCAGGGACCGGATGTCCGCCTACCGCGAGGGCTGGCGGCGCGGCGGCGGTCCGGCACCCGGCACCCCGGTCGTCCATCGGCGCCCGCTGGGCACCGGTCGCGGCCCGCAGGCGTCCAGCGAACCCGGCAACAGCGAAGGAGACGACGCATGATCGACCACGGGAGGGCGGCCCACCACCGCTCCGGAGAGCTCGACTGGCTCCTGGACGACCTCGTCGCGCGGGTCCGCGAGGTCCGCCACACGGTCGTGCTCTCCAACGACGGCCTCGCCGTCGGCGCCTCCAGCGGTCTGAGCCGGGAGGACGCCGAGCACCTGGCCGCCATCGCCTCCGGCTTCCACAGCCTCGCCAAGGGCGCCGGACGCCAGTTCCACACCGGCGGTGTGCGTCAGACGATGGTCGAGATGGACGACGGCTTCCTCTTCGTGGCGGCGGCCGGGGACGGCTCGTGCCTGGCCGTGCTCAGCGCGGTCAACGCCGACATCGGTCTCGTCGCCTACGAGATGGCCCGTCTGGTGAAGAGGGTCGGCGAGCACCTGCACACCCCGCCGCGCCTCACGGTGCCCCCGCCGGCCGCCGGCTGGCCGGAGATCCCATGAACGAGGACAGCACCGGCGACGCGCAGACCGTCCCGGGCAGTCGGTGGTACGACGCCGAAGCCGGGCCGCTCGTACGGCCGTACGCCATGACCGGCGGCCGCACCAAGCCCGGACCGAGCAACGTACGGTTCGACCTCATCGCGCTCGTCGTCGTCGACGACGCCCCGCCCGGCCCCGCCGAGGAGTCCCTCCTCGGCCCCGAGCACCGGGCCCTGCTCGCACTGTGCCGGGCCGAGACGCAGTCGGTCGCCGAACTGGCCGCCGACGCCGACCTCCCCGTAGGAGTGGTCCGGGTCCTCCTGGGCGACCTCCTGGACGCGGGCTTCGTGAAGGTCAGCCGTCCCGTCCCGCCCGCACAGCTCCCCGACGAACGGATCCTGAGGGAAGTCATCGATGGCCTACGAGCGCTCTGAGAGCACCCCGGCGGGCGGCGTGGACACCACGGCCCTCGCGCTGAAGATCCTGGTCGCCGGCGGCTTCGGGGTCGGGAAGACCACCTTGGTCGGCGCGGTCAGCGAGATCCGGCCCCTGCGGACCGAGGAACAGCTCAGCCGCGCGGGGGAGTCGGTGGACGACACCGGGGGAGTCGCGCGGAAGACGACCACGACCGTCGCCATGGACTTCGGCCGGATCACTATCCGGCCTGGACTCTCCCTCTACCTCTTCGGCACGCCGGGGCAGGACCGCTTCTGGTTCCTGTGGGACGAACTGTCGCAGGGGGCGCTCGGCGCGGTCGTCCTCGCCGACACCCGGCGCCTGGAGGACTGCTTCCCCGCCGTGGACTACTTCGAGCACCGCGGGATCCCGTTCGTCGTCGCCGTCAACTGCTTCCCCGGCGCCCGCGCCTACGGCGCGCACGACGTCTCGCGCGCGCTGGATCTGGACCGCGGCACTCCGGTGGTGCTGTGCGACGCCCGCGACCGCGACTCGGGCAAGGAGGTGCTCATCCGGCTCGTCGAGTACGCGGGTCGCGTGCACACGGCGCGGCTCCTGGACTCCGTGGGCCGAGGCGGGGCGGGCGCGGCGGGGGACACGGCGGCCGTGGCGGGTGCTTGCCCTGTCCACGACAGTGCGTAAGGCTGAGGCGAAGCATGCATCACCAAGGGGGAGGACACGCATGGCGCTCGACAAGGAACTCGACTGGCTGTTGGACGACCTGACGCGGCGGGTCGACTCGATACGGCACGCACTGGTGCTGTCGAACGACGGGCTGGTGACCGGAGCCAGCAGCGGCCTGGAGCGGGAGGACGCCGAGCACCTGGCGGCGGTCTCCTCCGGTCTGCACAGCCTGGCCCGCGGCTCGGGACGCCACTTCAAGGCGGGCCGGGCGCGGCAGACGATGGTCGAGTTCGACGAGGCACTGCTGTTCGTGACGGCCGCGGGGGAGGGCAGCTGCCTGTGCGTGCTGAGCGCCGCCGAGGCCGATGTCGGCCAGGTCGCCTACGAGATGACGCTGCTGGTGAACCGGGTCGGTGAGCACCTGGGCGTGGCGGCGCGGCAGCCCGGAGGCAGGGGCGCGAGCGCGCTCTGACCCTCGCTCGGAGAGTTATCCACAGGGCGGGCGCGGTGTCGTCACTGTGCGTTACGGTCATCACCGGAAGTGTTCGAGCCGAACGACACACGGGGGAGGACCGATCGCATGACCATGGACGGGACGACGGAGAAGACCGCGACGGACGACGGGGGCACGGTGGCTCCGGGGCGCGCCGCGCGAGAACTGGAGCTGAAGCGCGAGGAGTTCCGGCTGGCGGTCCACCTGGGGATCGTGCGTACGGTGCCGGGCCCCGCTCCCGGACCAGGGGCGGGACCCGGGCCCGGCGGCGGGGACGTCCTGAGGGACGTCACCCGGCGGCGCGTGGCCCGGAGCGAGATCGCACGGCTCAGAGCGGCTCCCGACTTCCCGGACGGACTGCGCGAACGGGTCAGGGCCGTCGGCACGACCGAGGGCGCGCGGCTGCTCTCGGTCACCCGTGACCGGTTCGCCCGGCTGGCCCGGACGGGCCACTTCAGTCCCGTGCGGTTCTACGTCAACCGCTACCGGGCCGTCGTCTGGCTCTACCCGGCCGCCGAGCTGGGCGAGTTCGCCCTCACCCATCCCGGACTGCTCTCCGGCCGGCTGCCGCTGGACGTCCGCACCCGGGCGGACGGCGGCGAGGACTGGCGGCCCCGGAACTGGCGGGCCCGACGCCTCGGGATGCTGCTGCGGGCCGACGACGACCCGTGGGCGCGCACGGCCGCCATCGCCTCGCTCCTCGACCCGGCCCATGTCGCCGAGGTCGTCGACGACCCCTATGAGCGTGCCTACCTGGACCGGCTCCGTCCCGGGCCGCCCAGCTGGCGGCCGAGCGCCCCGGCCGCCAGGGAGATCGCCGACCGGTTGCTGCTCGCGGACGACCCCGACGAGGTCCTCTGGCACCGGATGAGCCTCGCCCTCGCCCTGGACGAGGCCCGAGTCGACCGCCAGGCCCCGTACCCGGGCGCCACCACACTCCTGACCCCGCCTCTGGTCCCCGTCGCGTCCTTCGTCCCGCCCCGGCCCGTCGCGCGGCTGGTCCCGCCCCGGCCCGTCGCGTCCTTCGTCCCGCCCCGGCCCGTCGCGCGGCTCGTTCCGCCCCGGTCCGACGCGTCGGTCGTACGGGCGGAGGGCCCGCCCGCACCCGCCGGTGAGGGCGGGCCCGCTCCGTGGCCCCGACCGGCTACCGGGCCCGCGCGGGCGGTGGCCGTCACGCGCCCGCCCGGGCGGCGGATCCGGCGGAGCCTGCTCGACCGGCTGCGCAGGCGGAAGGAGGCCAGGCCGGGGTAGCCGTCCGGTCCACCTCGACCGCGTGGGCTCGCGGGCCTGCCGGGGGCGGGTGACACAGGAGGCGTGCCCCCGGGGCGTGCGTGCGGCCGGCCGGGGTGCGGGGTGCCGGGCGCGCGGGCAGGATGGGCGCATGCTCCTTGCCCGAGTCGCGGAGGTGTCGGGGCAGGTCGCCGCAACGTCGGCGCGGTCGCGGAAGACCGGACTGCTCGCCGAACTGTTCGCGGAGGCCGAGCCCGAGGAGACTCCGCTTGTCATCGCCTATCTCTCCGGGCGGCTTCCGCAGGGCCGGATCGGCGTCGGCTGGAGCGTCATCAAGCACGTCCTCCCGCCGGCCGTGCCTCCGGCGGCGCGGCCCGCCCTCACCCTGGCCGACACCGACGCGGCGATGACGGCACTGGCGGCTGTCGCCGGGGCGGGGGCGCAGGCCCGGCGGACCGGTCTGGTGCGGGACCTGCTGGCCGCCGCGACCCTGCCGGAGCAGGAGTTCCTGCTCCGGCTGCTCTCCGGGGAGGTCCGGCAGGGCGCCCTCGACGCCGTCGCCCTCGAAGGCGTCGCCAAGGCGGCCGCCGTCCCGCCCGGGGAGCTGCGGCGGGCCGTCATGCTCGAAGGGTCGCTGCCCAGGGTCGCCCGGGCCGTACTGGCCGAGGGGCCGGCCGCCCTGGAGCGGTTCACCCTCCGGGTGGGCAGCCCCGTGCAGCCGATGCTCGCCCACACCGCGGGCAGCGTCACCGAGGCCGTCGCGGCCCTCGGGCCGTGCGTGGTCGAGGAGAAGCTGGACGGGATCCGCATCCAGGTGCACCGGAGCGGCGACGAGGTCCGTGTCTACACCCGCTCACTCGACGACATCACCGACCGGCTCCCCGAGGTGGTCGCCACCGCCCGGGAGACGGCGGGCGACGCGTTCGTCCTGGACGGGGAGGTGATCGCGCTCGACCCGGCGACCGGCCGGCCCCTGGCCTTCCAGGACATCGCCTCACGCGTCGGCTCCCGCCTCGACGTGACCACCGCCCGGGCCGCCGTGCCGCTGTCACCCGTGTTCTTCGACGTCCTCGCCGCGGACGGCGAGGTCCTCGTGGACCGGCCGGGGCACGAGCGGCACGCCGTCCTCGCCCGGCTGTTGCCCGAGCCGCTGCGCGTGCGCCGCACCGTGGTCGGCGACCCCGGGGACCCGGCCGCCGTCGACGAGGGCGAGCGCTTCTTCCGGGACACCCTGGCCCGTGGCCACGAGGGCGTCCTCGTCAAGGCGCTCGACGCGCCCTACGTCGCCGGGCGCAGGGGACGCACCTGGCTGAAGGTGAAGCCCGTCCACACCCTCGACCTGGTGATCCTCGCCGCGGAACGGGGCCACGGGCGGCGCACCGGGCTGCTGTCCAACCTCCACCTGGGGGCCCGCGCCGCCGACGGCGGCTTCGTGATGCTCGGCAAGACGTTCAAGGGGCTCACCGACGAGATGCTGCGCTGGCAGACCGAGCGGCTGGGCGAACTCGCCGTGGAGGACGACGGCTTCACCGTCCGGGTGCGTCCGGAGCTGGTCGTGGAGATCGCCTACGACGGACTCCAGCGTTCCACCCGCTACCCGGCCGGAGTGACACTGCGGTTCGCCCGGGTCGTACGCCACCGCCCCGACAAGCCCGCCGCCGAGGCGGACACCGTCGAACGGGTCCTCGCCGGAGGGTGAACGCCCGCCGTGCCGTCAGGCGCGCGGGAGGCCGAGCGCCCGCCGTGCCGTCAGTCGCGCGGGCGGCTCGTGTGGCGGTGCCGCACCCACAGGGGCAGCACGAACCAGCACAGCAGGCACCAGACGAGGAGCGCGGCCACCAGCCAGGGGGCGTAGGCCGCCCCGGTGGCCACGCGCAGGACCAGCAGCAGCGCGGCGCCCAGGGTGGCGAGCAGCAGCAGAAGGCCGACGAACGTCAGCCGGGAGGCCCAGGCCACCGCCCGGGGCTTGATCCGGCGGCCCGTGACGATTCGGTGGAAGGAGACCGGGCCGATCAGCGCGCCGGTCGCGGCCGCACCCAGCGAGACCGTGACGATGTAGATCACCCGGTCGCTCTGCGGAAGCTCGGGGAAGCGCGGAGTGAAGACGACCGTCAGAAGGAAACCGAAGAGGATCTGTACACCCGTCTGGGCGACCCGGATCTCCTGCATCAGCTCGGTCCAGCGCCGGTCCGCGTTCTCCTCCGGCGTCTCGTGCCGGCCCCGGTACAGGCCGTCGGCATCCCACCCGTCGCTCTTCGTGGGCCCCTCTCCGCCTCCGGCCACGCCGCCTCCCGGGGTCGCGCTCCGTCCACCTGTCTCCACGGTGCCATGAACCTCGCGGGACGCGCCGCCGCGAGGGATGCTGGAAGCTGCACACGCGAGGAGATGAGCGCCGTGTACGACTTGCACATCGACACCGATGTCACCGTGCAGCTGAGCGAATGCTGCCGGGAGGACGCCCAGGCCGTCTTCGACGTCCTCGACCGCGTCTACCAACTGGAGGACGTGACGGCACCGGGCCCGGAGGCGGCCGGCGGGCCCGCCCCCACCGTCTGGATGGCCACCTTCGACACGGCCGGCGGCCGCCACGAGGAGTCCCCTCCCGTCCGGCTCACCGGAAAGGTCGGAGCGCTGCTCACCGGCGGCTATCACGCCGTCGACGAGGTGGAGAAGGTCCTGGCCCGCACGTTCGAGATCCAGTCCCTCCAGTCCGTCTCCGGCGACCAGGAGACCGAGGCACGGCTCCTCCTCGCGTCCCCGGTCTCGGCCGGGCCGGGCGGCGACCAAACGGGGTGAGATGGCTCACATGCGGCACACAGGACATGCCGGAACAATGGGTGAAGGTTTATCGTTCATCTGTATGTGACGGCGAAGGGGCCCGGTCCCCGAGGTTCCCCCCACCGCGAGGTGACCGCCCTTCTAGCGTCACGGCAAACAGCCCCGGTTGGAATCCCCCGTCCAACCGGGGCTTTGTCGTCCCCGGCCCCGCCGGCCACGGCTTACCGCGCACCCCCCGAACACCCTGTTGGCGGCGCACGCTCCGGCGCGTTGGACCCCTTCGGGTGAGTCGCCGTGTCGCCCCGCATGGCCCGTCCGGCACCGGGCATTGATCGCCCCAAAACCGGCGGCGTCACACCCGCCGGTCACCACCGCCGGGCCCGCCACCAGGGGGAACCATGCGCCACGCCACCCGCCGAACGGTCCTCGCGACCGCCGCCGCCCTCGTCCTCGCGGGCTGCGCCACCGTACGCCCCGCACCCGTTCCACCCGCCGCCGCGCCACCGTCCCGGCAGGAACAGGACCGCATCCTCAAGGCCGCCGAGCACCGGCTCGTCGTCGACTGCCTCACCGCCCAGGGCCTCACCCTCAGGCCGGTCTCGAAGGCCAGGGCCCCCGCCGACGACAGCCGCCTGCAGACCGCCCTCTTCGGCAAGGACCCCCGCGAACTTTCGCTGACCCTCGCCACCGGCCACACGGTGACCGCCAACAGCGACGGCTGCGTCGCCGCCGCCCGCGCGCACCTGTACGGCGACCAGACCCGCTGGTTCCGGGCCCAGGTCACCGTCGACAACCTGCGCGCCGAGGCCCAGGCCCGGATGAAGGACGACCCCGCGCACCGGGCCGCCCTCGACCGCTGGACCAGGTGCGCCGCCCCCTCGGGCGACCCGCGCACCGGCCGCCCCGACCCGGCCGTCGCCGACCGCTGCACCCGCGAGAGCGGACTCGCCGCCGTACGGGCCCGGCTCGAACCCGCCGAACTGGCCACCGTACGCGCCCTGCACCGCGACCAGGTCGCCACCTACGAGCAGCTGCGCACCCGCGCACTGCTGCGGGCAGCCGAGCTGTCCGCACCCTCCACCCAGAAGAAAGGCAACGACGCTTCATGAAGCGACTCCTCGGCCCCACGACCGCCGCGCTCCTCGCGCTCGCCGGCGGTCTCGCCCTGACCGCCCCGGCCGCGGCCGCCGACTGCCCCTCCGGGCACTTCTGCGTCTGGCAGGACGCCAACTTCGGCGGGCAGCGGGCCAACTGGAGCGGCGACGACGGCTGGTGGGAGAGCTGGATCTCCGACACCGACTCGTCCTGGGCCAACCACGGCATCTCGGGACCCGGCGTCAAGGACTACGTCCGGGTCTACGAGTCCGCCTGGCAGGGCGGCTCCATGACGATCTGTCTGGCCCCCGGCCAGGAGGTGGGCTACAACGGAGCCGCCAACGACCGGGGCGACTCCCACACCTGGGCCACCGGCTGCTGATCCCGGCCGCCCACGGAACCACCCGCCCGTCCGGCCCGCGACCGCGGGCCGGACGGGCGGGCCGCACGCGTCAGTAGCCGATGGCCTCCCTGAGCAGCAGCACGGTGGCACGCCCCGGGCGCGGCTCCGCGTTGAGGACAAGCAGACGGTTGACGGCGCTGGGCACCCCGTACACGCGCCGGGCGCGGGCGTCCTCCAGCGGAAGGACATGCTCCTCGAGGCGGCGCAGGGCCGTGCTCAGATCGGGCACCACCTTCTGCGCCCCGACGATCCAGACGGCGTGCGCCGCTCCGCCCGCGTTGGCGGGCAGCTGGCTGCCGCTGCCCGAGGCGAGGACGAGCGAGCCGGTCTCGGTCACCGCCGCCACGCTGTTGACGACGTAGTCCGGGACGGCCACCAGCCTGCGGATCTCGTCGGCGCCGGTGGCACGGTCGATGGCCAGGATGCGCGGCCTGACGGCGTCGTACCGGCCACTGTCGTTGATGTCCTCGTCGATGCCGGACAGCCGCAGGGTCTCGCTGGCCCCGGTGAGCACGACGGCGCCTTCGGGCAGCAGGTCCTTCACCCGTACCCGCGCCTCCGCGGCGTCGTCGAGGATCTCGGCGGCGAAGCCGCCTGCGCGCAGTGCGGCGGCCACCCGCTCCAGCCGCTCGTCCGTCGCCGGCTCGGTGAAGGACGCGCCGGGAGCCGGGCGGGCAGCGCCGTCCCGCGCGCCGCCCTGTGCGTCGTCCCGCGCGGCGCCGGGCGCCGCGCCCGCCAGCGGGGAGGTGTCGAGGTACCTGACCTCGTACAGCCGCTCCGCGAACCGCCAGCCCTCCTCGGTGCGCCGGTAGCGGTCGTGGTAGACGGCGTAGTTCAGGCCCTGGCGGCCGTCCAGGGTGCGTGCGAGTTCCTGGACGTAGGCGCGGCCGGTCGCGGTGTCACCGTCGAGGTGGATCGAGCCCGGGTGGGTGTTCTGCACGAAGAAGTCCCACTGGCTCTGCAGCCGCTCGCCTCCGGCGAGGATCTCCTCGCGGCCGATGTGCACGGCCGGAATGTTCGGCATGCGCAGGACACCGTCCGGTGTGAACAGCGATGCCAGGCGCGGCCGGTCGCGCATCATCACCGCGTCCGTGAACTCGCCGCGCAGCGCCTCGATCTCGACGCGGTCCGCGATGGCCTGGAAGTCGTTCATCGACGTCCTCTCCCGATCTCTCGATCTTGTCGTCGCCCTCGTCGGTGCGACACCGTGATGACGCCGCAGCGCTCCGGAATGTGAGGTGGCGCGAGGGAGGGAGAGCCCGGGTGAGCCGGGGGCAGGGACCGCCGCGGGGTGCCTAGTCCCTGACGCGGGCCCGGAGCGCCGCCAGCGCCCGGTCCGCGTGTGCGCTCATCCGCAGTTCGCTGCGGACGATCTCCAGGACCCTGCGGTCCTCGTCGATGACGAAGGTGACCCGCTTCGTCGGCGCGAGCGAGAATCCGCGCTTCACCCCGAACCGGTCGCGGATCGCCCCCGACGGGTCGGACAGCAGGGGGTAGCCGAGCGAGTGCCGGTCGGCGAACTCCTGCTGCCGCGCCACCCCGTCCGTGCTGATGCCGACGGGCCGGGCGCCGACCGCGCGGAACTCGCCCGCGAGGTCGCGGAAGTGGCAGGCCTCGGCCGTGCAGCCGGGGGTGAGTGCCGCCGGATAGAAGAAGAGGACGACAGGACCTTCGGCCAGCAGCCCGGAGAGCGAGCGGGGTCGCCCCGTCTCGTCCGGAAGCGTGAAGTCCTCGACGATGTCACCGACGTTCATGCGCACGGACGCTACCCCACGGTAGCCACGGACGTCACCAGCCCTGTGCGGCCCGGGGCTCGTCCCGTACGAGCGTCAGCAACGGGCCCGGCGCCCGCCCCCGCCCCGGGGGGTCCCGGCCGTGCCTCGGGTGGCGCCCGCCCCCTATCCCCGAGTCGCCTCCCGGTCGTTCCCCCGGGCGGCCTCCCGTTCGGCGAGGATCACCAGGGCCCGCTCGCCCCAGCGCACGTTCTCCTCCTCGAAGGCCATGCCGCGCAGCAGCGTCAGATACGGTCCCACCCGGTCGACCTCGCGCAGGTAGACGTCCTCGTCCCGCCCGTCCAGCATCCGCTCACGCATCCGTCCGTAGCGCGCGAGCTTCGCCCTGGCCTGCTCCATCCGTTCCCGCACATGGGTGCGGACCGCCGCCGTGTCGCCCTCGTCGCAGGCCTGCACCTGCACCATCAGCTCGTCGCGCACCGCCGTCGGCCTCGGCGGGTGCGCGGTGTACGCCACGAGGTCCTGGCGGCCCGCCTCGGTGAGGGTGAACACGCGCTTGTTGGGGCGGCGTTCCTGCTGCACCACCCGGGCGGCGATGAGACCGGCCTCGGAGAGCCGCTCCAGCTCCCGGTAGAGCTGCTGCGGCGTGGCCGCCCAGAAGTCGGCCACGGACACGTCGAAGAGCTTGGCCAGGTCGTACCCCGACGCCTCTCCCTCCAGGAGAGCCGCCAGGACAGCGTGCTTGAGAGACATCCGGACAAACTAGCAGTTCGTTGAATAGTTTCCTCGGCACCTATTCACCCGCGAAAGACCTGGTGAGAGGCGGGGTCCAGGCGGCGTGACGCAGGATCGCCCGCACCGCCGCGCCCGAGGGCGCGAGGCGGAGCAGGGTGTTGCGAAGCGGCACGGCGAGCGGATGGCTGAGCTGCTGTCCCATCCGGCCGGCCCGCCGGGCCGCCGCGGCCACGGCCGTGGTGCGCGGGCGCCGCTCGGCGTCGTACCGGGCGAGCGCCGCGTCGACGTCCGCCGTACGGTCGAGCTCCGCGGCGAGGACCACGGCGTCCTCCAGCGCCTGGCAGGCGCCCTGACCCAGGTTCGGGGTCATCGCGTGGGCGGCGTCGCCGAGCAGCACCACGCGGCCGGAGACGAAGGACGGCAGCGGAGTCGCCAGTTCTCCGACGTCGTGGTGCAGGACGTCCTCGGCGCGGGTCGCGGCCAGGAGCTCCGGGATCGGGGCGTGCCAGTCGGCGAAGCGCCGGCGCAGCACCGCGAGCGGGTCGTCATGGCGTACGCCGGCGGGCGCGTTGAGGACCGCGTGCCACTCGGCCCGGCCGTCGGCGAAGGCGATGTGCCCGAACTCGGCCCCGCGCCCCCAGGTGATCTCGAAGTCGGTACGGAGGTCCACGGGCCGGTGGGTGATCGCCCGCAGCACGGTGGAGCCGCTGTGGACCGGACCCGGATGGCCGGGGAACAGCGCGGTACGCAGACGGCTTCCGATCCCGTCGGCGGCGACGACCAGATCCGCCTCCAGCGGCTCGCTCCCCGGACCGAACTCCACGCGGGCGCGCCCGCCCGCGAGCGTCGTGGCGGCCTCGGCCGTCAGGTCCGTACGCAGGGTGCCCGGCCTCGGGGCGGCCCGCAGCAGCCGGTGCAGTTCGGCGCGCGGGATGCCCACGATGGGGGAGCCCAGGGCGCGTTCGAGCACGGCGCCGTCCATCCGGGCGAGCCACGAGCCGCTCGGCGTGCGGGTGCCGCCGGTGTACTGTCCCCGCCCCGCGGCCCGCACGGCGGCGCCGAGCCCGAGCACGTCGAGCGCGCGGATGCCGTTGGCGGCCAGGGAGATGCCGGCGCCCGCGTCGGCGAGGACGGGGGAGCGGTCGACGACGGTCACCTCCCAGCCGATGCGCTGGAGTCCGACGGCGGCGGCGAGCCCGCCGATTCCCGCGCCGACGACGACGGCGGTGTGGCCCATGGTCCGTGCCCCTCTCGTGTTCCGTCCGGTTCCGTCCTGCCATCTGCTTTCTACAGATGTAGAAGACGCGGAGAAGCCTAACCCCCGTCTCTACAGGTGTAGAAAGAGGGGGTGACCTCCTCCGACCGCAGTGCGCCCGCCGCCCCCGCCCGCCGCACCCTTCTGGCCGATGCGGCCCTCGGCGTCCTCGCCGACGCGGGCATGCGCGGGCTGACCCATCGGGCGGTCGACGCCGCCGCGGGCCTGCCCGCCGGCACGACCTCCGCGTACTTCCGCACCCGCTCGGCCCTGCTCACCGGCCTGGTCCGCCGTCTGGTCGAACTCGACCAGGCCGAGCTGGCGGCGGCGGCCGAGGACGCTCCGGCACTCCGCACCCCCGACGACCTCGTGCGGGGCCTTGCCGCCCTGGTCGCCGCCCGGACGGCCGGTGAGGGGCGACGGCGCACCCTCGCCCGCTACGCCTGCGTCCTGGAGAGCGTGCGAGACCCCGAACTGCGAGACATCCTGGTGCCGAGGGAGAATCCCGGGCGCGAAGCGGTCCGGACCTTCCTCGCCGCCCGGGGCGTCGCGGATCCCGAGGCCCGCACGCTGACGCTGCTCGCCTGCGTGGACGGCCTGGTCCTCGACCGGGTGGTCGCCGGAGAGCAGGCGGTGAGCCGGGGGACCGACGAGATCGAGGGTCTCGTGGCGGCGGCCCTCCGCCCGTGAGCACACGGGCGGGCACGCGGACGTCAGCAAGGGAGCAGGCTCCGATGGACAGCAACGCCAGCAACGCCAGCAACGCCAGCACGGGCAGCAACGCCAGCAGCGCCGACAGAGGCGCCAGCGCCACCACAGACGGCAACGCCGCCACAGACCGCAACGCCGCCACGGACCCCAAGGGCGGGACGGGCCGCGTCACCGGCTCGGCCGGTGACGACAGCGGTGCCTTCGTCTACACCACGTACATCCGCACCACGCCAGACGAGCTGTGGAAGGCGCTGACCGATCCGGTCTTCACCCGCCGCTACTGGGGCGTGGCCTTCGAGACCGACTGGACGCCCGGGTCCGCCATGGTCTGGGAGGAAGGCGGACGGACCACCTCCGACCCCGCCCAGGTCGTCCTCGCCGCCCACCCGGGACGGCTCCTGTCGTACACCTGGCACACCTTCACGCCCGAGTGGGCCCAGGCCGTCGGCATCGGCGAGGACGTGTACGCCCGGCTCGCCCAGGAGGGCCGCTCCAAGGTCACGTACCGGATCGAACCGGCCGGGGACATGGTGAAGCTGACCGTCGTCCACGACGACCTGGACCCCGACGGCACCATCCGCCGTCTCGTCGCCGAGGGCTGGCCGGCGCTGATCTCCAGCCTGAAGTCGCTCCTGGAGACGGGGGAAGAACTCCCCGAGGTTCCTCGCTGACCCCACGGTCCGCCCTCTCATCCCCTCACCCCCCTCCCGACCCTCACGCCCCTCGCGTGATCAATTTCGGCCGAAATTCGCCCCCGGACTCTGGCCGGAAATCGTCTAATCGAGTGAGCGTGGCAGGCTAGCGTGCGCGCATGACCGCCACCGCCACCGTGACCGTTCTGACCGCCGGATACGTCGGACCGCGCACCGCCTCCACCGTCACCCTGCTCCGCGACGGGGACACGGTGGTGGTCGTCGATCCCGGCATGGTCGCCGACCGCGCCCTGATCCTCGGACCGCTCGCCGAGGCGGGCGTGACGCCCGAACAGGTCACGGACGTGGTCTTCAGCCACCACCACCCGGACCACACGCTCAACGCGGCGCTCTTCCCGGCCGCCCGTTACCACGACCACTGGGCGATCTACCAGGACGACCTGTGGACCGACCGCCCGGCCGACGGCTTCGCGCTCTCGCCCGCGATCCGGCTGGCCGCCACCCCGGGCCACACGCCCGAGGACATCAGCACCCTCGTCGACACGGCCGAGGGGCTCGTCGTCCTCACCCACCTGTGGTGGTCCGCCGACGGCCCCGTCGAGGACCCGTACGCCACCGACCCCGAGGCCCTGCACGCCTCCCGCCGCGCGATCCTCGACCTCGCGCCGGTCCTCGTCGTGCCCGGCCACGGGGCCCCCTTCGCGCCGACCGCCGCGACCCCGCGCTAGCGGTACTCGACCGTCAGCGTCACCGGCGCGGCCTGGTTGACGAAGAGGTACGCCGTCCCGGCCGGGGCCGACGCGAAGCCCAGGCGCATCTGTGTCGTCCCGCTGCGGTCCAGGGCGGCGAGTCCGGCCGGAGACAGATCGGTGGACACCGCGCCGCCCGACCCGAACGGGCCGATCTGCGCCGCGCCGGCCGCGGTCGCCGGTGCCGCCCAGTCCCCGGCCTCCACGGCGCAGCCGCCGAAGCAGCCCGTACGGACGTCCACCAGCAGCCGGTTGCCCGGGGGCGAGGCCCAGGGGTCGCCCGAACCGCTCGACCGGGTCACCGTCAGGTACGCCCGGGTGACCTCCCCGCCCGCCGGGATCCGCGACGTGTCGAAGGAGAGCAGGGTCCGGTTCACCTTGCCGTCCGACCCCCGGCCGAGCGCGAAGCCGTACACGTCCTCCAGGGTCCCGACCGCCGCCCCCGAACCGTCGGCCGCCGCCTTCGCGTACCCGTCCTGCGCGTCCACGCTCGGCAGCGTCACCGAGCCGCCGCCGGCCGGCGGGGGAGTGGTGGTGCCGCGCAGCGCCCGGACCATGCCCATCACGGCCTCGATCTGCCTGCCGCCGTGGCGCGCGTAGGCCGCGTCACCGAGATACCCCCACCAGTTCCAGCAGCCGTTGGGGTTCTCCAGGGTGGCGGTCGGGGCCGCCTGCGGATAGAGCACGATCATCGCGTTGGTGTCGGCGTACTCGTTCAGATAGGCGTTCTCGACGAACCGGGTCCCGAAACCCTGGTACGCGTAGCCCTGCTTGCAGCCGTGCAGCGCCACCATGAGCGTGCAGACCGCCCCCTCAGCGCACGACTTCGGCACGTACACGAAGCCCTCGTTCCCCATCGACAGGGCCGCCGCCGAACCGCCGGGCGCGTACGCGTTCTGGTCGAAGCGGATCAGGTCGCCGGACGGGGCCGGGGCGGGCGCCGCGACCGAGCCGAGGAGATGTCCGAGCAGCTCACGCTCGGCGTCCACACCGCAGTCGTTGATGAACGGCGTCTGCGTCACCCCGCAGGAGTTCGGGCCCAGGGGACTGATCCACGCGTGGCCGGCCGGCGTGGTGCGCTGATAGCGGACCCGCGCTCCGAAACGGCCGTAGTAGTCGGCGAGCGCGGTCGCCACCGGCTGCTTCACGGTCGCGTCGTTCGTCCCGCTGAAGACGTACACAGGATCCCCGGCCAGATTGGACAGTGGATCCACTGCCCCTTGTGCCGACCAGTCCCGGGTCGTCTGCTCCAGCTTGTTCAACTGGAGGTCCTGGACGGTGTCCATGCACGCGTTGAGCGCGGTGGCCAGGGCGTTCTGGGCACAGTAGTACGGGCCCGAGGCGAAGGCGGCCGACCCGGAGAAGGTACCCGAGTAGGCCACATGCAGCTGCGTCGCCATGTAGCCGCCCGAGGAGATCCCGGCGGAGTACACGGAACCGATGTGGTACGGGGTCAGGGTGCCGGGCACGGGCGAGGGCGCCGCCGCCGTGGCCGCCGCCGTGGCGGGGGACGCGGGCGCGGCGAGGACCAGGGCGCTGACGACGGACAGCAGCAGCGCCGCGAGGCGCCTCGGCCGTCGGACGCGTGGTGCCGCGGTGCGGGAGGCTCGGGTGCGGCGTGCTGTGGTGTGTGGTGCTGGGGTGCGGGGGGCTCTGGAAGGTCGCATCAGGACTCCCGTGCGGCTCGGACGGGTGGGGATGCGCCGGAGGGTAGGGGCGGCGCACCCCGCACCCCTATGGGCCGGGAAGCCACAAACGACCGGTCGGAGTATGGCGCGCCACGACCTGGCAGCGCCCGGCCGGACCGGCGGATCGCGGCCGACGACGACTCTCGGCCGACGACGACTCTCAGCCGCTGACGGGTCTCAGCCGTTGCCGGATCTCAGTGGTCGCCGGATCTCAGTCGTTGACGGCGGTCAGCAGCACGACCGCGTCCTCCAGGGCGGTCAGGCCATGCCGTTCCTTCGGGAGCATCTGGAGCTGCCCCGCCCCCAGTTCCCGCGTCCGCCCCGACGCCGTCAGCTCGACCCGGCCCCGCAGCACCTGCAGGCTCGCGGCCGGCGGGGTGTTGTGCTCGTCCAGCGCCATCCCGGCGATCAGCGCGATCACGCTCTGCCGGAGCACCCCGTCGTGCACGATCAGATGGGCGCTGCGGCCGTGCGCGTCGGAACGCGCGTTCGCCAGGTGCTCGTCGACCAGGGCACCGAGGTCGAAGGGTTCGGGCTGCTGCATCGTCTCTCCCTGCGGGGTGGCGGACCGGTACCCCCAGCCTTGCGCGTACCGGCCGCCACGCAACTCGGGACCGCCCCGACTCGCCACGACGCGTGTCCCCGCCGGGCAGGCGCGGGCCCCGGGGCTACGGTGAGGCGATGCAGCGCGCCGACGACCGGCTGACGCTCGGCGCGTTCGCCGCCACCGCCCTCCTCGCCGGCGGCAACGCGGTCGGCGTCCGCTTCAGCAACCGTGAACTCGACCCCCTGTGGGGCGCCGCCCTCCGCTTCGGCGCGGCCTCCCTGGTGCTCCTCGCCCTCATGGCCGCGCGCCGGATGCCCGTCCCGCGCGGCCGGGCCCTCGCCGGCGCCGCCCTCTTCGGCATCCTCAACTTCGGCGTGACGTTCGCCCTCGCCTACTACGCCCTCGTCCGCATCCACGCCGGATTCGGACAGACGATCCTGTCCCTCACCCCGCTCGCCACCCTGCTGCTCGCCGTCGCCCAGGGCCTGGAACGCTTCCGCGCGGCCGCCGCCGTCGGCACCGTCCTCGCCACCGCCGGCGTGGCCGTCATCTCCCGCGCCCCGCTCAGCGGCGACGTGCCCCTGCTGTCCTTCCTCGCGATCCTCGGCAGCACGCTGTGCTTCGCGCAGGCGACCGTCCTCGTCCGGCGGCTGCCCAAGGTCCATCCCGTCACCATGAACGCCGTCGGCATGACCGTCGCCGCCGTGCTCCTCTTCGCGGGCTCGGCCGCCGCCGGCGACACCTGGCGCCTCCCGGAGCGGGCCGCCACCTGGTGGGCGCTCGCCTATCTGGTCGTCGCCGGCTCCGTCCTCACCTTCGTGCTCTACCTGTACGTCGTCCACCGCTGGGACGCGTCCCGCGCCGCGTACGTCTTCGTCGTCGTCCCCGTCGTCACCCTCGTGCTCTCCGCCTGGCTCGACGACG
This sequence comes from Streptomyces sp. NPDC126499, assembly GCF_040302485.1. Taxonomy (NCBI): domain Bacteria; kingdom Bacillati; phylum Actinomycetota; class Actinomycetes; order Kitasatosporales; family Streptomycetaceae; genus Streptomyces; species Streptomyces sp. NPDC126499. Next base: position 133,095 of record NZ_JBEOUO010000015.1, on the reverse strand, counting down.
AACCCCTCACCGCCGCCCTGCTCCTGGGCACCCCGCTGATCCTCGCCGGCGTCCACGTGGGCGCGCTCCGGCGTCGGCCCCCGGCGCCCGGCTAGCGGGCGTCCAGGACGGGCGGCGGCGGGGTCCACCTGCGCTTGGGGGAGACCGCCGACGACAGGCCGTAGTCCTTCCTGAGGTGTTCCGGGATGGCGTAGTGCATGACCCGGCCCCGGGTGAGGGAGGACAGCTCGAACACGGTCGTCAGGTGACCGAGCCGGTCGAGGAGCCACGCGCCGAGCGGGGAACGGTCCTCGACGGTCTCCAGGACGCCCAGCAGACGCGGCACCGCCTTCACGACCGTGTCCCACGCGGTGCGCGGGACCTCGAGCCAGTCGGCGCACGTGTCGCCCACCAGATGCCGGATGAGGGCCGAGACGATCGGATCGAACAGGGTGCCCGGCACCACCTCCTCGTACAGCTCGATCAGCTGCCGGGTCAGCTCCGCGCCCTCCTGCGAGGGCCCCATGTGCCGGATCATGTAGAGGTCGAGGAACCGGCGCGCCTCGTCGAGGTCCTTCGGCACGGCCTCCTGGTCGACGCCGAGCATCGCGCCGACCACCCGCCAGGCGTAGAAGTACGCCTCCGCCCCCTCCGTCGACATGTGGACGCCGAGCCGGTGCAGACTGTCGAGGACCAGCATCGAGAAGAACATCTGCCCGCCGATCATGTCCTCCTGACAGATCGGCACCCCCAGCTCCGCCGTGTCCCACAGGCCGTCACGCCGCAGATGGTGGCGGATCGAGGCGTGCAGCAGCCGGACCTTCTGCGCGGCCGGCACGAACCGGCCGCCCGCCTCGAAGGCGTCGGGCCGCATCAGGTACACCGTGAACTGCCCCGTCTCCGCCATGCGCTTGGCGGGGTACCGCAGCCCGTGCGTCGCGGACAGCAGCCGCGCCACGTGCGGGACCAGATAGCAGGCGGGCATGGCGGCGAAGGACAGCGCGGTCGTGATGTGCACGTCGTTGTCGGTGAAGAAGAGCCGCGCCTTCTCCATCTCGCCCCAGTCCACCCAGCTCGGTGGCGCGGCGGTGACCCGGAGGTACTCCCGGGCCACCTCCGGCAGCCCGTCCGGCAGCGGCGAGCCGGACGTGGAGACGTAACGCATCAGCGTGTTGAAGGTGCCGACCTCTCCGCGTTCGAACAGGGTGGCGACGGTGGCGTCGGCGAGTTCGTCGCCGGCCCGGCGCAGGGCGTCCATCGACGCCTCGGTGGGGATCATGCGTGCTTCCTTCGGGACTTCGAAGCTGCGGGATATAGGAGTACGGGAGCTACGGGAGCTACGGGGCTGCAGGGCTCATGAGCGGGAGGTCAGGACAGGCGGGTCGAGGCGGAGTGCGCCAGCGAGGTGAGCGCGGCGACGGCCGCCGGCGGCGCGTCGAGCTCGTCCAGCGCGCGCAGCGCCTCCTCGACCCGGGCGGCGATCATGCCTTCCACCCGTTCGGGCGCCTTGAGGCTCCGCATCAGCGCGCGGACCTCCTCCGCACCGCCCTCGCCGTCGGCGAGCAGGGCGCGCAGCCGCTCCCGCCGGGCGGCGTCCGCGACCCGCCAGGTCTCCGCGAGCAGCGCGGTGGGCCGGTGGCCCCGCAGATCGTCGCCGGTGGCCTTGCCGGTGCGCTCCGGGTCCCCGAACAGGCCGAGCAGGTCGTCCCTCAGCTGGAACGCCTCACCGAGCGGGAGCCCGTACGCGGAGTAGCCCTCGCCCAGGCGGGCCGGGGCACCCGCCAGCGCGCCCCCGATCAGCAGCGGTTGCTCCACCGTGTACTTGGCCGTCTTGTAGCGGATGACCTTGAGCGAGGCCGCCGTGTCCGGTGCGGCGCCGGTGTGGAGGATCTCCAGGCACTCGCCCGCGACCAGCTCCCGGGCGAGCGAAGCCCACAGCGGGCGCGCCCGGCCGAGGTAGGCCGCGGGCAGCCCGCTGGTGACGAACAGCTGCCCGGCCAGGGACATCAGCAGGTCGCCGACCAGCATCGCGAGGGACCGCGCGGCACCGGCGGCCCGCGGATGACGCGGTACGGCGGCACGCAGCGCCCGGTGCGCGGTGGGCCGCCCGTGCCGCAGAGGGCTGTCGTCGATCAGGTCGTCGTGCACGACCGCCGCCGCGTGCACCAGCTCCATCGAGGCCGCCGCCCGCACCAGCGCGTCGCTGTCCGGCTGGCCGCCGCCGCGCCAGCCCCAGTAGCAGAACGCGGCCCGCAGCCGCTTGCCGTCGGCCACCGCCGACTCCAGCTGCTCGGCCACCGGCCCCAGGGACGCGTCGACGGCGGTCAGATCGTCCGCCTCCCGGGCGACGAAACGGTGCAGCACCTCGTCGACACGGGCCTTGAAGGCGGCCGGGTCCCAGACCTCAGTCATCGTCACGGCCCCGCGGGTCCTGCCGTGCGCGCCGGTCCAGCACATGCCGGGCGAGCACCTCCAGGTGGGCGGGCGGCGGCGCCGTACGGCGGTCCAGGGCCAGCCGCCCGCGCGCGACCAGGTCCCGCTCGGCCTCCTCGACCAGCTGCGCGGTGTCCGAGCGCCGCAACAGCCCCCGTACCGTCCCGAGCGCCGAACCCAGCGTGCTCACCGCGAGATCCGCGAGCCCGGCGACCAGCAGCACCGCCCGGTCCTGCCCGCTGGGATGCCCGTTGTCTTGATCGTTCCCCGACGTCATGGCAGCCAGGGTGGCCAGCCGCGCCCGCCCGCACCCCGCAAACTCACGAACGAGTGAAGCCGGATCCGGTCATCCGGTTTCGGCCCGCAGGCCGTCTTGAGGTCCCGTCAGGGTGCCCGCCAGATGGTCGTACGCCACGTGCGCGTGCAGCCGGACGCCGGTGACCAGGGTGTCGTCGTCCGCGTAGAAGTGCGGGTTGTGGTTGGTGACCAGACCGCGCCCGCCGTCGACCGGTACCGGGCGCCCGCCCCCGTCCAGGGTCGCGTCCTGGACGCCCAGCATCACGTACAGGCCGCCGAAGCGGTTCACGAACTCGGACACGTCGTCGTAGCCGAGCGTCGCTCCGGTCTCCACGACCCGGTCCGCGCCGACGACCCTGCGCAGGGTCGGCAGGCCCGCCGCCACCCACTCCGCCGTGTTGCGCACCGGCGGCACCGGCTGGAGGTAGTCCACCGCGGCCGTGGCGTTGTACGCGGCGGCCGTGTGCTCGGCGAGCGTCGTCAGGCGCCGCTGGACCTCCGCCATGTCCGACTGCACCGCGCACCGGACGGTGCCCCACAGGGTGACGGTCTGGCCGATGATGTTGAAGCGGCCGACGTCCTCGACGTGCCCGATGGTCACGGTGACCGGGTCGAAGGCGGACACCTGACGGTAGATCTGCCCGATCCCGGTGAGGATCGCCCCGGCCGCCGGCATCGGGTCGATGCCCTGCCACGGCGTGGAGCCGTGCACCTGCTTGCCGGTGACGACGATCCGGACGAGGGTGGAGGCGGCGTACTGGTTGCCGACGCGGTAGCCCACGTACCCCTTCGGATACGGCGTGACGTGCATCCCGAACACCATCGTCGGCACCGGCCCGGCGAACGCGCCCGCCTCCAGCATGGCCAGCGCCCCGCCCCGCTCCGTGACCGGCGGCCCCTCCTCGGCGGGCTGGAAGACGAACAGGACGGTGCCCGGGAGCCGTTCGCGCACGCCGGCCAGCACGCTCGCCGCGCCCATCAGCATCGCGGTGTGGCAGTCGTGCCCGCACGCGTGCGAGACCGGGAAGGGGCCGCCCGGGTAGTCCGCGTCGACCGTCCCGGACGCGAAGTCGACGCCGCACAGATCCGGCACCGGCAGGGCGTCGATGTCCGCCCGCAACGCGACCGTACGCGGCCCCGGTCGCCCGCCCCTGAGGACCCCGACCACCCCGTGCCCGGCGATGCCGGTGCGGACCTCGTCCAGACCGAGGGAGCGCAGATGGCCGGCCACCAGCGCGGCCGTCCGCTCCTCCCGGTTGGACAGCTCGGGATTCCGGTGCAGATGCCGCCGCCAGGCGACGACCTGCGACGCCGTCTTCTCCGCACTCCGGTCCAGCTCCGCGCGGACCTCCTCGTGGAGCGGTTCGCTGCTCACCACGGACGGGCCTTTCGTCTCGACTCGGGGGAAGGACGTGCGCCCCCAGATTCGCACGGCGGGCCCGCCCGCGCGCGGAACCGGCCACCGGGACGTCCACCGCTCACGCGGGCCTCCCGGCCCGGGAGGCCCGCCTTTCGGCCCCCCGGAACCGCGCCCCCCGGAACACCGGAGTTACGCCCCCGGGAACACCGGAGCCGCGCCCCCGGGAACACCGGAGTTACGCCCCGGCACCCCGGAGTTACGCCCCCGGGAACACCGGGGTGCCGCGCTCGATGATCGCCGTCGTGTCCACGCCCGGCGGGAGGGTGCCGAAGGCGATGCCCCAGTCGGCGTCGAGGCGCGAGGCGCAGAAGGCGTCCGCGACGGCCGGGTGCCCGTGCCGGACCAGCAGGGAGCCCTGGAGGACGAGGGCGAGCCGCTCGACCAGGCGGCGGGCACGGTACTGGAGCGCGGCCGGGTCGGCGACGTCGGCGAGGTCCTTGCGCAGGCGGGTGACGGCCGCGTCGAGGCGGCGGTCGGCACCGGCCGCGAGGTCGACCTCCGCGAAGAAGGCCTCCACCGCCTCGGGCTGACGGCCCATCGCCCGCAGCACGTCGAGCGCGGCCACGTTCCCCGAACCCTCCCAGATGGAGGGGAGCGGGGACTCGCGGTAGAGCCGGGGCAGGCCCGAGTCCTCCACGTAGCCGTTGCCGCCCAGACACTCCAGGGCCTCGGCCGCGTGCGCGGGCGCCCGCTTGCACACCCAGTACTTGGTGACCGCGAGACCGAGCCGGCGCAGCCGCTCCTCTTGCGCGTCCCCGGCCGCAGCCCGGTCCACGGCGCCCGCGAGCCGCAGCGCGGCGATCGTCGCGGCCTCCGCCTCGACCGCCAGGTCCGCGAGCACGTTGGTCATCAGCGGCTGGTCGACCAGGCGGGCGCCGAAGGCGCTGCGGTGGCCGGCGTGGTGCACGGCCTGCACGAGGCCCTGGCGCATTCCGGACGCGGAGCTGACGGCGCAGTCGAGCCGGGTCATGTTCACCATGCGGATGATGGTGGCGACGCCCCGGCCCTCCTCGCCGACGAGCCGGCCGAGGGCCCCCTCGTACTCGATCTCGCCGGAGGCGTTGGAACGGTTGCCGAGCTTGTCCTTCAGGCGCTGGAAGCGGATGGCGTTGCGCGAGCCGTCCGGCAGCACGCGGGGCACCAGGAAGCAGGAGAGCCCTCCCGGCGCCTGCGCGAGCGTCAGGAAGACGTCCGACATCGGCGCCGAGGTGAACCACTTGTGCCCGGTCAGCGCGTACATGCCCGCCTCGCCCGTCGGGACGGCGCGGGTGGTGTTGGCGCGGACGTCCGAACCGCCCTGCTTCTCCGTCATCGACATCCCGGCGATGATCCCGCGCTTCTCCGTGGGCACCCTCAGGCCGAACTCGTAGTACGGGGAGGACAGCAGCGGCTCGTACACCGCGGCCAGCTCCGGCTCGGCGCGCAGGGCGGGCACGGCCGCGTACGTCATCGAGATCGGGCACAGGTGCCCCGGATCGGCCTGCCCCCACACGAACACCTTCGCGGCGCGCGCCACGTGCGCGCCGGGCCGGCCGTCGGCCCACGGCGCGCCGTGCAGACCGTGCCGCACGGCGACGTTCATCAGCTCGTGCCAGTACGGGTGGAACTCCACCTCGTCGACGCGGTGACCGTACCGGTCGTGGGTGTGCAGGACGGGGGAGTGGCGCTCCGCGAGCCGCCCCCACTCCTGGGCCTCGTGGCCGCCCGCCCGCAGGCCGAGCTCCCGGACGTCGGCCTCCGCCCAGCCCGCGCCCTCGCGGCGCAGCGCCTCCAGGAGCGCCGGATCGGCCGAGACGTCGTGACCGGTGAGCGGCGGAACTTGGTTGGTGACCTCATGCGTGGTCGGCATCGGGTACTCCCAGGGCTCGCAGGGTGAAGGTGACCAGGGCGGGGACGGTGCCGGGCCCGACGGCCCCCTCGGCGAGGGGGCCGACGAGCGCCTCCGCGCCCGCGCCGACGAGCGCGGAGGCGGTCAGCACGGCGTCCTGGGGAGGCAGTTCGCCGGCGCGCACGCCGGCGTCGATCCGTGCGGCGAAGACATCGCGGAACGCGCGCCGGAAGACGAGACGCTCGGCGTCGACGGCCGGGTCGACCGGCTCGGCGAGCAGGGCGTAGGCGAGCCGCGGTGCCTTCAGGGCCCGGCTCGCGAAGGTCTCGATGACCGCGACCACCCGGTCGGCGGCCGTCCGGTGCGAGGACAGCGCCGCGGCCTCCATGACCGCGGCGACCTCGCGCCGGACGACGGTCCGGAACAGCTCGACGGAGAGCTCCGCCTTGCTGGGGAAGTGGCGGTACACGCTTCCGGTGGCGATCCCGGCCCGCGCGGCGACCGCCGCCATGGTGCAGCCGGCGTAGCCGTGCTCGGCGAGCAGCCCGAGGCCCGCCTCGACGACGGCGGTGCGCTGTGCGTCGAGTCGGGCCTGGACGGCGGGCGTGCGTCGGTAGGGCATGGAAGGAGTGAAGCAGTGATTCATTTCTTCAGCAAGAGGGTGCGCGGCGGCCGGTGACGGTCGGTGGAGGCGGTGCGGGCGGCCGCTTCAAGCGGCGGGCGGCCGGCGGTCTGCGGCCGGCGGCCTGCGGTCGGCCGCTTGCCGGGGGTGACGGCCGACCGCCGGGCACCGCCGGGCGCGTCAGCCGGTGAAGACCTCGATCAGCGACCAGAGCGCGAGCGCGGCCATGCACAGACCGCCGATCCGCTGCACGATCCTGAGCGGGACGCGCTTGGCGATGAACCGGCCGGCGACGAGCGCGAGCGCCGAGACGGACATCAGGGCGGCGGCCGAGCCGATCGCCGTCGACCAGGTGCCGTTGGTGGCGGCGAGGTTGGCCGTGGTGATCTGGGTCAGGTCGCCCCACTCGCTGATGAAGACGGCCATGAAGGCGGTGGAGTACACGGGCCAGAAGCCGGTCACGGTGGCGCCGCCCGCGTCCTCCTCGTCGTCGTCGCCACCGCCGCGCAGCAGCATGAAGGCGCCGAAGGCGAACAGGAGGGCCGAGACGAGCTTGACGATCCAGCCGGGGAGGAGGCCGAGCAGGCTGCCCGCGCCGACGGCGATGGCCACATGGACGACGAACGCGGTCGAGGTGCCGAACCAGACGTACAGCGGACGCATGCGCGTGCCCATGGCGAGGGACGCGAACATCGTCTTGTCGGGTAGTTCGGCGAGGAAGATCAGCCCGAAGGCGGTGACGATCGCCAAGGGGTCGAGATGCATACCGGGGGCTCTCTGCTCGGACCGGGCCGGGACCGACACGGCGCCTCGGTGGGCGACGGGAGGACCACTCGGCCCGGCATGACGGACCACGCCCACAGGGATGCGGACGTGGCGCTACTGCCTGGCCGAAGGTCTCGCCCGTCCGCGCCCGTACGGCGGCGGACCCGGCCACCGGGAGCCCGGGGCTCCAGTGTGTCGACGACCGGTTCGCAGGGCTACTCCCCTTCGCTGCGGTCCAGTGTAACGGACGGTGGGGGCCCATCTTGGTAGACAGTGTCTACTGGCGTGGTAGAACGGTGTAGACAGTGTCTACGAACGCTCGACCGGACGGACGGATCCATGACGCACCAGCCGCGCCCCTCAGAGCCCACGACCTCCGAAGTCCCGCATCCCGCGGACGACTCACTTCGGCCGGATGCCGCGGGGCGGCCCGCCTCGGAGGCCGGACTCCGTGACCGGCTCGTCCGGGCCGGCGTCGAGCTCGTCGACGCCGAAGGCGCGCAGGCCCTCTCCCTCCGCGAGATCGCCCGCCGCGCCGGCGTCTCCCACGGCGCGCCGCGCCGGCACTTCCCGACCCACCTCGACCTGCTCTCCGCCATCGCCCGCGAGGGCTTTCGCGAGCTCGCCACGCGCACGGCGGCCTTGGACCGCGAAGGAGAAGAGCCCCGAGCCCGGGTCGCGGCCCTGGCCCGCGGCTACCTCGACTTCGCGCGCAGCCGTCCCGGCATGTACGAGCTGATGTTCCGTCACGACCTTCTGGAGAGCGGACGACTCGGCCTGCGGGACACGAGCCTGCCGCTCTTCGGCCGGTTCGCCGAGCTCGTCGCCCGAGCCCGCCCCGACGCTCCCGACCCCGCCACGGCCGCAGGCGCCCTGTGGGCCAACCTCCACGGCATCGCCCAGCTCTGGCGCTGGGGCAGCCTGCGCCTCGCGACCGGCGCGGACGACGTGGCACCGCTGCTCGCCGCCGCCCTCGACGCCCACCTCGGACCGACGACGGAGGACCGCCGATGAAGGGCCCCGCCCTCCGCCGTCCCCTCACCCTCGCCTGCAGCGTCGTCGGTGCCGCCGTGGTCGCCCTCGACGGCACCGTACTGACCATCGCCCAGCCCGCGCTCCAGCACGACCTCGGCGCCGGCACCGGACAGGTGCAGTGGACCAGCACCGGCTACCTCGTCGCCGTGGCGAGTCTGCTCGTCTTCGGCGGGCGGCTCGGCGACCGGTACGGGCACCGCAGGCTCTTCGCCGTCGGCTGCCTCGCCTTCGCCGCCACCTCCGCCGGGATCGCCGCCGCCCCCGGCGTCGGCTGGGTCATCGCCCTCCGCGTGGCCCAGGGCGTGGCCGGCGCCCTCCTCCAGCCCGCCACCCTGGGCATGCTGCGACACGCCTATCCGCCCGAACGGCTCGCCATGCCCATCGCCCTGCGCACCAGCGCGATCGGCCTCGCGGCGGTGGCCGGCCCGCTGGTCGGCGGCGTCCTCGTCGACACGTACGGCTGGCGCGCGGTCTTCCTGATCGGCGTTCCCCCGACCCTGGCCATCGCCCTGCTCTGCCTGGCCGCATCGGGGGCGGGGACCCCGCGCGGGCCTGCCCAGGGGGCGGTGGCGACTCCCGGGCTTCCGTCCGCGCGGGGGGCCGACCCGTCGGGGACGGCGACCTCGGGGACGGAGGGGACGGCGACCCCGGGATCCGGCCCGGTGGGCCGGCCGGCGGCGGCTGCCGTCGCGGGCCGGGCTGCGGGGCGGGGCCGCGCCGTCACCGGGTCCGCTGCCGTGTCAGCGCCCGTGCCCCACCCCGCCGCCGACACCGGGACCGCGGGCCGGCCTGGGGCCACCAGCCCGGCGACCGCCGACGGCCCCGCGCCCGCGCCCGAGCCGGTGGCCGTCGAGGCCGACGCTGCTCCCGTGATCGGGTCACCGGCCGGGACCGGGGCCGAGCCGGTGGCCGTCGAGGCCGGCGCTGCCCCCGCGATCGGGTCACCGGCCGGGACCGGGGCCGAGCCCGTGGCCGTCGAGGCCGGCGCTGCCCCCGCGATCGGGTCACCGGCCGGGACCGGGGCCGAGCCCGTGGCCGTTGAGACCGGCGCTGCTCCCATGATCGGGTCACCGGCCGGGGCCGGGGCCGAGTCGGGAGCCGCCGTCGCCGGGGCGTCGACCCGGCCGCAGCCCGTGTCCGCGACGACCGCTGCCGCTGCCGCGCCCGCGCTCGCTCCCGGGCCCGACATCACCGTCAACCCACCCCAGCCGGCCCGATCCCTCGACCTCCCGGGGGCCTGTCTGCTCGGGCTCGCACTCGCATGTCTCGTGCAAGGGCTCGCTCACGGGGCCGTCGTCGGGGCCGTGCCCGCGCTCGTCGCCGCCGGGGTCGCCGGGGTGGTGTTCGTGCGGCACGAGAGGCGGGCGGTGTGGCCGTTGGTGCCGATGGCAATGGTGCGACGGGGGCCGGTCGTGGCCGGGCTCGGGGCGCTGGTGGCCGCTTCGGCAGCGCTGTCGGGCACCCTCTTCACCGCCACCTACCTGTTCCAGGACACCCTCGGCCAAGGTGCCCTGGACGCGGCCCAGCGCATGGTGCCGCTCCCGCTGCTCATGGTGGTCGGGGCGCCGGTCAGTGCCGTGGTCAAGGGGCGGGTCGGGGCGCGCCGTACCGCAGTCGGCGGGGCCGTGCTGCTCGCGGCAGGGGTGCTGCTGCTCGCCTGGCCCGCCGTGACCGCCTCCGCGCTCGCCACCGGCGCCTGCGCGGGCCTCATGGGCGCCGGGTTCGGGGCCGTCATGGTGACGGCGACCTCCGTCGTGGTCCACCAGGCCCCCGAGGAGCACGCGGGGGTGGCCGGCGGGCTCCAGCAGACCGCCATGAACACCGGGCCCGTCCTCGGCGTCGCCCTGGCGAGCCCGCTGCTCCCCGCCGGGACCGCCCTGCCGGCCCTCGCCGCCGTCGCCGCGCTCGCGGTGCCCGCCGCCCTCGGCCTGCCGGGGCCGCCGCGGGGCGCGGACACGCCAGCGGGGCCGTAACGCCCGGGGTCCGCCCCACCCCGTACGTACGATCACGAAATGCCCACCGGTGGTTCCCGCCTCCCCGCCGCGACGGGGACGCGCGCCCAGTTCAACCTCGGCCTCGCGCTGCCCTTCCTCGCGCTCGTCCTCGTGGTGGTGGCCGACCTCATCACCTCGGAGGGGCAGCACTTCGACCGGCTCCTCGTCATCGGGCCCGCCCTCGCCGCCATCACCTGGAGCGTCCGCGGCACCCTCGCCGTCGGCCTGCTGGCGATCGGGCTGCGGCTCCTGCTCGCCGCGGCGCAGGGCGACCCCGCCCAGGACACCGTCGCCGCCGAGCTCGTGCTCGCCGCCGTCACCGCGGCCGCCCTCTGGGTCAGCCAGGTCCGCACCCGCTACGAGCGCGACCTGCGCGAGGTCACCGCCGTCGCCGAAGTGGTCCAGCGGGTGCTGCTGCGCCCGCTGCCACCCCGGCTCGGCGGCGTCGACCTCCACCTCCTGTACGTCTCCGCGGCCGCCAAGGCCCGCATCGGCGGTGACTTCTACGAGGCCGTACGGATCCCCGGCGCCGTGCGCGTGATGCTCGGCGACGTCCAGGGCAAGGGCCTCGGCGCGGTCGAGACCGCCGCCGTGCTGCTCGGCTCCTACCGCGCCGCCGTCACCGAGGCCCCCGACCTCGCCGCCCTCGCCGACCGCCTCGAAGAGGGCCTGGAGCGGTACGGGGCCTGGGACCCCGACTCCGACGCCGCCGAGCGCTTCGCCACCGTCCTGCTCCTCGAACTGCCCGACGACCGGGACGCCGTACGGCTCCTCAGCTGCGGCCACCCCGCCCCGCTGCTCCAGCACGAGGGCCGGGTGCGCACCGTCCCGCTCACCGACCCCTCCCTGCCGCTCAACCTCGCCGGACTGTGTGCCTCCCGGCACCACGTCGAGGAGGTGCCCTTCCGCCCCGGGGACCGGCTCCTGCTGTTCACCGACGGGGTGAGCGAGACCCGCGACCGGACCGGCGCGTTCTACCCCCTGGAGGAGCGGATGCTCGGCTGGGCCGGGGAACCCGGCGACCGGGTCCTGCCGCTGCTCCACCGCGACCTGGCCGCCTATGGGGTGAACGGTCTCGACGACGACGTGGCCGCCCTGCTCGTCGTACGACCACCGGAACCGGCCGCCGCGCGCGAGCCGGCCGCTCCGGCACCCCGGACGTAGGGCACCCGGCCCGTTCCACACATGCGAAACCGGGCAACCGGTGTCGCTCCTGCTCCGGTTGCAGGAGGCGTACGCCTGGCTGGCGGGAGTGCCGGTTGCCCGGGGCGGGGCGCGGGTGCGGGGCTCACGGGCCCGCGGGTCCCAAGGGCGCCGTGGGCTCCGTGGGCTCCGTGGGCTCCGTGGGGAGCGTGCCGGTACCCCGCTCCGGCGGACGCGCGCCCTGGGCCACGGGGCGGCCGGCTACGGGAACGGGCCTGGCAGACGGGCCCCGGGGAGGAGCCCCGTCGGACGGGCCGTGGGACCGGCCTGGCAGACGGGCCCTGGGGCCCCCGAGGGGACGGGCCCGGCAGGAAGGCCCGGTAGGACGGGCCCCGTCGGACGGGCCCGAGGGGCGGACCCGGCTCAGCCGCGGTAGGGCGTGTTCGCCTCGGCCCAGTCGGCCAGGGCCCGAGCGCACTCCGCGACGGACTCGCGCCAGCTGCGGGCCGCGCCCTCGCCGGCCTCGTCGCTCACGTGCTTCACCATCCGCAGCGGCACCCCGGCGAGCGCCGCCGCGGTCGCCAGCGCGTATCCCTCCATGTCGACCAGCGGGGCCCGCAGCGCCAGCCGCTCCCGGGCCGCCTCGTCCGCGATGAACGCGTCACCGGTCGCGAGGACCACGTCGCCGCCGTCCGGCAGGGTGAGCGGCGCCCCGTACGTCTCGCCGGTGAGGGTGGCGAGCAGTTCGCCGTCCAGGTCGTGCTGGAGCACCGTGCCGACCACATGGGTGCCCGTCCAGCCGGGGCGCAGCGCGCCCGCCGTGCCCAGGTTGACGACCTCGGAAGGGCGCGGCCCGCGGGCGAGGGCCGTGGCGAGCGCGGTCGCCGCGTTGACCTTGCCCATGCCGGTCAGCAGCACCGGCAGGTCGGTGTCGAGGTGCTGCGCCTCTTCCTTGACCGCGAGGACGAGCAGGGGACGGCCGGCCGTGATCTCACCCAGAAGTTCCATGCGGGCCACGCTACCCGGTGCGCCAGGGGCCACCCGGCTGAGGAGGCCATGATCGACAAGGCACCCGCCGGGAGTCCGTCAGACCGGGAGCAGCCGGCCGATCAGCTCGGCGAGCTGCCGCGCGTTGCGGCAGGGCCGCATGTCCACCAGCTCCGCGTAGGCGTGGGCGACCGAATCGCCGGTGGACCACAGCGCGGGCTGTTCCGGGTTGAGCCAGTACACCCGGCGGGCCCGGTCCGCGACACGCTTCAGCGCCGCCGGGTTCGGGTCGCTGTGGTTCGTGCGGGCGTCGCCGAGCACGAACACGACGGTCCGCGGGCCCAGCGCGTCGGCATACCGTTCGGCGAACTCGCCGAGCGCCGTCCCGTAGTCGCTCTGCCCGTGCCAGCCGGTGAGCGTCGCCTCGGCGAGGATCCGCTCGCCGAGCCCCGCCGGATCGGCCCCGCCGCGGGCCACCAGATGCGTCACCTCGTCGACCCGGTTGACGAAGGCGAACACCCGCACCCGGCTGAACTGATCGTGCAGTGCCCGCACCAGCAGCATCGTGAACTGGGCGAAGCCCGCCACCGAGCCCGACACGTCGCACAGCAGCACCAGCTCCGGCCGTCCCGGCCGGCGCCGCCGCAGCACCGGCCGCACCGGCACGCCCCCGGTCGACAGCGAACGCCGCAGGGTGCGCCGAAGGTCGATCTCCCCGCGCGCGGCCCGGCGGCGGCGTGCGGCGAGCCGGGTCGCGAGCAGGCGGGCGAGGGGCCGCACCGTACGCCGGAGCTCGTCCAGCTGCGCCCGCCCGGCCAGAAGGAAGTCCACCCGGTCCGGGGTCGCGGCGACGGCGCGCCGGGCCACCCGGTCACGGCCCTGCCGCTCGGCGACCCGGCGGCGCGCCTCGGTCCGCACCCGTTCCCGGAAGTCCTCGATGCGCCGCCGTATCCCGTCGTCCGTCAGCCGGTCGGTGAACTCCGGCTCCGACCCGGCGCCGCCCTCCCGCAGCATCGCGCGGACCCGGGCGAGCAGCGTCTCCGGCCGGAGCCGGGACAGCGTCCGGTACGAGGACCAGCCGTCGGACCCGGGCGAGGCGCCGTAGCCACCGAGCGCGCCCACGGCCTCGCCCGCCAGCAGGTTCAGGGCGGCGCCGTCGCCCGCGGCGAGCGCGACCGCCAGCCGGTCGCGGAGCCGGGCGAGCTCGGCCGCCGGATCCGCCGCCGGATCCTCGCCCGGCCGCGGCCCCGGCTCCTGTGGCCGCCCCTCGCCGAGCGGGAAGTAGAGGTCGAAGACCCGGTCGAACACGCGTCGCTGCGCCTCGCCGTGCAGGAGGGTCGCGGCGAGCGCCTCGCGCATCCGCTCCCGGTCGTCGAAGCCGACGGCCTCCAGGGCGAGGCCGGCGTCCACGGTCTCGCCCGTGCCGATGCCCAGGCCGTGCGCCCGCAGGGCCCCGACCAGGCCGGTGATCCGGTCCGCGACCCCGTCTGGCGCCGCGGTCACACCGCGTCCAGGTCGAGCTTGGCCGAGGCCGTCACGATGTCCTCCTGGTGCTTGAGGATGACACCGAGGCTGTCGCGCACGACCTCCTCGGAGAGCGTGCCGGCGCCGAGCGCGAGGAGCGTGCGGGCCCAGTCGACGGTCTCCGCGACCGAGGGTGCCTTCCGCAGGTCCATCGCGCGCAGCGCGCCGACGACCCGCACCACCGACGCCGCCAGCGCCTCGTCGATGCCCGGCACCTTGCTCCGTACGATCCGGCGCTCCAGATCCTCGTCGGGGAAACCGATGTGGAGAAAGAGACACCGGCGGCGCAGCGCCTCGGACAGCTCGCGGCTCGCGTTGGAGGTGAGCACGACGAAGGGGCGGCGGGTGGCGGTGATGGTCCCGAGCTCGGGCACCGTCACCTGGAAGTCGCTCAGCACCTCCAGGAGCAGCCCCTCGACCTCCACGTCGGCCTTGTCGGTCTCGTCGACGAGCAGCACGGTCGGCTCGTCGGAGCGGATCGCGGTCAGCAGCGGGCGGGAGAGCAGGAACTCCTCGCCGAAGATGTCGGTGCGGGTCTCGTCCCAGCTCTCGTCCCGGCCCGCGGTGATCCGCAGCAGCTGCTTGGCGTGGTTCCACTCGTACAGCGCGCGGGCCTCGTCGACGCCCTCGTAGCACTGGAGCCGCACCAGCCGTGCCCCCGCGACCTCGGCGACCGCCTTGGCCAGCTCCGTCTTGCCCACGCCCGCCGGTCCCTCGACGAGCAGCGGCTTGCCGAGGCGGTCGGCGAGGAACACCGTGGTGGCGACGGCGGGCGAGGCCAGATAGCCGGTGCCGGCGAGCCGCGCGGCGACCTCGTCCACGGAGCTGAAGTACCCGGTCGTCATGGCCGTCCCCCCGAGTTCCATGTGTTACCCGTCAGTAGGGGCAGCCTACCGACCGGTACGCCGCCCTGCCACGGTTCCGTGTGACCGCCCTCGCGCGGGACGCCCTCAGCGGCACATCTCCCACATCTCGTCCTCGAAGCCGGGGAACTCGGCCGCGGCGGCCGCCACGATCTCCGCCGCCGGGCGGCGCGAGGCCGCGCCGCCATGCCGCTCGGCGATGGCGGCGAGCTCGGCGCTGGGGCGCGGGGACCGCTCCTGGGACCAGACGAAGTCCAGCGGGCCGAAACCCTCGGCGAGCAGCCACAGGAACCCCGAGAGGTCCTGGGAGAGCACCCGCACCTCGCCCTCCGACCCGAGGAACACCACCGGCTGCTCCACCAGGGGCCGTCCCGGGCGGACCCGCCGGAAGGCGACCTGGCCGCCGGTGCCGTCCATGCCGAAGGGGAGGAACGCGTCGCCGTCGAGCTCCTGGTTGCCCGTCCATGCCCGTATCCACTCGGTGGTCTCCTCGGCGCTCGGGAAAGCGGCGTACGGCTCGTAGTCGGCGCCGTCACCGCCGTCGAAGGCGAAGGGAATCGCGGCCACCGCGACAAGGGCCTCGGGGAAGGTACGGTCGTCAGAATCGATCACGCGGAAACCGTAACGCCGCCCACTGACAACGCCCCCTGACCAGGGGTGCCGCGCGCGGGGCGGGCGGAGCGCTGATGGAACGACCACGCCGTACGGCTCGCCGAGCCGCGAGTTCCGGCCGGATCAGGGCCGGAGGCGGTCGTCGACGAGGTGCTGCGGCGGCTCGACGCGCACACGGCGGAGGACGACGTCGCCGTGCCGGCCGCGCGCGTCCGTGAACGCCCCGTGAGCCGAGGCTCATCGACGATTTCCGGCCTCGGCGGGATTCTTTCGCCAGGACGCTTGTGCAGGTCCCCCAGGAGCGGCAGGCTCCTCGGTATGAACACAGCCAGGCACGCCAGTGAACGCCTGATGAGCTGGCCCTCGCTGATCGCCGACCGCGCGGCCTGCGGCGCCGAGCTCGGACTGCGCACCGCGACGCAGCAGATCGTGCACTTCCACGGCGAACACGAAGCCGACGTCCACCTCACCCGCGCCATGATCGCCCGGCTGCGGCCCGCCCTCCTCGGCTCGAGCGCGCTGCGACTGCGCGCCGGTTCCGGCTGGGTGACGGTCCGTCTGGACACGGGCTCGGACATCGACCTGCTGGCGACCCTGGTCAGTGCCGCCCTCCAGGCCACCGGCGAGCCCTACCCCGCCGGCGACCAGGCCCCCGACCACTGCACCCGCACCGGCCGCCCCTTCGCCTGCTCCTGAACGGCTTCCCGCACCCGCCCGGTCAGGCCGCCGGGAACAGCATGCAGGTGCTGGTCGCGTGGCCGAGCAGCCGGTCCTGGGCGTCGTACAGACCCGCCTCGGCCATGGCCGTACGGCGTCCCCGGCTCAGGACCGTTCCGATCGCGCGGACCTTGCCCGTCTCCAGGGTGATCGGGCGGAGGAAGCGCGTCGACAGATCCAGCGAGGTGTACGCCATGCCCTGCGGCAGGGTCGAGTGCACCGCGCACCCGGCCGCCGAGTCGAGCAGCGTCGCGTACATCCCGCCGTGCACGCTGCCGATGGGGTTGTAGTGCTCCTCTCCCGGCTCGAAGACGAACACGGCCCGGCCGTCCTCCACCTCCTCCAGCGTGAAGCCGAGCAGGGCGCCGATGGGGGCGCCGGGCAGCCGGCCCGCGGCGATCTCGCGGAGGAAGTCCAGACCCGCCATCGTTCCCGCCGCGCCGGCGGTGGCCGCCGCGTCCTGCCAGTGCACCGTCCGTGACCGCTCCATCGCCGCTTCCCTCCGCCCGGGGCCCGCGCCCCTCGATCTGACTTCGAAGATCGAAGCTAGAGGGCTCGTCGGCTGACTGTCAACGCCGAAGTCAGCTGGCTACAGTGGGACGATGCAGCTGACGCAGTACCTGGAGACGGACACCGAGAACTGCCCGGTCCGCCGCACGCTCGACGTGGTGGGCGAGAAGTGGTCCCTGCTGATCCTGCGGGACGCCTTCAACGGGGTGCGCCGCTACGACGACTTCCGGCGCCACCTCGGACTCTCCGAGGCCGTCCTCGCCGACCGGCTGCGCAAACTCGTCGCCGCCGGCGTCCTGTGCGTCGAGCCCTATCGCGAACCCGGCGCCCGCACCCGCTCGCAGTACCGCCTCACCCCCAAGGGCCGCGACCTCTGGCCCGTCCTCCTCGCCCTCAAGCAGTGGGGCGACACGCACGCCGCGGATCCGGCCGGCACCCCGCTCGACATCCGCCACGAGCACTGCGGCGCCCCGGTCCGGGTCGAGGTCGTCTGCGGCGGCGAGGACCACACGACCCTGACCCCGTACGAGGTCACCGTCCGCCCGGGCCCCGGTGCCAGGCCCCGCGCGCACTGACGCGGCCCGCCCCCGCACCCGTTCGGCCGCACGCCGGACGCAATCGGCCCACCGGCGGGTACTCGACGAGGCATGCCCCCCACTTCCGGTGCGCCGCACGACGGTGCCCCCGCCGAGCACGGACACTGGTTCCACCGGCTCCACACGCGCCTCATGTCCTCACCGGTCGGACTCACCTGGAACCGGGGGCGCGAGATGGAACTCATGCACCGCGCCATGGGGTTCGCCGCCCTCAGCCTGCTCACCCTCGTGCCCCTCCTCATCGTGGTCGCCGCCGCCGACCTCGCCAGCGGCCAGGGCTTCGCCCGCTGGCTCGTGCAGGGCCTCGGCGTCTCCCAGGTCTCCCAGGAGGAGGTCGAGCAGCTCTTCGGGAAGCCGGGACAGGCCCTGCAGCGCACGACCGCCTTCGGTCTCGCCGCGCTCGCCGCCTTCGGCGTCACCTTCGGGTCGGCCGTGCAGACCGGCTACGAGCGCGTCTGGGACCTGCCCACCGCGCGCTGGCACACCATGTGGCGGCACGTCGTCTGGCTCGCCGTCCTCGTCGCGGCCCTCCTGCTCTTCGTCGCCACGACCGCCCCCGGGCGCTTGTCGCCCGGCCTCACCGTCCTCGTCGCGCTCGGCGACGTCACCGGCACCTTCCTGTTCTTCTGGTGGTCGCAACGCTTCCTGCTCTGCGGCCGCATCCGCTGGCGCGCCCTGCTGCCCGGCTCGCTGCTCACCGCCGTCGGGCTGCTCGGCCTGCGGATCTTCTCCCAGTTCGTCTTCTCCCCGCTCATCGCCTCCAACGCCGTCACCTACGGCCAGTTCGGCACCGTCCTCGTCCTGCAGTCCTGGCTCGTCGGTGTCGGCTTCGTCGTCTACGGCGCCGCCCTGGTCGGGCGGCTCGTCCACGAACGACTCGTCCTGCGCCGGCTCGACCGCGCACCCTGGGAAGCCGGGCCGCCGGCCACCGGCCCGCACTGACGGGGCGGTGGCCGCCGCGAGGACGGTCACCGCCCCGTGGGCGGACGGATCACCCGCGGCAGACGGGCGCGGGACGGGCGACATCGAGCACGAAGCGCTCGGGCTGGTGCAGGACGAAGGTCTTGTAGACGGGCTTGGTGGCGAAGGCGGCTCCGACGGTGACCACGCCCTCGAAGTCGCCGGTGAGGGCGACGCCCTTGAGCGCGGGAAGGTGGATCTTGAGCAGCCGGGGTCCCTGGTAGACGGACTTGCCGGCCTCGTTGTGGGCCACGGCGGGGGAGAGCCGGATCTCCAGGAAGTACTTCCCGGCGAGCGGCACCTTGTTGCCCGAGCCGTCGTAGCGCAGCTCCTTCACCGGCTCGACGCTCACCGGGGGCATCGTGCCCCGGACGTCGATCACGAGCCGGTCGAAGGTGGAGTGGCCGCCCCACCGGACGTCGACGACCTGGGCCATGGCCGGGGCGGTCGTCGTACGGGAGGCAGTGGCCGTGGCGCCCGCGGGGACCGTGGCGCCGATCCCGGCGGTGAGAAGGATGCCCGCGGCCGCGGCCGCGAGGGTCTGGCGATGGAACATGGCGTCCCCCGGACTCGTTCTGTGATGGGGACAGGGGTGTCACTGGGAGAGACATCCGCCTCGACCGGATGGTTCCGCCCGAAATGCTCCCTTATGGGAAATTCCGGAGCCGCTTCATCATGCGCCGGGTGAGGGGACGGAATCGGTGCCGCCGACGCCGTAACCTCGCGGCCCCTCGGTAGTTGACCAGGGCATGAAGAAGCGCAGCATGCTCGCCATCGCCTCCCTCGCCGCAGGCGTCGTCACCGCCCTCGTCAGCCCGCCCCAGGACGCCTCCGCCGCCGAGTCCGGCGGCCCCGCCGGCGGAGTCACCGGCCTCCTCCAGGAGGACCAGGGCGTCGGCTCCCTCGTGGGCGAGACCGTCGAGGGCGCCGGTGGCGGCCTCCAGGCCCCGCAGGCCGGCGGACTCCTCTGACCCTCCGCTCCCCGCCCGTGCCCCGTACGGCCCCCTCCCCAGGCGTGCGGGGCACGCCCGTGTGCGAGCGGTCCGCGGGGAATGACAGGATGTCCCCATGAGCAACAGCAACGTCTACTTCGACATCACCATCGACGGCGCAGAGGCCGGCCGGATCGAGTTCAAGCTCTTCGACGACGTCGTCCCGAAGACCGCCCGCAACTTCCGCGAGCTCGCCACCGGCCAGAACGGCTTCGGCTACGCCGGCTCCCCGTTCCACCGCGTCATCCCGGAGTTCATGCTCCAGGGCGGTGACTTCACCAACGAGAACGGCACCGGCGGCAAGAGCATCTACGGCGAGAAGTTCGAGGACGAGAACTTCCAGCTGAAGCACGACCGCCCGTACCTGCTCTCGATGGCGAACGCGGGCCGCAACACCAACGGCTCCCAGTTCTTCATCACCACCATCGTCACCAGCTGGCTCGACGGCAAGCACGTCGTCTTCGGCGAGGTCGTCAAGGGCCAGGACGTCGTCGACCGGATCGAGAAGCTGGGCTCCCCCTCCGGCCGCACCAAGGCCGACATCCGCGTCGCCAAGTCCGGCGTCGTCGAGGCCTGATCCGCCCGTACGGCCCGCGCCGAACACCGCCCTCCGCCCCCGGCCGCACCACCGGCCCGGGGGCGGCGGCACGGCCGGGGCCCGGCTCAGGCCAGGGCGCGGGCGAGGGCCCGGGCGAAGCCGTCCGGGTTGTCGATCGTCATGTTGTGCCCGGCGGCCGGGACCTCGAACACCGGTATGCCCTGGGCCGCCACCTTCTCGGCGTCGGCGTCCGGGAGGCTGAACTCGCCCACCAGGAAGGCCCGCGGCCGCTGGAGGGCGAACAACAGCTCCGCCGCAGCCGGGACCGAACCCTCCACCAGCGCCACCGCGCTGCGGTGCACGGCCAGCGGATCGGCGAGCCGCAGCCGCGCCGCGTAGTCCGCGCGGTCCTGACCGGCGACCATGGCAGCGAAGCCCTCCCGTACGAAGGAATCCTCGTCCTGGGCGGCGACGGGAGAGGAGAACGCGCCTCCGCCCGCGTACAGATTGGGCTCGGCCACCACCAGACGGTCCACCAGGTCCGGCCGCGAGGCGGCCAGATGGATCGCGACCGCCCCGCCCATCGAATGCCCGACCAGCTCGACCCCGGACAACCCCTCGTGATCGAGGATCCGGGCCACCGCCGCAGCCTGCGACTCCATGCGGTAGTCGAAGGAGCGCGGCCGGTCGCTCAGACCGAAGCCCAGCAGGTCGACGAGGAGCGAACGCCGTCCGGCGAGCTCCGGACGCACCGCGACGTGCGCGAAGTCGGACGCACCGGTGCAGCCCAGACCGTGCACGTACACCCGCGCGGGCCCCGTCGCCCCGCCCGGCAGATCGATCCACCGGACACACCCCCGCGCCTCCGCCAGAAACAGCTCCCGCACGACCGCTCGCCTCCCGTGACACCCCGTGAGACCGGCTCCCCACCGGTCCCGATCACCCTACGAGGCACCACTGACAACGCCCCCCCGCTACGAACCCCCGCCCTCGCCGTAGCGCCGCTCGAACTTCGCGATCCGGCCCTCGCTGTCGACCGTCCGCGCCTTGCCCGTGTAGAACGGGTGGCTCTCCGAGGAGATCTCGACGTCCACCACCGGATAGGTGTTGCCGTCGTCCCACTCGATGGTCTGGTCACTGCTCGCCGTGGACCGGGTCAGAAACGCGAACCCGGCCGACCGGTCGCGGAACACCACGGGCCCGTAGTCCGGCTGCTTGTCCTGCTGCACATGTCCTCCTCGGACGGCCTGCCAGTCTTCCCCCGGTGCGACCAGCCTCCCCGCGCGCCGCCCCCACGACCAGCGCCGCACACCCACCCGGGTGACGCCACCCCGCCCTGCGTCACGCCCGGTGCCCGCGCGTCCCCCACCGGGCCGCCAGGAGGAGCGCGATGTCGTCCGGCCGGTCCGTCGACTGACGGGCCTCGCGGATCAGCCGGTCGGCGGTCTCCGGCAGCGGCGCCGAGCCGGTGGCGGCCAGGGCGCGGCGCAGCCGCTCGACGCCCTCGTCGATGTCCGTGCCGGGCCGTTCCACCAGACCGTCCGTGAACAGGGCGAGCACCTCGCCCGGCCCGAGCCGCAGCCGGGTCACCGGATACGTGGCGCCGGCGTCCACCCCGAGCACCACCCCGCCCGCGAGGTCCACCCCGACGGTCGAGCCGTCCGTCCTGCGCAGCAGCGGCTGCGGATGGCCGGCCCGCGCCGCCCACGCCACACCCGTCTCCGGATCGAGGACGACATAGCAGCAGCTCGCGAACTGCCCCGGATCCAGGTCGATCAGCAGCCGGTTGGTGCCCCGCACCACCTCCTCGGGCGCGTGCCCGCCCAGCGCGAAGGCCCGCACCGCGCTGCGCAGCTGGCCCATGGTCGCCGCCGCGGCCACCCCGTGCCCCTGCACGTCCCCGATGACGAGGGCCAGCCGGCCGTGGTCCGTCTCGATCACGTCGTACCAGTCGCCGCCCACGTCCATGCCCTGGGTGCCCGGCAGATAGCGGCCGACCGTCTCCACACCCTCGTGCACCGGCAGCCGGTGGGGGAGCAGCGCGTCCTGCAGCCCCCGGGCGAGCGCCGACTCGGAGTCGTAGCGCTGCGCCCGCTCCAGCGCCTGGGCGATCAGGCCCGCGAGCGCGGTGAGCACCGTGCGCTCCTCCGGGGTGAAGCCGCGCGGCCCGTCGAAACCGAGGATGCACGAGCCCACCGGCCGGCCCGAGGCGATCAGCGGCAGGAACGCCCGCGCCCCCCTGTGCGCGTCCAGCGGCAGCCCCGGATACGCGGCGCCGAGCTGGTCCATCGACTCGAAGAACAACGGCCGGCCCGACGTCAGCGTCTCCACACCGGGCAGCCGCGCGTCCAGGCCGACCCCGTCGAAGGGCTCCAGGAAGCCCGGCGGGAAACCCGTCTCCCACGCCAGGTACAGATGCCGTTCGCTCAGCAGATAGATCGCCAGCTGCCGGCCGCCGAAGGCCGGCAGCAGCTCCTCGGTGACCACCGCCGACACCTGGCGCGCCGTCACCGCCTCCGACAGGGCGATGGCGAGGGCCACCGGACGGTACAGCGCCGCGGCCCTGCCCTCCGGCGAGGACAGCCCGTCGGCCTCGTCGGCCCGCGTCACGCTCCCGGCGCCGGGCGGCCGGCCCGCCGGGTCGTCCTCCGGGACGAGCACCAGGGTCACCCCGTCCTGCCCCGGATACAGGGACACCGACAGCCACGCGCCGTGCCCCGGATGGGCCAGGAAGTGGATCGGCTCGTCGGACAGCAGCGCCCCGCGCAACTGTTCCTCGTGATAGGGGTGGGTGAACCAGGGCAGGGCCTCCCACAGGGGCCGTCCGGCCAGTGTGTCGCGCGGCAGGCCGAGCAGCGACTCCGAACGCGCGTTGACGTACGTGATCCGCCCGAGCCGGTCGATGGCCAGGATCGCGCGGGGCAGCCGGTCGGTGGCGTCGGAGCCGAGGAGACCGGTGCCGAGGTCGACCAGGGAGCCGGTCAGCACGTTCCCGTTCTGCCCGTGCGCGACCGGGCGGGCCGTCACCTCGAGCAGGTGCAGGCCGCCGTCCGGCCCCTTCAGCCTGATCCTGCGCGCGGCCGGGCCGCCCGAGCCCGCCGCCTGCCGGGCCAGCGCCCACAGGGCGTAGGTGTCCTCGGGCACGAGCCGGGCGGTCAGCGCCTCGACGGTCCACGGGGACGGCGCGTCCTCCCCGAGGATCGCCCGCAGACCGGCGTCGGCCGTGACGGTGCCGGTGTCCAGGTTCCAGTCGAAATAGCCGATCCGCACGGGGGGACCGGTCCGCACGGGCAGCTGCACGGCGACCGGCTCGGCCGGCCACTCCACCCTCGTCCCGTGCGCGGCCAGGTCGTCGAGGGCGACGCCCAGCCGGCGGGCCTCCGCCAGCATGCGGCCGCGGTCCCGGGCGTCGACCGGTATCCCCGGCGTCGGCGTCCGCAGCACCACAAGCACGCCGTAGCGCTCGCGGCCGCGGACCACGGGCGTGTACAGGGAGGCGAAGGGGAAGGGCAGGCTCGCCACGAGCTGGGGAAAGAGCCGCATGGCCTCCTCGACGTCCCCGAGGTGCACCGGCTGCCCCGACCGGTGGGCCTCCGCCACCGGGAAGGGCCGGTTCTCGTGCATCCGCCACCAGGGACGGAACAGGGAGGAGGGCAGGCCCGCGAGCACGGCGAGCCGCAGCAGCCCCGGCGTACCGGAGCGCAGGTAGATTCCGCCCGCGTAACCGCCGGCCGCCTCGACCGCCCGCAGCACGGACTCCGCGAGCACCACCGGCAGCGCGTCCGCCGTCGGCACGTCCCCCGGCGGCACGTCGGCACCGGCACCCCGCCGGCGCCCGGACGAGGCCGACGGGGCGGGGCCTGCCGCGCCGTACGAGGTCACACAGCCAGCATGCTCCCGCCCGGAAGGGCCACGCATCCCGAATGCGCGCGCGTGCGCACAGGTGAACCACCCCTCGGAGGCATTGACCCCGCTCAGCGCCGCTCGCGAGACTCGGTCGTCGGCTGCCGCGCCCCGTGCGCGGTCCACCCACCACCTCGCGACCAGGGGGCTTGATGACGGGCCGGGTTCTTCCGTACGACGTGGAGGGCAGCGGTCCGCACCGCGCCCTGGTACTGCACAACTGGTTCGGCGACCGCACCAGCTTCGCGGCGCTGCGGGAACACCTCGACAAGGACACCGGGTCCTACGCCTTCCTCGACTGCCGCGGTTACGGCGAGGCGATGGACGCCGACGGCGCGTACACCATGGAGGAGGTCGCGGCGGACGCCCTCGCCGTCGCCGACGACCTCGGCTGGGACGACTTCTGTGTGGTCGGCCACTCCATGGGCGGCAAGGCGGCCCAGCTGATGCTGCTCGACGCGCCCGGGCGGGTGCGCTCGATCATCGGCATCTCGCCGGTGTCCGCGGCCGGCTTCCCCCTCGACGCGGAGACCTGGGAACTCTTCGCCGGAGCCGCCGAGAACCCGGCCAACCGCCGGGCCATCATCGACAACACCACCGGCGGACGCCACGGCGACGCCTGGCTCTCCGGCCTCGTGGACCGCTCGCTGCGGCGCTCCTCGGCCACCGCCTTCCGCGCCTACCTGGACTCCTGGTCCCGCACCGACTTCCACGAGCGGGTCCGCGACAATCCCGCGCCCGTCCTCCTCGTCGTCGGCGCCCACGATCCGGCGCTCGGCGCGGAGACGATGGAGGCGACCTGGCTGCGCTGGTACCCCAACGCCCGGCTCACGGTCCTGCCCGACGCCGGGCACCACGCGCCAGAGGAGACCCCGAAGGACCTCGCCGAGGCCATCGAGGCGTTCCTGGCCGCCTGACGCGCGTCCGCCGCCGTACCCGGGGACACTGTCCGCAGAGGACGGACCGCGGTGGATCGGGTCCGGTCCGGGAACGGACCCCGGGCACGGACCCGGGTCCGGACCGCGGTGGACCGGGCCAGGTCGGCGAACGGATCCCGGGCACGGCGGTGGGGAGAGGCGGTGCGGCATGATCCTGGCCCTGACGGCGGCCGTCGCGGCGGCCCTGCTCGTCTGCCGCCTCGCCCTGCGCGAACGGCGCGCCCCCGGCGCCGCGCGCCGCGCCCTGTCCTTCATCCGCGACCGGCGTGCCCTCACCGCCGGTCTCCTCGTGGGACTCCTCCTCGCCGCCGTCGGCTGGCGCACGGCCGGTCCCGGAGCCGTGGCGTGGGCCGCACTCGCGGCCGTCCTGGTGGCCGGTCTGACGGCCACCGGCTGAGTCCCGCGCCCTCTGACCGCCCCCTGGCCACCGCTCTGACCGCGCTCTCCGGTCACCTTCTCCGGTGTGACCGCATCGGCTGGTTCCAGCCGTAAGTTACCCGGCGGTTTCGCGTGACTTCCCACGAACGCGCCAGTAGAACATGTTCCCGTTCCCTCGTGGAGTGAGGAACATCACATGCCTGACAGATCCCTTTCGGCCTCGGCTTCCCGCGGTCTGACCCGCCGTCGGTTCGTCACGGGAACCGGTTCTCTTCTGGGCGGTCTCGCGCTCGCCGGAACCCCCACTGCCGCAACTCACGCCACCGGCCGCGCCGACGTCACCGCCGCGCTCACGGCTCCGATCGCCCCCGGCGCCCACGTCCCCGTCCTCGTCGTCGGCACCGGATACGGCGGCTCCGTCGCAGCCTGCCGGCTCGCCCTCGCCGGCATCGACGTCCACATGGTCGAGATGGGCATGGCGTGGGACACCCCCGGATCCGACGGGAAGGTCTTCGCCAACACCACGAGACCCGACCACCGCTCCTTCTGGCTGCGCACCCGCACCAGGCAGCCGCTGAGCAACTTCCTCGGCTTCCCGCTCGACAAGGACGTCCCCCGCTACACCGGCATCCTGGACGCCGAGGACTTCGCCGGCATCACCGTCTACCAGGGCCGGGGCGTCGGCGGCGGTTCCCTCGTCAACGGCGGCATGGCCGTCACGCCCCGCCGCGAGCTCTTCCCCGCCATCCTCCCGACCGTCGACCCCGCCGAGATGTACGGCACCTACTACCCGCGCGCCCACGCGGGACTCGGCGTCACCTCCGTCGACCCGGCCTGGTGGGAGGCCGCCGACTGCTATCAGTACGCCCGGGTCGGCCGCAGGCACGCCGAACGGTCCGGTTTCCCCTTCGTCTTCGTCCCCAACGTCTACGACTGGGACTACATGAAGCGGGAGGCCGCCGGCAGCGTGCCCAGGTCCGCCCTGGAGGGCGAGGTCATCTACGGCAACAACCACGGCAAGAAGACCCTCCCGAAGACCTATCTCGCCCGTGCCGCCGCGACCGGCCGCCTCGCCGTCTCCCCGCTCCACAAGGTCACCGCCGTCCACCCGGCCCCGGGCGGCGGCTACACCGTCACCATGGAGCGGCTCGACACCACCGGCGTCACCGCCGAGACCAAGACCGTCACGGCCGACCGGGTCTTCTTCGCCGCCGGCAGTGTCGGCACCAGCAAGCTCCTCACCCGCCTCAAGGCCACCGGCGCGCTCCCCGCTCTCAGCGACCAGATCGGCAAGGGCTGGGGCGACAACGGCAACGTCATGTGCGGCCGCGCCAACCACATGTGGGACGCGACCGGAAAACTCCAGTCGGCCATGCCCACCGCCGGCATCGACAACTGGGACGCGGGCGGCGCCTTCGCCGAGGTCGCCCCGCTGCCCACCGGCATCGAGACCTACGCCTCCTTCTACCTCTCCATCACCAAGACCCCGCACCGGGCCGAGTTCCGTTGGAACCCCGCCACCGGAAACGTCGACCTCACCTGGGACCGCGCCTGGAAACAGGCCTCCATCGACGCGGCGAGGACCATCTTCGACAGGATCAACGCCAAGGAGGGCACGATCTACCGCACCGACCTCTTCGGCGGTCACAGGATCTGGGGCGACCATCTCACGTACCACCCGCTCGGCGGCGCGGTCCTCGGCCGCGCGACCGACAACCACGGCCGGCTGCACGGCTACGACGGCCTCTACGTCATCGACGGCGCCCTCATCCCGGGCAACACCACCGTGAACCCGTTCGTCACCATCACGGCCCTCGCCGAACGCAACATCGAGCACATCATCGCCACCGACCTGTGACGGCGGCGGCGGTACGGGCCGACGGGGCCGGCCGGACATCCCGGCGGCCCCGTCACGACCGCCTCGGTGCGTCGATCCCGTGCGTCGCCTCGGTGCGTCGCTCCCGGGCGTCGCCTCAGTGCGTCGGCAGCGCGCACACCGTGTCGAGCCCCAGCACCCGGTTGAGCCGCCCGAACGCCAGCCACGAACCCAGGCTCATCGTCAGCTCCACGATCTCCACCTGGCTGTACGCCGCCGTCATCCGCGCCCAGAACTCCTCGTCCAGGTTGTGGTGGTCCAGCGCGTACCGCTCCGCGTACTCCGCCGCGAGCCGGGTCCGCTCGTCGAAGGACTCCGTCGTCCGCCAGGCGAGCACCGCGTCCGCGAACCCTTCCTCGACCTTCTCCCCGTCCCGGTCCGTCCGCCAGTCCAGACAGAACCGGCACCCGTTGACCTGGGCGATCCGCAGCCGCGCCGCCTCGAACTCGCGCAGCCCGAGCGTCGTGTGGGAGTACACCGACAGCGAGAAGTCCGCCGCCGCCCTGCCGATCCCGGGCACCATGTCGCCCCACACGTAACCGATCGGCTCCTGGCCCTCGGGAATGTCGATGATCACCGCGGTCTCCTTCCCAGCTTCCCCACCGCCGGACGCAACGGCACGTCCAGCGCGTCGTAGAGTCCCGGCTCCGCCGCCACGAGCCAGTCGATCGCTCCCACGAGACGGCCCACGGCGGTCGCGTTGCCGCCCGCGGAGCGGTTCTCGCCCTCGTCCGTCGCCTCGACCGTGACCTCGATCCGCGGCCGGCCCTCCACGATCACCCGGTGCGCCCCCGAGCCGTTCGGCGGCACCGGCCAGTCCGGGGCGCAGTCCGGATGGATGCGGGTCACGTGCTCGATCACCAGCAGCGGCTCGCCGTCGACGACACCCTGCACCTCGAAGCGGACCGCGCCCTGGGTGCCGGCCGCGAACTCGCCCATCGTCCGGGTCCGCACCGTCGTCTCCAGCGGGCGCCGCACCAGCGTCTCGCGGATCCCGTCGAGCTCGACGCCGAGCGCCCGGGCCATCAGCCGCAGCTGACCGCCCCACACCGCCGTCGGCACCGACGGCAGCAGCATCGGCGGCTCGTACGTCATGGGCTGCCCCATGCCGACGAGGACGCGGACCGACTCCTCCTGCTCGTACGTCGAGTAGTCGAAGATCTCCTGGCAGCGGATCGCCTCCACCGTGCTGCCGAGCCCGCTCACGAGCAGCGGCAGCACGTCGTTGCCCCAGCCCGGGTCGACCCCCGAGGCGAAGAGGGAGCCGCCGCCCTCCCGCACCGCCGCCAGGACCGGCTCCCGGAACTCCGGCGGTGCGCCGCGCTGGTCGTACAGCGGGTACAGCGCGGGCGTCACGACCACCGCCCCGGCCCGTACCGCCCGCACCACGTCGGCGAGCGCCTCGGCGGGGCGCAGGTCCCCGGACGCCGCGTACACCACGGCGCCCGGCCGCCGCGCGAGCACCGCCGCCACATCGTCCCGCGCCGCGACCCCGAGCCGGCGCCCGAGGCCGGCGAGCTCGCCCGCGTCCCGGCCGACCTTGGCCGGGTTCGCGACGAGGACGGCCGAGAGTTCGAGCGTCGGGTGGGCGTTGACGGCCCGGATGGCCGCGCGCCCGACATTTCCGGTCCCCCACACCACGGTCGGAATCATGCGCGGAGGGTAGCGCCGGGGCCGTGAGGTTCCCAGAGCCGGGACGGTGTAGACCTGACGGATCGTCAGTACGGTGACCGTCCCGGCCGTCTCGACCACCCCGGCGCCCCGGCGGTACGGAGCCGGTGCGGGGGCTCAGCGACTGCCCGCCGTGCACTCGGCGTACGCCCGCGGATCCTCCTGCTCGATCCGGCGCAGTGCGGCCGCCGCCCGCAGGGCCGGGGGAGTGCCGTCGTCGGGCAGGCGCCAGACGAAGGAGAGCCACGGCCCCCGCTCCGCCACCTCGCCCTCGAAGGTCCCGGGCCGGTAGTGGAACCACACCACCGTCGTGTCCGGCTCTCGGTGGTCCGCACTGGCCTTCACGAGCACGCAGTCCCAGCGGGCCAGGAGCTCCGGGCGGGCGAGCAGGCCCGCTTGGATCAGCCGCCCGGTCGTCCGGGCCGGCCACGACCAGCCGTCGTCGCCGGTCGCCCGGGCGAGCTCCGCGTCGTAGGCGGCGGCATCGAAGCGGTACGCGGGCAGGTCGGGGGCCGGTTCGCCGGAGGGAAGCCGGGGCGGCAGCCGCCAGTCGCGCCACACGACCTCGTCACCCTCGCGGACCACGGTCACCCGCAGGGCGCCGCAGCATTCCTCGTGGCACCACGCCGAGGCGAGCTGGACCTCGCGGGGCTCCTCGGCCGCGACGAGCAGGCCGCCGTCCAGCAGATACTCGGGCGCGTTGCCGGCGCCGCGCCCGAAGACCTCGGGCACGAGCGGCCGCCCGTCGAGGAGGATGCGGGCCTCCACCTGCTCTCCTTCGGCGGGGTCCCGCGAGAGGGGCTCGATCCGCAGCCGGCCCGGCGGCTCGGGCGCCCGGAGGACGCGCGCGGAGGCGTACCGCAGCCATGCCGCCCTGCGCCGCACGGCGGGCGGAGCGTCCGCACCGGGTGCCGCGCCCCCCTCCGCGTACACCTCCTCCCACGCGGGCGAGGAGAGCAGCGCGCCGAGCGCGTCGAGCAGTTGCTCGCGCTGTCCCTCCCGCCAGGGCAGCAGACGCGTCGGTCCGCTGTGCAGGTCGACGGCGAGCGAGAGGAGCACGGCGGCGTGGTCCAGGGTCGGCCGCAGCGCGCAGGCACGCCGGACGACGAGCTCGCAGACCTCCACCGCCTCGCCGTAGCAGAGGATCTCCGCCTGGTGGTCGCGTGGAGTCGCCATCCGCACCAGCAACCGCCCCGCCTGCGCGAGCAGCCGGGGATCGATTGGCCGGCGGCGCAGCAGTGCGCCGAGTCCGACGGCCTCGGCGAGCCGCCGTGCCGTCGACGGGCCGACGGTACGCGCGTCCAGCGGCTGCCGGAGCAGCAGACCTCGGGCGTCCCGCGCCGTGCCGTACAGCAGGGCGTCCACCAGCGGACGCAGGGCGGGCCGGACGGACCGGTCGTCCAGCCAGCGCAGCGCGGCGACCTGCGGGTCGAGCCGCTCCAGGGCCGTCACCGCGAGCCCCGTCAGGCCCCGTACACGCGACAGCGCTTTCAGGGTCGGCACGTCCTCGGGCTCACCGAGCCGCCGCAGGAGCGCCAGGCCGACGCTCACGGTACGGACCGTCGTGCCCGTGCGGACCAGTCGGAGGGCCGACGCACGGGCCGCGGTCGCGTCGTCGAGCGGGAGGGACAGGGCGATGCCGACCAGGGGGCCCGTACGGACCGGGAGTCCGGCGACGCAGCGGTCGATCGCCTCGGCCGTGACCGGGGTGTCGGGACCGGTCAGGAGCGGACCGAGGGCCGTCCGCACGGCAGCGGCGGCCTTCCTGCCGCGCAGAACGGGTCCTTCCCGGGGCAGTGACGGCTCCTCAGGAGGCGGATACCCGTCGGAAGGCGGTCTGCCCTCCCCTTCGGCGGCGAGCCGGTCGAGGACGAAGGCGTACAGGGAGGGCCGAGAGGTGAGCGCGACGCGCTCGTGCGGGGCGCTCACCGGGCGGAGGTGTGCTCGATTCTGTCGATCATGCCGCGATCGTCCTCCACCCCGGCGGTGCCCTGTCCAACGGATTTCCGTTATGGAGTCGCCGTGGCGCCCGCCGCCGCTCCCTCGTCGAGGCGCAGCGCCACGAACGGCACGGTGTCGCCCGGCAGCACATACCGCTCGACCTCGACGAAGCCGCGGGCCTGCGCGAACCGCAGCCCCTCCGTGTTGCTCGCCAGGACCACGGTCTCCACGCCCGCGGCGCTCAGCGACCTGGCGTGCGCCAGAGCGCGCTCGTACAACGCCGTCCCGTAGCCACGGCCGCGACACCCGGGCAGGACACGGGAGATGACCGTGGCGGCGGGAGTCTCCTCGTCCGGCGGGCGGACGGTGGAGCAGCCGACGACGGTGCCGTCCGCGTAGGCCACGTCGAGCCGGTTGCGGCCCGCGCGCTCGCGCACCTCGTCGGCGGAGAGCGGGGCCGTGGGGATCACCGCGTTGTGGACCAGCCGCCAGTCCGCGAGGAGCGCGGGGGCGGCGACCGGGTCGGCGGGGTCGATCCGTTCGATGCGAAGGGGCCGTGGGGGCGAGTCGTTCACCCGAGCAGGAGATCGCCGCACCCCACGGCCCGTCAACTTCTTTGCGCCACCGCGCCACCGCGCCACCGAGCCCCCGAGCCCCCGCGCCCCCGTCCCCGACCGTCGTCATGGGCCCGGACGGGTGAGGGGACCCGGCCGGGGCGACAGGCACGCGCGCGGACCGGGTACGGATGGCCGCATTGCCGCGAACCTCGGAGGTGGCCCACCCCATGCCCGTCCGCATGCCCGTCCGCGAGGGCACCGCAACGGTGCTGACCTGCGCCTTGGCCGCGGTCCTGGTGCTTGCCGGATGCAGCCCGGCCCCGCCGCCGGCCACGGCACCCGCCAAGGCACCCGCGAAGGCGTCCGCCACGCCGGCGGCACGACCGCAGGAGGGACGCGCCGGCCCCCACCGCGCCCCCGCGCGCATCCCCGGCGTCGGCCCCCGCACCCAGGCCCGCATCCCCGGCGGCACCACCCAGGCCCTCGTCGTGAGCGGCGAGGGCGTCGACGCGGACGTGGCCGTCGCCGCGCTGTACGAACGGGACCCGGCCGGCCGGTGGCGGCGCACGGCCGGGCCCTGGACCGGCCACAACGCCCTGCGCGGCTGGACCGAGAACCACGTGGCCGGCGACCTGCGCTCGCCCATTGGCGTCTTCCGCATCGGCGACGCGGGCGGACGGCTCCCCGACCCCGGGGCGCGCGTCCCGTACGACCAGGACGAGGAGTTCGCCCTCTCCGGCACGGGATTCCTCGGCGAACCCCTGGAGGGTTCCTTCGACTACGTCGTCGCCATCGACTACAACCGCGTCCCGGGCACCACCCCGCTCAACAAGGAGCGCCCGCTCGGCCCGGAGAGGGGCGGCGGCGTCTGGATCCACGTCGACCACGGCGGCCCCACCCAGGCCTGTGTCTCCCTGCCGCGCGAGAACATGACGGAACTGCTGCGCGCCCTGGACCCGGCCCGCGAGCCCGTCGTCGTCATGGGGCCGGCCGAGGTCCTCGCCGGCTGAACGGCGGGCGGGGCGGCGCCGGTGATGCCGCTCCGGGACGGCGCCGGTGACGCCGCCCCGGGACGGCGCCACGCCGTGCGAAAGGCTTGGCCGGTACGTCCGTTCTGCCGCAAGGTGTCCCCTGCGTCCAGGGCCGCGCCATCGGGGGACGACGGCCGGGCGGGAGGAGTCCAGGGGGATACGGGACATGCCGACGACGAAGACGGCGGGAGACACGTGCGCGGCGAGCCGGGGCAGGGGCGTCCTCGAAGGCGCCTTCGCGCTCCTGGAGGCCTTGCGAAGACACGGCGACGACGCGGCGGGCGTCACCGAACTCGCCCAGGCCTGCGGGGTGCCCAAGGGCACCGCGCACCGGCTCCTCGACCAGCTCGTGGCCGTCGGCGCCGTCGAGCGCCGCGACCGGCGCTACCGGGTGGGCCCGCAGCTCTACCGGCTGGGCCTCGCCTGGGAGCCGTACCCGGGACTGCGCGCCGCCGCCCGGCTGCCGCTGCACCGGCTGCGGGCCGCGACCGGGGCGAGCGTGCTGCTCGTGGTGATGCGGGAGGACCAGGCGCTGACGGTGAGCTCGGTGCCCGGCGAGCTGGAGTCCGTGCTGCCGCTGCGCGACGGGACCGCCTTCCGCCTCGACACGGCGGCGGGCCTGGCGCTGCGCGGGCCGCGGGGCGCGGGCGCGGTGCTGGACCGGGAGGACGTGAGGGCGGGAGTGTGCTGCGCGGCCCTGCCCGTACGGTCGCCGGACGGCCGGACGGTGGCCGCGCTCGCCGCGATGGTCCGCGCGGGGCGGCGCCTCGAACCGCTGGCCGACGCGGTCGCCGAGGCCGCCGGAGCGCTGGCCCGCGGACTCGCCCGGGGCCTTCCCGTGTGACCCGCGGCACGCTGTTCCGTCCAGCGGAACGCGCGTAGAACGGGCCCCGGCGGGGCGGGCACAGTAAGGGACGTGCCGAGGGGAACGGCACCGAAGGCCCCGCCGGAACGGCGGGGACACCACACCGGACGTCGCCTGACGTGACGTCATGAACATGGGGGATTCACCATGAGCAAGAGCCGCACCGCCGTCCGTACGGCCGCCGCCGCGCTGCTCGGACTCGGCAGCCTCGGCGTCTTCGCCGGCACCGCCCAGGCCGAGCCGATCGACTACGTGAAGATCGAGCTCCTGGAGCTGACCTGCCACAAGAACAGCGAAGGCAACCACGACGAGGCCTACCTCAACATCACCGACGCCAACGGCAACCAGGTGAAGGTGTGGCCCGGCAACGGCATCACGTACCAGACGATGGGCGCCGGCTACGTCCGCTCGATGACCGACGGCAACGGCAACAACGCGCTGATCCTCGGCCGCGAGCAGGCCCGCACCCTCACCCTGTGGGACAAGGACACCTTCGGCGCCGACAAGCTCGGCGCGACCCTCGTCACCGGCAGCGAGGTCGGCGCCGAGGTCCAGTACCGCTCCCTGGAGGGCTCGGGCGGCGTCTACACGATCGCCTACCGCGTGATCGACATCTGAGCCGACCCGGCCGCCCTGGCCCGCCGGTGCGCCGCGACCCGCTCGCGGGTGGCGCACCGGCGCGAGCAGTAACGACGGCGGTCCTTGCCGCCGCCCTGGGGCACGAAGACGTCCTCGCACGTGGCCGACGCGCACACCCCGCCGGGAGCGCGGCCCCGGTCCCACAGCAGCACGGCGAGGGACAGGCAGGACGAGGCGAGGAACCACTCGGCCCACGGAGCGTCGTCGTCCCGGTCCACATGGGGGTGCCAGGGGTCCCGGCCGCCGTGGGCGGTGAGCCGCAGGGGACCGGTCCGTTCGGCGAGCAGCGCGTTGAGCGTCCGCGCCGCCGTGTCGGTGCCGTCCGCGGCGAACACGGGACGCAGCGCGCCGGCCGCCTCCCGCAGGTGGGGAAGGTCGGCGTCGGCCAGACCGAGCGGCTCGCCCTCGCCGTACGCGCGCAGCACCGCCGCGACATCGGCGAGCCGCGAGGGGTACGGGTCGGGACGGCTCAGCACATTGACCAGATCGGCGGCGCGC
The DNA here is from genome assembly GCF_040302485.1 of Streptomyces sp. NPDC126499. NCBI lineage: Bacteria > Bacillati > Actinomycetota > Actinomycetes > Kitasatosporales > Streptomycetaceae > Streptomyces > Streptomyces sp. NPDC126499. The sequence continues at coordinate 98,983 of NZ_JBEOUO010000015.1, read as the reverse complement.
CGGGCGTTGGCGAGGACGGAGTGGCGTGCGGTGCCGTCGTCCGAGGCGAGGGGCATGCGGCGAATGTAACGCATGTTGTGGACCTTTGAGTTACCTGCGTAGCGTCCCGCCGATGCGGAACGACCAGGAGAACAAGGGAAGCCGACGAGAGCAGCGCGACCGGCGAACCGGGCGAGCCCGGCGCATCCACCGCGGCCCACGCGACCGGGGAGTCCCGGGGGCGCGGCGGCTCCTCGCCGGGGCCACGGCGGCGCGCACCGGGGACGAGATGTCCGGGCCCGCGCTCCTGCTGCTCGGCTACGGGGCCGGCGGGTCGGTGACGACGGCCGCCGCCCTGCTCGCCGGCATCACGGCCGCCGCCGCGGTCGGCGGACCGGTCCTCGGCGCGCTCCTGGACCGCACGGCACGCCCCGGCCGGCTGCTCGGCGGCTCGCTCGTCCTGTACGCCGCCGGACTCACGGCCGTGCTGCTGAGTCTCGGACGCGTCCCCTTCCCGCTCACCCTGCTGCTCGCTCTGGCCGCGGGCACGCTCGCACCGGCCCTCGCGGGCGGCTGGACCGCGCAACTCTCCACGGCGGTACCCGCGGAAGCGCTGCACCGGGCCCATGCGCTCGACGCCATGACCTTCAGCGCCGCGAGCCTGCTCGGACCGGCCCTCGCCGGACTCCTCGGCCGCCACCTCGGCGCCCCCGCCGCCGTCGCGGCCTCCGCCGCGCTGATCCTGCTCGCCGTGCCCGCCACCCGCGGCCTGCCCCGCCGTCCGGGTGACGGAGCCCGGCCGACCCCACGGGCGGTGACGGCGGATCTCGTACGGGGCTTCGCCTGCTTGACCCGCTGCGTGCCGCTGGCCCGGGCGGCCGTCACCTCCACACTGTCCAGCCTGGGCCAGGGCCTGTTCGTCGCCTGTGTGCCCCTGCTCGGGGCAGGAGTCCTCGGGACGCCCGGTGACGGCGTCCTGCTCCTCGGCTGCGTCGCCCTCGCGGCCCTCGCCGCGGGAGCGGTGCTCGCCCGGCGCCGCCGCGCGCCGGATCCCGACACGGTCCTGTGGGTGGCGCCCCTGGTGCTGGCGGCGGCCTTCGCGGCGGCCTGCGCCGCGGCCGCGACCGGCCGGGCCGACGTCCTTGTGGCCGCCGCGCTCCTCGTCGGCGCCGCCGAAGGGCCCCAGCTCACCGCCCTGTTCGCGATGCGGCACCGGGAGGCGCCGGAACGGCTGCGCGCCCAGGTGTTCACCACCGGCGCCAGCGTCAAGATCACCGCGTTCGCGCTGGGGGCCGCCGTGGGCGGGTCTGTCGCCGAACGCTCGCTGCCGGGCGCGCTCCTCGCCGCCGCGGCGGTGCAGCTGTCCGCCGCGGCGGCGTACCCGCTGGTGGGCGCGCCGAGGCCCGGGCGGCCCTCAGGACGCGGCCGCGCGCAGTGAGGCGGTGTGGGTGCGGACCTGATCCGGGGTGAGATAGGCGTCCGTGTACTCGAAGTCCCGCAGCGTGCCGGACTTCGAGGCCAGGAACCCGGTGCGGACGAAGTCGTCGCCGGCCACCGCGTTGAGCAGCCAGTTCGTCATCACCCGGGTCTTCGCCACGTTGGTGCGCAGCGCCGCCCAGTGGTAGGCGCGGGCGACCGCCTGGGCGGGCATGCCGTGGAGTTCGACGCCCAGCGGCTTCGAGACGCCGTCCAGGCCGCCGAGGTCCACCACCAGCCCGAGGTCCTTGTGGACGTAAGGACGGGTCTTCTCGCCCCGCAGCGTAGCGACCAGGTTGTCGGCGATCACCTTGCCCTGGCGCATGGCGTGCTGGGCGGTCGGCGGGCAGACCGCGCCCTCCTCGCCCTTGGCGAGGTCCGGCACCGCGGCCGCGTCGCCCAGCGCGTACACACCCGGCAGGTTCGGCACCGCCATGTCCGGCCCGACCACGAGCCGGCCCCGGTGCGTCTCGGCGCCGAGGGTCCCGATCAGCGGACTGGCCGCGACCCCGGCCGTCCAGATCAGGGTCCGGCTGGGCAGCACCCGGCCGTCGGTGAGCGTCACCGTCTTCTCGTCCACGGAGGCCACCGACACCCCGAGGGACACCTCGATCCCGCGCCGCCGCAGGATGTCGAGCGCCGCCGAGCCCAGCTTCGGCCCGAGCTCGGGCATCAGCGTGGGCGCGATGTCCACCAGGTGCCACTTGATGAGCCGGGGGTCGAGGCGCGGATACCTCTTGACCGCGTTGTGGGTGAGCATCTGCAGGCAGGCGGCCGTCTCGGTCCCCGCGTAGCCGCCGCCCACCACCACGAACTGCAGCCGCGCGGCCCGCTCCGCCTCGTCCTGGCTCGCGTCGGCGAGGTCCAGCTGGGCGATCACGTGGTCGCGGATGTACACCGCCTCGGCGAGGGTCTTCATGCCGCGGGCGTGCTCGGCGAGGCCGGGGATGTCGAAGGTGCGCGTGACGCTGCCGGGGGCGAGGACCAGATGGTCGTACGGCTCGGTCTGCAGCTCCCCGGTGATGGACCGCACCACGCAGACCTTGGCGTCCGTGTCGATGCCGACCGCGCCGCCGGGGATGATCCGCGTCCGGTGCCGCTCGCTGCGCCGCAGCGACAGCGCGACGGACTGCGGGGTGAGCACCCCAGAGGCCACCTGGGGGAGCAGGGGGAGATAGAGCTGGTAGGAGAAGGGCGAAAGCAGCGAGATCGCGGCCTCTCGCCCGGTCAGCCGCCGTTCGAGGCGCCGCACGCACGCGACCCCGGCGAAACCGGCGCCCACCACGAGGATTCTCGGTCGAGACACGGTGAAAGACCGCCTTTCCACGCCTTGTCCTGCGGTACGGGCCATGGGCGGCCCTCCCGGCCTGACTGGTCGATCCCATCATCCGGAAATCATCGATATCCGGCAAAAGGGCGCGAATCGGCGAGAGGGGCCCACGACTCCGGCTACCCGGCGGAGGACTAAGCACTCAAGGGAGATCTCCCGGATCAGGCGGGGCCGCGCCCGTACATCGCCGCGATCGACTGGGCGACGGTGTCGCCGTTGCCGTCACGGCCGGTCTCGTTGGCGGCGAGCAGCCAGGGCAGCTTCTGGTGGAGCAGCGTCACTCCGGAGGGTTCCAGCAGTCCGCCGACGGCCCGGTCCGTACCGTCGCAGGCGGTGGCCGCGCCGGTCGTCGCGTAGAGGTCGACGAAGTGGGCCTTGTGCTCCTTGGCCTTGGTGGCCATCAGGGAGTTGAGCCGGGCCTGCACCTTGGTGTCGAGGAAGCCCCACGCGGACTCCGGCACGTCGGCGAGCGGCCGTCCGGCGCCGTCGGGAAGGGCCGTGCGGCACCGCTTGCGGTCCTTGGGGACGAGACGCGGATAGCCGACGAGGACCGCCTTGGCCGAGGGCGACTCGCTGCCGATCTCGGAGAACAGCTTGTCGAGGTCCTTGCCGGTCTGTTCGAACCGCCGTTCCAGCCAGCCCGCGCCCGCACCCGAGGCGAAGTACGTGTCGCACTTCGCGGCCGGTGAGGCGGGGTCCACGGGCAGGTCCGGCAGATGGGAGCCCTCGGTGCCGCGCAGGCGCTGCGAGCACTGCTTGAGCACCTGTCCGAGCCCGGCGGTCCCGGCCCCGAGCCCGGCCACGACCAGCTGCGTCTGCTTCGTCAGCGCCCGCTTCTGCGGTACGGCGCTCGCGCCGCCGCCCAGGTCCTGCTCCTCCCACACGTGGTGGAGGGCGGCGCCCGCGCAGGACGCGTCGGCGGTGATGTCCAGGAGGATGGCCTGGTCGGCCAGTTGGTCCTCGATGACGTCCGGCAGGTTCTCCTGGGCCCGCACGCAGAGCAGCGCGCCCGGGTCGACGGGCGCGATGCCCCACCCGGCGACGGAGGCGTCGCCGAGGAAGACGGTGGGAATCTTCGGGGGGTTCGCGCGAACGACGGGGGCACCGGGTCCCGTGGCCGTCACCGCCAGCAGCGCCGCCGCCGCGCAGAGCGTCCTCGTCAGCCTCATGAGGGACATTCAACGGCCGCCGACAGGGCCGGCGCGGCGCGCGGCACCCGAATCCACCTGGGAGAGCGAATCCACCGGCGCACGGAGGCGCGCGGCGTTTGGGGAGCGGGGCGCCGGGTCCGGCGCCTGGACCGGCCGGACCGCCTGACCCGGCCGGACCGGCCGGACCGGCGGCACCTCGTGCGGAGGTGGCCTTCCCGGTCGCGGCCGATCCGGTGGGGGTCCGGTGGGGGTCCGGTGAGGGGCTCCCGGTGCGGGGCGGTGTCACATACCGCGACCCTCGTCCGCGTCCCGGTCCCGGGTCATGCCGGTCTCGTCGGTCTCCACGTCGATGCGTTCCTTGCGGACCTGGCCGGTGACCGTCTCCTCGTCGGTGACCTCGTCCGTCCGCAGGCGCACCCGCTCCTTGGGGACGGCCCTGGTCTCGACGACGGGGCGCTCCTCGTGCAGGGTGACCTCGTGCTCGGCCTCGGAGATCTCGGGCCCGGAAAGGGCCTCTCCGCGGTTGGCGTCCGTGATCGGCTCGCGCTCCAGGCGGACCTCCTCGTGGCGCACCGGAACGGTCTGCTGCACCTCTTCGGTGACGACGTACTTGCGCAGTCGGACGTGCCCGGTCTCGACGCGTTCGGTGCCGACGTGCATCTCCTCCTCGGAGCGTGTCATCGCGTCGTCGCCCGTCGCGCGGCCCGTGGCCTCCATGCCCATGTCCTCGCCCGCGAGGCCACCCCGGTCCCGGTCGGCCATGCCCGCGGCTCCCGCGGTGCCGGCCGCTCCGGCGGTGCCGTGCGCCCAGCCGCCCTCACCGGGCTGGTTGGCCTGCTGCCAGGCCTCGTCCCACTTGATGCCGTAGTACTCGTAGAGGCGCTGTTCCTCGCTCGCGTCGAGGTGGCCGCCGCCGTCGACGTCCACGTGCGGGGCGTCCTTGACGCGGTCCTTGGGGTAGGGGACCTCCAGGTGGCCGTCGACCAGGGACGCGTCCTTGATCGGCACGAAGGACTCGCTGGTGCCGAACATGCCGGTCTTGACGGTGACCCATTCGGGGCGGCCGGTGGCGTCGTCGACGAACACGTGCTTGGCGTCGCCGATCTTCTTGCCCTCGGGGTCGTAGACGGGATGGTCCAGCACAGTCGGGATCTGTTCCTGGGCGATCATGTTTACCCTCCTGGCGTTGTCATGGTCCCCCTGCGGCTAACCGAACAAAAGGGGTGAAAACGTGCAAAGACTGGTCGATTTGGTTGACTCATGACCTGTTGAGCGTTGAAGGAATGCGCTCATGACCAGGCCGGCCGCTGACGCGACGGGACCGGATGGAATCCTGTGGACCACCCGACGCGGCACCACGGCGAGCAGGAGGAGTACCGGGCGTGAGCGACACCGACCCCTATGGGTGGCTGGAAGACGTCGACAGCGAGCGGGCGCTCGCCTGGGTGCGGGAGCGCAACGCCGAGACAGAGGCCGAACTCGCGCGCGGCGAGGAGTTCACCGGGCTGGTGGCCGAGCTGCGCGAGGTGCTCGACGCGCCCGACCGGATCCCGTACACCACCCGCCGCGGCCCGTACCTCTACAACTTCTGGCAGAGCGCCGAGCACGTCCGCGGCGTCTGGCGGCGCACCACCCTGGAGGAGTACCGCACCGACGAACCCTCCTGGGACGTGCTGCTCGACCTCGACGCACTGGCCGAGGCGGAGGGCGAGGACTGGACCTGGGCCGGGGCGCAGGTGCTGCGGCCCGCCTTCCGGCGGGCCCTGGTCAGCCTCGCGCGGGGCGGCGGCGACGCCGTCGTCGTGCGGGAATACGACCTGGAGGACCGGGACTTCGTCGCGGACGGCTTCCGGCTGTCCGAGGCGAAGACCGACATCGGCTGGATCGACGAGGACCACGTCTTCGTCGGTACCGACGAGGGCCCCGGCTCCCTGACCGCCTCCGGCTATCCGCGCACCGTCCGCCGCTGGCGCCGCGGCACCCCGCTCGCCGAGGCGGAACTCGTGTACGAGGGCGCCGAGACCGACCTCGCCGTCTCCGCCTGGCACGACCCGACCGAGGGCTTCGAGCGCGACTTCGTCGTCCGCTACCGCGACTTCTGGCACCACGACACCCATCTGCTCACCCCTGGCGGCGAACTGCGCCGGATCGACGTCCCCGACGACGCCGACAGCTCCGTCCACCGCTCCTGGCTCCTCGTCACCCCCAAGGCGCCGTGGCTCGGGCAGCCCGCCGGCTCCCTGCTCGCCTTCCGGTTCGACGACTTCCTCGCCGGACACCGCGAGCCCGACGTCCTGTTCACCCCCGACGAGCGCACCGCCCTCGGGGGCCACGCCTGGACCCGCAACCACCTGGTCGTCGAGACGCTCCAGGACGTCGCCAGCCGGATGTACGTCCTCACGCCCGACCCTTCCACCGGCCGCTGGGAGCGCGGCGAGCTCGCCGACGTCCCGCCGCTCACCTCCGCCGCCCTCACCGACACCGACCCGGACACCGGCGACGAGTACTTCCTCTCGCTCACCGGACACCTCCAGCCGCCCACCCTGCACCGCGGCGAGATCGGGAAGCCCGGTGAACGCATCAAGCAGGCGCCCGAGCGCTTCGACGCCACGGGCCTGACGGCGCGCCAGTACTTCGCCCGCTCCGCCGACGGCACCCGCGTCCCGTACACCGTCGTGGGCGGCAGCGACCTCCCGGGCCCCACCCTGCTCACCGGGTACGGCGGCTTCGAGGTCTCCCTCACGCCCTCGTACGACAGTGTGCGCGGCCGCGCCTGGCTCGCCCGCGGCGGTACGTACGTGGTGGCCGGCATCCGCGGCGGCGGCGAGTACGGCCCCCGCTGGCACCGCAGCGCCCTCAAGGCCGACCGGCCCCGCGCCTACGAGGACTTCGAGGCCGTCGCCCGCGACCTCGTCGACCGGGGCATCACCACCCCCGGACGCCTCGGCATCACCGGCGCCAGCAACGGCGGCCTGCTCATGGGCGCGATGCTGGTCCGCAGCCCCGAACTCTTCGGCGCGATCGTGGCGCACGTCCCGCTGCTCGACATGCTGCGCTTCCACACGCTGCTCGCGGGAGCCAGCTGGATCGCCGAGTACGGGGACCCCGACGACCCGGCCGACCGGCCGCACCTCGCCGAGCTGTCGCCGTACCACCGGCTCGCCGCCGGCCGGCCCTACCCGCCGGTGCTGCTCACCACCTCGACCCGTGACGACCGCGTCCACCCCGGGCACGCCCGCAAGGCCGCCGCGCGACTGCGCGAGCTCGGCCACCGGGTGCTGCTCCACGAGACCCTGTCCGGCGGCCATGCCGGGGCCACCGACCACGAACAGACCGCCTACAACAGCGCCTTGGAGCACACCTTCCTCTGGCGCACGCTCGGTGCCGGCCAGGACTGACCCCGCCCGGCCCCCGGGTCGCCTGGGCCGACCCCGCCGGCTCCCCGGGCCGCCAGGACCGGCCACCGCCGGCTCCCGGGCGTCGCCCGTGCCCTGGTGTCAGTCCTCGCGGCGGGCCAGCAGCGAGCAGCGCCGGGTCGGCGCCTCGTGCGGATACGGCGCCCGCCGCAGGTCGGCCTCGATCCGGAATCCGGCCTCGCGCAGGGCCGCGGCGACGGCCGCGGGCTGAAGGTGGTGGAAGTCGACGTCCACGTCATGTCCCCACCACTCGGTGAGGTTTCTCACCTCGCTGCCGACGTGGAAGGACACGAGCAGCGGACCGCCGGGCCGCAGCACCCGGTGGATCTCGGCGAGGGCGGGGCCGAGCTCGTCGGGGGAGAGGTGGATGAGGGAGTAGAGCGCGACGGCCCCGTCGAACTCCCCGTCCCGGGCCGGAAGCCGCAGCAGGTCGCCCTCGCGGAACTCGACCCCGGGACACCGCTCGCGTCCGATCGCGACCATGGCGGGGGACAGGTCCACCCCGACCACCGCGGGTCCCCGCTCGGCGAGCCACGCGGCGACATGTCCGGGCCCGCAGCCCAGATCGGCCAGCACCGCCCCGGCGCCGGCCTCCTCGCACAGCGCGGCGAGCAGCGCCCGGTCGAGCGGCTTGCCGTCGAGCTCCCCGCCGATCCGGGCCAGGTACTCCTCGGCCACGGCGTCATAACTGCGGCGCACGCGCTCGTGGCCCGCGCCGTCCGAACCCGTCATGCCCCAGACCTCCGTACTACTGCATCGGCGCACCGGTCGGGCCGAGCCCGGCCGGCGGCATCTGGATCACACGGCTGAGGTCGCGCAGCACCTCCTCGGCGGTCCGGCGCACGTCCCCGGGAACGTCCCCCTGCTCACGTATGAGCTCGGAGTAGATGGGGGCGGTGGTGTCCGCGTAGTTCATTGCGCTCGCTTCCTCGGCTTCCGGACGGTCTTCGGGCGGCGAGTCTACGGGGCCCCTCGGACACCCCCGGGCACCGGCCCGGATCCCGGACCCGTTCCCGGACGGCCACGCCCGGCCCTCCCTCGCCACGGGACAGGCCCTGTGATAAGGACGCCGCGGCGGCGCCGCCCCGTGCGGCCTCCCTCTGCCGGGGCGCCGGACACCTACCCCGCGGCGCACCGGCCAACTCCACCGGGCGACGCGCTAATTCGCTGGTCAGGACCGCCACCGGACAGAAGAATGAGCCTCCTCGAAACCGGGAGGGAAACCCCATGAGCCAGGCGCACCTGACTCTCGACGCGCTGCTGCCGCCGCACGAGCTGGCGGCAGCCGTCGAAGCCGGGCACGTGACCCGCAAGTCACACCCCGAGCTGCCGCTGTCGATCTACACGTACACGCGGACCTGTCAGTACGAAGGCGTCTGGAACCAGGTCACCACCCGCTGCCGGGGCCTCGTCGCCGACGACCGCACCGGACGGATCGTCGCCCTGCCACTGCCCAAGTTCTTCAACGTCTCCGAGCACGAGACCGGCCGCCCCTACGCGCCCGCGCTCCCCGACGAGCCCTTCGAGGTGTACGAGAAGGTGGACGGCAGCCTCGGCGTGGTCTTCCACTACGAGGGCCGGTGGCGGGTCGCCTCCAAGGGCTCCTTCATCAGCACGCAGGCCACCTGGGCACAGCGCCGCCTCGACGCGGCCGACACCTCGGCGCTCGTACCCGGGACGACGTACCTCGCCGAGATCGTCTACCCGCAGAACCGTATCGTCGTCGACTACGGCGACCGCCGGGACCTCGTCCTGCTCGCCGCGTTCGGCCCGGACGGCACCGAGACACCGCTCGCCGAGGCCGCGACCGCCTGGCAGGGCGTCGGATCCGTCGTCACCGTCCACCCGCCGATGCCGCTCGACGCCCTGCTGAAGCTGACGGAGACGAACACGCTGCCCGACGGCAGCCCCGCCACCGGCACCGACGCCGAGGGCTTCGTCCTCCGCTTCGCCTCGGGCGTCCGCGCCAAGGCCAAGATCGCCGAGTACGTACGGCTCCACAAGGTCCTCACCGGCGTCACCGCACGCGACATCTGGCGCGGCCACGGCATCCAGCGCTTCGCCGGCACCTCCGCCAAGGTCCTCGCCCAGGGCCTCGGCCTGTCCCAGGCGGAACTCGGCGGCATCCGCTCCCAGGGCGGGCGCCCCCTCGACGCGCTCCTGGAGCAGGTGCCCGACGAGTTCGACGCCTGGGTGCGGTCCGTGATCACCCGCCTGGAGGAGGAGTTCGCCGCCCGCACCCGCGTCATCGACGAGGCCTGGGCCTCGCTCGCCCCTCTCGCCGGCGACCGCGGCGCGTTCGCGCGGGCCGTCAAGGAGCTGCCGGACAGCCGGCTGCGCTCCGCCCTCTTCCTGCGCCTCGACGGGCGCCCCACCGACCTCCTCGTCTGGCGCGCACTGCGCCCCGAGGCCGCCGACCCCTTCACCACCGACGAGGAGAACTGACCGTGCCCCTGGTCCATGTCATGACCGGACTGCCGGCCTCCGGCAAGACGACCGCCGCCCGCGCCCTGCAGGAGCGGTCCGAGGGCCGGATGCGCCGCGTCAACCTCGACGACCTGCGCACCATGCTCGACCTGCCCCGAGGCGACCGCTCGCACGCCCACGAGCAGACCGTCCTCGGCATCCAGGACGCCGCCGTGCGCGCCGCCGTCGACGACGGCTTCGACGTCGTCGTCGACAACACCCACCTCACCCCGCACATCCCGCGGCGCCTCAAGGCCGCCGTCGCCGGCCGCGAGGCCACCTTCGTCGTGCACGACTTCACCGACGTGCCCGTCGACGAGTGCGTCCGCCGCGACGCCGCCCGCGCGAGGCCCGTGGGCGAGGAGATCATCCGTGTCCTCGCCGACAAGCACGCCAAGGCCACCCGCGGCGGCTGGCGCCTCACCGACGACTGGCTCAACGACCGCCCCGCCGCCACCCCGTACGTCCCCGACACCGCGCTGCCCTCCGCCGTGCTCTGCGACATCGACGGCACCCTCGCGCTGCGCGGCGACCGGGGACCGTACGACTTCACCCGCTGTGACCGGGACCTCCTCAACGTCCCCGTCCGCGACGCCCTGCGGGCCTTCCGCGGCTCCCACCAGGACCGGATCGTGCTGCTCTCCGGCCGCAGCGAGGACCACCGGGAGATGACGGAGGCCTGGCTGGAGCGGCACGCGGTGCCGTACGACGAACTGTGGATGCGGGCCTCCGACGACGGCCGCTCCGACGACCTCGTCAAGGCCGAGCTCTTCGACGCGCACGTCCGCCACCGCTACGCGGTCCGCGTCTCCCTCGACGACCGCGACCGGGTCGTCGCCGTCTGGCGCCGGATGGGCCTGCCCACCTGGCAGGTCAACTACGGCAACTTCTAGACCGCTGGGACCACCGCGCCGTGGGGCCGCGCGCCGCCGTCGACCCGAAGGCGGCGCCGTCCCCGGCACGGGCGGCACCCGTCCCGGCCGTGGCTCAGCCCATCGACGGAGCGCGGCCGCGACCGGGGTCGGATGCCGGGCCCGGCGGCACCGTCCTAGGGTGGTCGGTGGCCCAGCACGGCTCGCGACCGCACGACCGAGGAGATGTACTCGCGCATGATCCGCCGCACCGACGAGGTCGAAGACCTCATGCACCGCTTCCCGCACGTCCCGAAGGAGGCGGTGATCAAGGAGGACCTTCTGCGGGGCGGCATCGCCTTCGACGACTCGGCGCTCACCGAGTCCGGCGACGAGGCCTCCGGCGAGGTCAAGCCGAAGTCGTACTTCATCTTCTCCTTCGACCACCGCACCCTGCCGGAACTCGGCCAGGCCGCGCTGCGCCGGCCGCCGGAGGAGATCGTCCTCACCGGCGGCCCGTACGAGCTGCGCCGCACCGTGGTGTCCGTCCGCGTGAACCCCGCCTCGCCGTACCGGGTGGCGGCGGGCGACGGCGGTCTGCTCGGGCTGTACCTCGACGGCCGCCGCATCGCCGACGTCGGCCTGCCGCCGATGCCGGAGTACTACCGGCACACCCTCGCCAACGGCAAGTCCGTGATGGAGGTCGCCCCCACCATCCAGTGGGGCTATCTCATCTACCTGACGGTCTTCCGCGTCTGTCAGTACTTCGGCGCCAAGGAGGAGTGCCAGTACTGCGACATCAACCACAACTGGCGCCAGCACAAGGCCGCCGGCCGCCCCTACACCGGGGTGAAGCCGGTGGAGGAGGTCCTGGAGGCGCTGGAGATCATCGACAAGTACGACACGGCCGGCGCCTCGACCGCGTACACCCTCACCGGAGGCGCCGTCACCTCCCGGGTCGCCGGGAAGGACGAGGCCGACTTCTACGGCCAGTACGCCCAGGCCATCGAGGAGCGCTTCCCCGGCCGCTGGATCGGCAAGGTCGTCGCCCAGGCCCTGCCCAAGGCCGACGTGCAGCGCTTCAAGGACTACGGCATCCAGATCTACCACCCCAACTACGAGGTGTGGGACCGCCGGCTGTTCGAGCTGTACTGCCCCGGCAAGGAGCGCTACGTGGGCCGTGACGAATGGCACCGGCGCATCCTCGACTCCGCGGAGGTCTTCGGCCCCCGCAACGTCATCCCCAACTTCGTGGCGGGCGTGGAGATGGCCGAGCCCTTCGGCTTCACCACGGTCGACGAGGCGATCGCCTCGACCACCGAGGGGCTGGAGTACTTCATGTCCCGTGGCATCACGCCCCGCTTCACCACCTGGTGCCCCGAGCCCACCACCCCGCTCGGCAAGGCCAACCCGGCGGGCGCGCCGCTCGAGTACCACATCCGGCTCCTCGACGCCTACCGGGCGACGATGGAGTCCCACGGCCTGAGCTCGCCCCCCGGCTACGGGCCGGCCGGCCCCGGCCGCGCGGTCTTCTCCGTCAGTTCCTTCATGGACAGCCTCCCGGCCTCCGACGCCTCCGACGCCTCCGCCCCCTCCGGCGGCTGACGGCCGGGCGACCGCTTCTTGCGGAAAACAAGTGAAGGATCTTGCAGGCCCTCGGTGGCCGCTGTTTGACTGCCCGCATGAGCAGCCCCTCTGACAGCGGCCCCGCGCCCGATTCCGGCCCCGGGCCCGATTCCGGTCTCGGGCCGGTCTCCGGCCCCGGGCCCGACATCGACGTCCTCGTCCTCGGCGGCGCCGGAGTCGACACCATCGTGTACGTCTCCGAACTGCCGCTGCCCTACGCCGACAGCCACATGATCCAGCCCGGCATCGAGACGCGGGCCGGGCAGACCGGGGACTTCGTCGCGCTCGGCCTGCACCGCCTGGGGCTGCGCACCCATCACCTCGACCTGATCGGCGCCGACCCCGAGGGCGACCTCGTGCGCGCCTTCCACCGTGACCACGGCATCCCGCTCACCGAGGTGCTCCAGCCCGCCGGCACCAAGCGGGCCGTCAACCTCGTCGGCCCCGACGGGCGCCGGCTCTCCCTCTACGACGCCACCCGCGCCCGCGACGACGACCGGCTGCCGCCCCGCACCGTCAAGGCGCTCGCCGCCCGCAGCCGGCACGCCCACGTCTCCCTCACCCAGCCCTGCGCCCACACCCTCCCCCTGCTGCGCGAGGCCGGCCTCACGATCTCGACCGACCTGCACGACTGGGACGGCAGCGCCGCCTATCACCAGCCCTTCGCCCTCGCCGCCGACGTCGTGTTCCTGTCCACCACCGCCCTCGACGACCCCGAGCGCACCCTGCGGGACATCGCCGCCCGGGGCCGCGCCTCCGTGGTCGTCGGCACCGCGGGAGCCGCCGGCGCGCTCCTGCTCACGGGCCCGGACGAGGAGCTGCTGCACGTCCCCGCCGCCACCCCGCCCGCCCCCGTCGTCGACAGCAACGGCGCCGGCGACGCCTTCGCCGCGGCCTTCCTGCACGCCTGGCTCACGGGAGAGGACCCCGCCACCTGCGCCCTGCACGGCACGGTGGCCGGTGCCTTCGCCTGCACCGTGCCCGCCACCCGTGCCGAGGCCATCGGCCGCGACGCCCTCCACGCCGGGGTGGCACGGCTGGGCTCTGCGGACGGTGGTCCCCGGCCGGCTCCGGGGCATGTCAGGATCGAGGGATGACAGAGAAGATCATCGCGGCGTGTGACGGCGCCTCCAAGGGGAACCCCGGGCCCGCGGCCTGGGCCTGGGTCATCGGGACCGAGGGCGGCGAGATCGCCCACTGGGAGGCCGGACCGCTCGGCACGGCGACCAACAACGTGGCCGAACTCACCGCGCTCCTCCGGCTCCTGGAGCGCCTCGACCCCGCCGTCCCCGCCGAGGTGCGGATGGACTCGCAGTACGCGATGAAGGCCGTCACCACCTGGCTCCCCGGCTGGCGCCGCAAGGGCTGGAAGACCTCGGCCGGCACCCCGGTCGCCAACAAGGAACTGGTGGTGGCCATCGACGAACTGCTCGCCGACCGGCGCGTGGAGTTCGTCTACACGCCCGCCCACCAGATCGACGGCGACCCGCTCAACGACGCCGCCGACCGCGCCGCCAGCCACACCGCCCGCACCCAGGAGCCCGCCGGATCCGCCGCCGGCTCACCGCTGCCGCCGCCCGAGCCGGCCTCCGCCCGCCCGGCCGCGGGGCGCGCCCCCAGAACGCCGGCCGGCACCGCCCGGCCCCGGCGCGCGGGCTCGGGCTCCTCGGGTCCCACCCTCAAGGCCCGGTTCCCCGGCAGGTGCCGCTGCGGACAGTCGTACGGCAAGGGCGAGACGATCATGAAGAATCCGGACGGCTGGGGCCATCCGACCTGCGCGGACACCGCTTCCTAGGGCGCCCGCGGGACCTCGTCCGGTCGAACGCGGGATCGGGGTGAACCGGACATTCACCCGGCTGTGCGCGCGGGTTCGTGTGGGGTTCTGTTCTCCGAGCGCTCGGGGCTGCATACTGTTCCTCCTCGCACCGGTGACGAACCGTTTCAGTCGCCTGCCCTTCGGCGAAGTGGTCGGCATCGGGCGCGAACCTCACCCCTTCATCCCGCCGCGATCCGGCGTGCGATGACCCCTGCCCGTGAAAGACCCGAGGTTCCGTGCCAGTACCCGTAGTCCTTGCCGGGCGCACCGTGCGCCTGGAGCCGCTGGCCATGCGCCACGCCGAGGGCATCGCCTGGGCGGGCGCACTGGATCGTGCGTCCTACGCCTACACCGCCGTGCCCCACGGCCTTGACGCCTCCTGCGACTACATCGCCCGTGCCCTCGCCGAACAGGCGGCGGGCAAGGCGCTGCCCTTCGCCCTGGTGAACCCGCTGACCGACCGGGTCCTCGGGTCCACCCGCTTCCTGGAACTCGACTACTGGCGCGGGCCGCTGGTGTGGCCGCCGACCACCGGCGTGCCGCACGGCGACCCGCTCAGCGCCGTGCCCGACGCGGCCGAGATCGGGAACACCTGGATCTCGGCCGAGGCGCGCGGCACCGGCGTCAACACCGAGGCCAAGTACCTCATGCTGCGGCACGCCTTCGAGACCTGGGGCGTACGCCGGATCTCCCTGCGCGCCGACGCCCGCAACACCCGCTCCCGGGTCGCGATCGAACGGCTCGGCGCCACCTGCGAAGGCGTCCGCCGGGCCCACTCGCGCGGCCTGGACGGAGTGGTCCGCGACACCGCGTTCTACTCCATCCTCGACGAGGAGTGGTCGGCCGTCCGCGGCATCATCGAGCTGCGACTGCCGGGCCTGCGCCCGCCGGCCGGGCTCTCCTCCCCGCTGCCGTCCACGCTCCCGTCCGCCTTCCCCGGCGAGACGCGCGAGCACGGGGGCGCGGGGGAGCTGCTTCCCGCCTGAGGCCGCGCGCCGGCGCGCGGGCGGGGCGGCCGTGCCGGTCACACCGGCAGCCGCCCCGGCAGGCCCGCGCGCGGCGCGCCCGGCCCGCCACCCGGCCCGCCGCCCCCCGGCGGCGGGCCGGGCGGCGACGGCCGCAGTACGTCGTCGAGCCCGGCGAGCCGCACCAGGCGCAGGATCATCGGCTGGTCGCACACCAGGCACCAGACCGCGCCCCGCTCCCGCACGCGCTGCGCGCAGCGCACCAGGAGCCCGAGCCCCGACGCGTCGCAGAACGTGACGTGGCGCAGGTCGACGGCGAGTGCGGCCGCCTCGCGGGCCAGCACGTCGATTTCGGGCCGGACGCGCTGCACCAGCACCAGGTCGAGCTCGCCGTACAGCTCGACCGTGGTCAGGCCCTCGCTCGACCGGACGGCAAGGTGCGGATCGCCGCGTCGGATCAGATGCATGGACACGCTCCACTGGATCGGTCCCCGTGCATCGAGGTTCGCGGCCGACGAGAAGGAAGACACGTTTCTCCACATCCGCCATCACCCGAAGAGGTGAAGCGGGCGCGTTTTTGCCCGCTCGTGCCCGGGCGCAGTCCCGGCTCGTACGAGGGCGCACCCCCGGCCCGCTCCCCCCGCTCAGGACGTCCGCTCGGGCGGCACCACGGCGACGGGGCAGGCCGCGTGGTGCAGCACCGCGTGCGCGACGGAGCCGACGAGCAGGCTCTCGACCCGGTGCCTGCGGTGCCGGCCCACGACCAGCAGGCCGGCGTCCCGGGAGTCCTCCACCAGACGTCCGGCCGCGTCGGCGGGTGTGACGACCGGGATCACCCGGACCTGCGGAAAGCGCTCGGTGAAGGGGCGCAGCCGCTCCTCCTGGCGGCGGGTCGTCGCCGCCACCAGCTCCGGCGTCTCGTCCGGCAGCGGCGGCGGCACCTGGAGGGCCGGCGCGGGCGCTCCGATCAGCAGGGCGGGCGAGGGCGGCACCGGATAGGCGGTCACCACCTCCAGAGGCACCCCGCGCCGCCGCGCCGCCCGGAAGGCGAAGTCGACGACCTCGTCAGGGGTCTCCTCGGAATGCAGCCCGAGCAGCACCCGGCCCGCCCCGGCCCCGCTCTCCAGGGACGCGGCCCGCGCCTCGTGCGGCACGACGACCACCGGGCAGGGCGCCGAAGCGGCCAGCGTGCGGCTGGTCGAGCCGAGCAGCAGGCTCGCGAAGCCGCCCCGCCCGCGCGAGCCGACCACGAGGAGCCGCGCGTCACGGGCCGCCTCGGCCAGCGCGTCCACCACCGAGCCGTCGAGCGAGGCGTAGCGCACCTCCAGGCCCTCGGCACGCGGACCGAGCTCCGCGGCGACGGCGACCACGACGGTGTCGGGCAGTTCGGGCGCCGGCCCCAGGGAGGCGATCCGGGCACTGCCGAGCTGGAGCGCCTCGGAGCGCACATGGGCGACGGTGAGCGGCGCCCGGAGGCTCCGCGCCGCGCGCATCGCCCACTCCAGGGCCCGCAGACTGTGCTCGGAACCGTCGACGCCGACCACCACGCCTGATCTCTCGGGTGCCTTTGCCTTCTCGCGTGCTTCCCCGTGTGCCTTCTCGCTCATGCTTGGCACTCATATCGGGATCATCCGGTCCTTTTCGGATGCCACGCCGAGGGTGCGTGCGAGTGAGCCGGGAGGGGGCGCGAGTGCGCCGGGAGCGCGCGCCCCGAGTTCGCCACCGGAAGCGGTCAGGGGCGCGGGGCAGGGGCGCGATGCCCGGGGGCGCGGGGGCGGCGACCCCCGCGCCCCCTGATCAGCGCAGCAGCCGGCGTCGCGCGCGGGCGGCGGCGACCAGCTCCGGCACCGTCCCCAGCTTCACGCGGGGCCGGCCCGCCTCCTCGCCCCGGGCCCGCTCCGCCCGCTCGATGGCCGCGAGGCCCCGCGCGTCGACCACGTGCCGGGCGCGGCCGCGGGCGAGCCGGTCGAAGGCGCGCGCGGTGCCCTTCGGCACCGGCAGGGCACCGTCGACGGCGTCCGCCAGGAGCGTGCCGACGGTCTCGGCGGCGCAGGTGCGGTTGGCGCCGATGCCGCCCGAGGGGCCGCGCTTGATCCAGCCGACGACATAACTGCCGGGCCGGCCCTCGACCCGCCCGCCGCGGTGCGGCACCGTGCCGGTCTCCTCGTCGAACGGCAGCCCCGCGACCGGGAGTCCGCGGTAGCCGACCGCCCGCAGCACCACTCCCGCCGGGAGCTCGACCGGACCGTCGCCGCCCGTCACGCGCACCGCGCCCCCGAGAACCTCCTCGGGCGCGGAGTGGAAACGGAAGACGATCCGCCGCTCCGGCCCCTGCGGCACGGGCGCGGCCCAGTCCACGCGCTCGTACACCGCGTCCCGCAGGAGAGCCGCCTTCTCGTGTTCCGCCGCACCCTCCACGGCCGCCCGGATCCGGGGGTCGTGGTCGTCGACGACCAGGCGCACGCCCGGCAGCCGCCCGAGGGCGAGGAGTTCCGGAGCGGTGCAGGAGAGGTCCTCGGGGCCCCGCCGCGCGAGCAGCACCACCTCGCGTACGGCGGAGGCCCGCAGGGCGGCGAGCGCGTGGTCCGCGATGTCCGTGGCGGCCAGCGCCTCGGGGTCACCGACCAGGATGCGCGCGACGTCCAGGGCGACGTTGCCGCTGCCGACCACCACGACCCGCTCCGTCCCCGACAGGTCGATCGCGTCGGGCGCGACCTCCGGGTGGGCGTTGTACCAGGCGACGAACCGGGTCGCCGAGACGCTTCCGGGCAGGTCCTCGCCCGGGATGCCGAGCCGCCGGTCGGCCGCCGCGCCCACCGCGTACACGACGGCGTCGTGGTGCGCGGCCAGTTCCTCGGCCGTGACGTCCGTACCGACGTCGACGCCGAGGTACATCCGTACCCGTGGATGGGTGTGGAAGCGGGCGAAGGTGTCGCCGATCCGCTTCGTCGCGGGATGGTCCGGCGCCACCCCGTACCGGACCAGGCCGCCGGCCACCGGCAGCCGGTCGACCAGGGTCACCTCGGCGTTGGTGTGCAGCAGCAGGTCCTCGGCCGCGTACATGCCGGCGGGGCCGGTGCCGACGACGGCGACCCGGAGCGGCGCGAAGTCGGCGGGCAGGGTGCGCGGGAACGAGGGCGCCCCCCAGGCGTGGAAGACGGGTCCGCCCTCCGGCGCGGGCCGGGGCGCGCGCTGCTCGTAGAAGGCGGCGTTCAGTGCGGCGTACTCCTGCTGTCCGGCCGACAGCGCGTCCGCCGGGAAGATCGCGTCGACCGGGCAGGCGTCGGCGCAGGCGCCGCAGTCGATGCACGCCTTCGGGTCGATGTACAGCATCTCGGTGCGGCCGAAGTCCGGCTCGTCGGGCGTCGGGTGGATGCAGTTGACCGGGCAGACGGCGACGCAGGTGGCGTCGTTGCAGCAGGTCTGGGTGATGGCGTAGGTCATGTCGTCGTCAGCTCGCGGGGCTCCGGGGCGGGCGGTTCGGGCGGGAACGGCGGGTCAGATGAGGTGGGCGCGCCGGTAGACGGCGACGGCGGGGCGGGTGAGCAGCCGGGCCGAGGCCAGGAACTCCATCAGGCCGGAACAGCTCGACCGCATCAGGGCCTTGTGGTGCTCGTTGGCCCTGGCCTCGGCGAGCGCCCGCTCCACGTCGAGCCCGGCGTTCGCGTACACCTCGCGGTTGACCATGCTGGTGACGATGAAGTACGAGGCGATGGAGACCACCAGCGCCTGGAGATGGCGGCGCAGCGGACCCGCCTTGCGCAGCCGGGCGCGGGTCTCCTCGCGCGCGAACTTCATGTGCCGCGACTCCTCGACGACATGGATGTTGTTGATGGTCCGGACGAACGGGACGACCCGCTCGTCGCGCATCCAGTCGCGCTGCATGACGTCGAGGACCTCCTCGGCGACGAGGATGGAGGCGTACGCGGCCTCGCCGACCGCCAGCGTCTTGAAGGCGCGGCCCAGCTCGAGGACGAACCGCGGCGGGCGGTAGGCGGGGGCGCCGAGCTTGGCCGCGCCGCGGCCGAACATGATCGAGTGCCGGCACTCGTCGGCGATCTCGGTCAGGGCCCACTGGAAGCGCGGGTCGGTCGGGTCCTTGGCGTACATGTCCCGGAGCACCATCTGCTGCAGGATCATCTCGAACCAGATGCCGGTGCTGGCCACCGACGCCGACTCCTGCCGGGTCAGTTCCTTGCGCTGCGCCTCGGTCATCTCCTGCCAGTAGCGCGTGCCGTAGAGGGTGCTCCACTCGGGGCTCATCCCGTGGAAGTCCTCGTCGAGCGGGGTGTCCCAGTCCACTTCGGTGGCGGGGTCGTAGGAGAGCTTGGCGGACGATTCGAGCAGCCGGCGGGCCGCGTCGCGCTCGGGCTGCCGGGCCTGGTCCGCCGGCCGGACGGTGCTGCTTGCCATGGTGCGGCTCCTCGGTGACCTCGGGGCGGGAACGGAGGCTTGTTAGACGCGGTGTCTAGCAAGCTGTTGGACGGAAGGTATAGCAAGAGCGGCCGCCCGCCTACCCGTCGGTACCAAATTCCTTGCCACGGATTCCCGGTCGGGAGAGGATGCCTCCATGATCGACAGCAGCCAGAGCGCCGCGAAGAGCGCGCCGGAGGGCACCACGGGCGGCGCCGTGGAGCCGGACGAGGAGAGCGCCGCGATCGCCGCCGCCATCGACGGCGAACTGCGGCTCCTCGACCCCGCCACCCGGACCGACGCCACCGAGGCCCGCCGCCTCCACGACCCCGATTTCGTCGAGGTCGGCGCCTCCGGACGGCGCTGGACGTACGAGGAGATGCTCGCCGCGCTCCCCGGGCTCGGCAGCGCGGCGGACGGCCCGCGCTTCGAGGTGTCCGGCATGCGCGGTGTGCTCCTCGCCCCCGGCCTCGTCCATCTGACGTTCGAGACCGTCTTCGACGGCCGCCGGGCGCGCCGCAGCTCGATCTGGCGCAAGGGAGAGGGGGAGGCCGGCTGGCGCCTCTACTACCACCAGGGGACACCGGTCCCGGAGGGCTGAACGGCCGTGCCCCCTGGGGCGTTCGGCAGGGGGAGAGCTCGGCGCGCCGGCGTCGGAGTACCGGCGTTCGAAGTTTCGGCGTTCGGCGCGTCGGCGTGCGGCGCGACGGCGCTCAGGCGGCCGGAGCGAGCCGTCCGGCGAGGGCCTCGGCATCGGGGACGAACCAGATCTGGGTGCCCCGGTTGCACTCGCGGACGAAGTCCCGGAGAGCCGAACTCCCCTCCAGGCGGGCGGAGATGTCACCCAGGACGACGAGTCCCATCCGGTACTGGGCGAACTTCTGGACGATCCCCCCGGCCACCCGCGTGCTCAGCCGGAAGAAGTCCTCGGTGAACCGCTCTACCGGCACCGCCACCCAGGCGGCCCCGCTGTACGAGCCCTCGCCGATCAGGTCGGTCGCGTCCCGCTCACTGAGCAGCGGGGGGCCGTCCGGCGGGCAGACCAGGACGGTCGTGCCGTGGATGTCCCGCAGGGTGTTCACCGTACGTCTCCGATCAGTGAGTCGATCACCTTGAGCAGGCCGGCCGTGGTGTCCAGGTCCCCGAGGACGATGAACTTGAGGGACTCCCGCTCCTCGTCGAAGACCGTCTCGACCCGCAGCCCGCTCCGCCCCGCCTCCGTGTCGCCCGCGCGTCCGTGCCGCCCGAGCGCGGTGGTACACCCACGGGCTGGAGTCGGGGAAGGTGGGGGAGTGGGGCCGGTCAGGCCGCCCCGTTCCTCCAGACCGTCAGGTCCAGCGTCATGTACGTGCTGGGGGAGCCCTCGGGCGAGAAGCCCTTGACGGTGACGAGACCCATGTGGCCCGACCCCGTGGTCACGCAGACCTGCCGCCCCTTGGCGAGCTTGTTCACGTAGACCTCCTTGGTGAACCTGGTCTCCGCGCGGCAGGTGGCGAGCGAGCCCTCCTGGCCGGGGTCCAGAAGCACCAGGTTGCCGCCGGTGGTCTCCGCGTCCAGGTAGCCGCCGGTGTCGTAGGACAGTTCGTAACCGCCGTCCTCGCCGTCCTGGGGCCGTACGACCTCGTCGCCCAGGGTCAGGTGATAGCCGGCCGTCAGGTCGATGTCCTCGAACACGGCGGGCTTCGGCTCGGTGCGGGCGGACGGCTTCCCGGCCGGCGTCGCGCCCGAGGAACCGGCCGAGGATCCGCCCGACTCCTTCTGTCCGTCCGGCTTGCCGTCGCCGCCCGCCGTGGTCTGCCGGCCCTCGTCCTTCAGCAGGACGTACGCGGTGCCGGCGCCGCCGAGTCCGAAGACCAGGGCGGCGGCCAGCGCGACGAGCAGGGTCCGCTTGGCCGAGCCGGCGGACGGCGCTCCCCGGCCGGATGCCGTCGCCGGGAACGCCGTCCGGGGGTACGGCCCCGGGACCCCGTACGGAGGCTGGTGCGCCGGTCCGGGGGCCGAGCCGGGTGCAGGGACCGGGCCCTGCGTCGGCGCGTAGGCGTGGCTGTGTGCCTGCGGGTGGGCGGGACTGTGGGCCTGTGGATGGGCGGGCGCCTGGCCGTGGCCGTACGCGTGCGGGGCGTGCGGGGCCCGCGGCGGCGCGGGCGCCGGGTCGGACGGAGCCGTCGGGGGAGGGGTGACGGGAGGGGTGGCGGGAGACGGCGCGGGCGAGGCGGGGGCGGTCGGGGTGTAGCCGACCGACGGGGCCGTCGCGGGAGGCGGCGGCGTCTGCGCCGGGGCGGGCGTCGCCGCCCGTGCCGTGATGTCGGCGGAGACCGCCCCCGGCAGCCAGTCCTCGGGCCGCCGCAGCACCGTCGCCGCGTTGGCCTCCTGGCAGAGCCGGATGACCTCGGGGACGGACGGCCGCGCCTCGGGATCCTTCGCCAGGCAGCGCGTGACCAGCTCCGTGAGCCGCTCCGGGACCCCGCTGAGGTCGGGCTCCTCGTGCACGATCCGGTACAGCACGCCGTGCGACGTGCCCTCGCCGAACGCGGGCAGTCCCGTCGCCGCGTACACCGCGACCTGACCGAGCGCGAAGATGTCCGTGGCGGGTGTCACCCGCCGCCCCGCCGCCTGCTCGGGAGCCATGAAGGAGGGCGTGCCGATGGTGACGCCGCTGCCCGTGAGCGAGGTCGCGTCGGCGGCGTGCGCGATGCCGAAGTCGATCACGCGGGGGCCGTCCGCGGCGAGCAGCACGTTCGACGGCTTGAGGTCGCGGTGCACGAGCCCCGCCCCGTGGATGACGTGCAGGGCCTCGGCCATCCCCGCGACCAGCAGCAGCACCGTCTCGACGGGCAGTGCCCCGTGCG
Source organism: Streptomyces sp. NPDC126499 (assembly GCF_040302485.1). Classification (NCBI taxonomy): domain Bacteria; kingdom Bacillati; phylum Actinomycetota; class Actinomycetes; order Kitasatosporales; family Streptomycetaceae; genus Streptomyces; species Streptomyces sp. NPDC126499. The sequence goes on along the minus strand of NZ_JBEOUO010000015.1, from coordinate 76,645 downwards.
TCACGACGGCGTCGGCGAGCGAGGGCCCCGGCACATAGGCGGTGGCCAGCCACGGCTGCGTACCCTCCGCGTCGGCGTCGATGACGGGCGCGGTGTACAGCCCCTGCACGCGCTGCGCCGAGCGCACCTCCTGGGCGAACCGGCGCCGGAACTCGGCGTCCTCGCCGAACTCGGGCCGGATCACCTTGACCGCGACCGGGCGGCCGCCCGGCGTGTACGACAGGTACACCTTGCCCATGCCGCCGGCCCCGAGCCGGGCGGCCAGCCGGTAACCGGCGACCGTCCGGGGATCGTCGGCGGCGAGCGGCTGGAACACCGCGGAGGCACCGGCCCGACCCGGCTGCTGACCACTCATCAATTCTTTTCTCCCCGTGCGGAACTCGACGATCCCGTCGCTCGCCCGGCACCCTATCTGCTGCGGGAGGTCAGCGGGACGGCGGCGCGGGGCGGGCGAAGCAGCGCAGGGCGAGATCGAGGGTCACCTTGAGCTCGCTGTGCACGTCGGTCAGATCGCAGACCTCCAGCCAGGACAGATGACCGCCCTGGGCGAAGAGGACGAGATCGCCGAGGAGCGTCCCGTCCTCCGCCTGGAAGATCCGCGACGCCACCGACCCCGTGCCGGAGCCCGTCGGGGCGGCGGCGGGGACGGCCGCGGTGTCGATCGAGAAGTCGGTGGTGCCGCACCCGCAGTCGCACCGCCCGGCCGTCCTCAGATGCGGCACCTGACGGCGCAGCGCCGCGTGGACGGGGTCGTCCCCGTCGCCGAGGAGGACGTCGAGGGCGGCGAGCACGTCCGGAGGCAGGGAATCGTCCATCCCGTCACGGTAGAGGGCCACGTCCCCGCGCTCGGGCGCGGGGCAGCACGTCCACGGCGATGCCACGGGGGCACCACGGCCGGTGCCTCGGGCGGTGCCCCCAGCCGGGGCGCCGGGAATGCCCCCGGGCGGTGCCACGGCCGGTTCCCCCAGCCGGTGCCGCGGGCGGGAATGTGCCGGCCGGAGCGGCTGTTGCACCGGACGAGGCTGACATGCCTGAGTCAACCGACTCGACGGCGGGCGCAGCCGGAAGGAGCACCATGCCACGCACCACCCACCGCCCCGTGATCACCCTCCGGTCCACGGCCGGCACCGGCGTCACCTATGTGACCCGCAAGAACCGCCAGAACGACCCCGACCGCCTGGTCCTGCGCAAGTACGACCCCGTCGTCGGCGCCCACGTGGAGTTCCGCGAGGCACGCTGACCGGCAGGTCCGGTCCGCCCGGCACACTCGGGGGTGCCCGGTGCGCTCGGGGCGCCGAAATCCGCACGCGGACCGGCGCCCCGCGGCGGTAGGCTGCCCGGCCCCGCCGCCACCGCAGGAGAGCAGCCCATGACCACGCCCCAGGCCGAGGCCGTCGTCCGGCTGGTCCGCACCGTCCTCGGCGACGAGACGCTCGGCGCGTACGCCCACGGCTCCGCCGTCCTCGGCGGCCTGCGGCCCCACAGCGACGTCGACCTTCTCGTCGTCGCCCGCCGCGGCCTGACCACCGACGAACGCCGGGCACTCACGGACGGACTGCTCGCGCTCTCCGGCCCCCGCGCCACCGGAGGCCCGGCCCGCCCCGTCGAACTCGTCGTCGTGGTCGCCGGACAGATCCGGCCGTGGCGCCACCCGGCCGTCTGCGACTACCTCTACGGGGAGTGGCTGCGCGAGGAGTACGAGCAGGGCCGACTGCCCCGCCCGGAACCCAGCCCCGACCTCGCCCCGCTGCTCACCATGGCCCGCGCGGGCGACACCCCGCTGTTCGGCCCGCCGCCCGCCACCCTCCTCGACCCGGTGCCGGCCGCGGACCTCAGGAGCGCGATCGTCGTCGGGATCCCGGACCTCATGGCCGAACTCGACAACGACACCCGCAACGTGCTGCTCACCCTCGCCCGGATCTGGACCACCCTGGCGACCGGACGGATCCGGGCCAAGGACGAGGCCGCCGACTGGGCCCTCGCCCGGCTGCCCGCCGAGCATCGGCCTCCCCTCGCCCATGCCCGCGCCGTGTACACCGGGCAGGCCGAGGAGGACTGGGCGCCGCTCCGTCCCGCCCTGCGCCCGCACGCCGCCCACCTGCTGGAGCGGATCCACCGGGCGTACCGGGACGGGGAAGGCTCAGGCCCCGGTGAAGGCTCAGGCCCCGGTGAGGGCCGCCACGACGAGATCGGTGAGGAGGACGCCGGCGGTGCCGTCGGGATCGAGATCGGGATCGTAGATGGTGACGTTCAGCCCGGCACAGCGCGGGGAGCGCACCAACGGCCGTAGCAGCGCGGTCAGTTCGTCCGGCAGCAGCCCGTCCGGATCGGGGCTGTCCACGGCCGGCATCACCGTCGGGTCGAGGACGTCCGCGTCCAGATGCACCCAGAAACCGTCCAGGGCCGGTGTCTCCAGACTGACGGCGGTCGCGGCCCCCAGCTCGCCCGGGCCCCGCTCCCGCAGCTCGGACACGGTGGCGACGGGCACCTTCAGCGCACGCAGTTCGACCAGCTCGGCCTCCGCCACGAACGCGTCACGCGTGCCGAGGACCCGTACGTCCTCGTCCCGCAGGTAGGGCCGCCTGCCCTCCAGATCGGTCAGGTCCGCCTGGCCCCGGCCGGTCGACAGGGCGAGCTCCTCGCCCGCGGCCGCACCGACCCGGTCCGAGTTGCCCGGGTGGCGGAAGTCGGGGGACGCGTCGACGGAGGCCAGACCGTACCGGCCGAGCCGGCGCAGCGCGAGGGCGGCGCCCAGCTGCACGGAACAGTCACCGCCGAGGACGAGCGTGAAGTCCCCGGCCACCACGTGCCGTTCGACGCGGTCGGCGAGCCGGACGGTGTACGAGGCGAGGGGCGCCGCGTGGAAGACCCCGTCGCCCTCCCGCCAGTCGCCCCGGTCGTAGCGGGGCGGCACCACGACACCGCCCTCCGACGCCCCGAGCCTCCGCACGATCCCGTTCTCGCGCAGCGCCCCGGCCAGTTTGTGGCAGCCGGGCACGGTACCGGGGGCGGGCGGCCGCAGACCGAGGTTGGACGGGGCGTCGACGACCACGATGTTCCGCATGCGGGCCATCCTGGCCGCCCCGTGAGCCGGTCGCAACGCACCGGCCCACGCCCTGGTGGCCACCGGTCCCGGTTGTTGGTCTGGACCTTCCCGGTCCGGGGCGTCAAGCTCTGCGCATGGACTTGGAGTTGCGGCACCTGAAGACGATCCGGGCCATCGCCGACGCCGGCAGCCTCACCCGGGCCGCCACCGCCCTCGGCCTGGCCCAGCCGGCCCTCAGCGCCCAGCTCAAACGCATCGAACGGGCCCTGGGCGGAGCGCTCTTCGAGCGCGGCCGGGACGGGGTACGGGCCACCCCGCTCGGCGACCTCGTCCTGGACCGCGCCCGGGTCGTGCTGCCCGCCGTCTGCGAGCTCCAGGAGGAGGCGGTGCGCTTCGCCCGCGAGGGCGCGCGGGGACACCGCCTCGGCGGCACCCACGGACCGCTGCTCGGCGGCCTCGTCGACCGGCTCGCCCGCACCGGCGACGGCGCGCCCGTCACCACGTACACCTCCTGGTCCGAGCGGGAGATCGCCGGCGGGGTCGTCGCCGGCCGGCTGGACTTCGCGCTGGTCGGGGTCTGCGGCGAGAGCAGCCCGCCGGAAGCGGGACGGCTCGCCTGGACCGAGGTCGCCCGCGACCCCGTGTACGTGATGCTCGCCGCCGGCCATCCGCTCGCACACCGGACCGAGATCGAGCTCGCCGAACTCGCCACGGAGGCGTGGACCGACGTGCCCGGCGACGGCTGCTTCGGCGACTGCTTCGCCGCCGCCTGCGTCCGCGCCGGGTTCACCCCGGCCTGCGTGTACGAGACGGACACCGCCTCCTGTGTCCATCTGGTCCAGGTGGGCCGGGCGGTCGGCCTGTGCCGGGCCACCTTCCCCGCGACGCCGGGCCTCGTCACCCGCCCCCTGGCCGGCGCCCCGCTGATCTGGCGCCACCTCCTCGGCTGGCACCCGGAGGGCCGCGCGGCGAACCGCGCTCCCGCCGTCCTCGCCCACGCCCGTGCCGCCCACACCGAAGCCCTGTCCCGCAGCGCTGCCCACGCCCCGGCACCGCTCGCCGGCCCGTGACGGGTGCCGTTTCGCGCCGTGGGTGGCAGGGGCCTGTGGGGCGGCGTCGGCCCGTGACGGGTGTCGCGCCGCGCCGTGTGTGGCAGGGCCCTGGGGAGCGGTGGCGCCTGCGCGAGACGGATGCCGTGCCGCGCCGTCCGTGGCAGGGGCCCGGGAGGCGGGGCCCGCACGGTCGGCGAGCAGTCCCCGGCCGCTCGCGTGGCCCGGCCGCCCCTGCGGCCGCCGCCCCCGTCAGGTGTCGTTCCGCTACGTGTGGCCCCGCCACGTGTCTCCCGGATACGTGGCGCCCCGCCACCTGTGACACCGCCACGTGTCGCCCGGCCACGTGTCTCCCCGCCACGCCTGGCACCGCCCATAACGCGGGACAGGGGGCCGACTGACAACTCCCGCCGGACGCACCTCCGTTCCTACGGTTCCGTCAGTTCCCCCACCACACCGAGGAGACCTCCCATGCTCCGACGACCCGCCCGCGCGGCCTGGACCGCGTTGGCCGCCGCCGGACTGGCGCTGACCTGCCTTCAGGCCGGTTCCGCCACCGCGGCATCCCAGTCGGCCCCTCCGGCCGCGTCGACCGGGCCCGCGTCCGCCGCCGCGGCGCTCCGGACGGACGCCGCCCCGCCCGAGCTGCTCCGGGCCATGGAACGGGACCTGGGCCTGACCCGTACCCAGGCCCTCACCCGCCTCGCCCACGAGGCCGAGGCCGGCGCGACCGCCGCCCGCGTCCGCCAGGCGCTCGGCGGCACGTTCGCCGGCGCCTGGGTCGACGGGCCCGAGTCGGCCACGCTCACCGTGGCCACCACCCGCGCCGCCGACACGGCCGCGATACGGGCCACCGGCGCCCGCGCCGTGCTCGTGACGCACGGTCTGACCGCGCTGGAACAGGCCAAGAACACCCTGGACCGCACCGCCGGCGCCGAGACGCCGGTCCGCTACGTCGACGTCCGTGCCAACCGGATCGTCGTCGAGGAGACCCGCCCGGGCGCCGGGGCCCGGCTGCTCGCCACCACAGGGGTGTCCCGCGACCTGGTGCACGTGGTCCGCACCGCCGAGGCACCCCGCCCGCTCTACGACATCCGGGGCGGCGACGCCTACTACATGGGCGGCGGCGGCCGCTGTTCGGTCGGCTTCGCGGTCACCCGCGGCACCACCCAGGGCTTCGCCACCGCCGGCCACTGCGGCCGCGCGGGCACGGCCACCAGCGGCTACAACCAGGTCGCGCAGGGCAGCTTCCAGGCCTCCGTCTTCCCCGGCAACGACATGGCCTGGGTGGCCACCAACACCAACTGGACCGCCACCCCGTACGTGAAGGGTGCCGGCGGCGCCAACACGCAGGTGACCGGCTCCGTCCTGCAGCCCGTCGGTGCCTCCGTGTGCCGCTCCGGCTCCACCACCGGCTGGCACTGCGGCACCATCCAGCAGCACAACACGAGCGTCACCTACCCCGAGGGCACCATCTCGGGCGTGACCCGTACGACGGTGTGCGCCGAACCGGGCGACTCCGGTGGCTCGTACATCTCGGGCAGCCAGGCGCAGGGCGTCACCTCGGGCGGCTCCGGGAACTGCTCCAGCGGCGGTACGACCTTCTTCCAGCCGCTCAACCCGATCCTCCAGAACTACGGGCTGACGCTGCGCACCACCGGCTCCGACCCGGGCCCCGGCCCCGGCCCCGGCGAGCCGGAGCCGGGCGGCACCTGGAAGGCGGGCACGGTGTACAAGGCCGGTGACGTCGTCACGTACGGTGGCGCGACCTACCGCTGCCTCCAGGGCCACCAGGCACAGTCCGGTTGGGAGCCGCCGAACGTCCCGGCGCTCTGGCAGCGCGCCTGACGGACGGCCTCAGGGGCCCGTGTCCTCCTCCCCCTGGGGGCTCGGGGCCGGCCGGCCCACGTGATCTCGCGTGGGCCGGCCGGCTCGCTCGCAGCCGCTGCCCGCGGCCGATCAGCAACCGCTCCGCGCGCCCCTCCGGCTTCCTCGCCTCCGGGCCGTCTTCCGCGGGGGCGGTCAGCGACGTTCGGCGAGCGCCGCTTCGAGGGCAGCGAGGTGGCGGGCGTCGGCTTCCTTCCGCACGGAGGCGAAACGACGGTCGACGAGCAGGACGGGCAGCAGCCAGAGCAGACCCCAGGAGGCGAACCCGTCCACGGCACCGGTCTGGCGGAGCACCGCGTTCGTGACGAGGCTCAGAACCAGGGCGACCGTCCAGGCGGCCGTGCGGTGGCGGCCGAGCAGCCGCACCGGAGCGTTCCACGGGCCGGCGAGCGCCTCGACGGTCGCGGCGCGCACGACGGCGTCGCGGTCGGTGGGGTCCACGGCCCGCGTCGCCGCCGCACCGCCCTGCGCCAGGTCATCGGCGAGGGCGCGGGCCTGCGCCTCGGTGGCGAGCGCCTTCTCCCGGCGTTCGACCGTCCTGACCGCCGTCCTCATCCTGACCTCGTCCCAGTAACCGCGCCGTGCCCAGCGTTCGGCGTCGGCGAGCCGCCCGGCCTCGGGGGAGTCGGGCGCGAGCTCCTTGAGGCGGCGGGACAGGGTGACGGCGCGGGTGGCGCGGGCGGGGTGCTCGAAGCCGTCGGCCCGCAGACAGAGTTCGGCGTATCCGGCGAGCAGCCCGAGATGGTCCGCGTCGATCGCGAGACCGGCCCGGAAGGCCTCCTCCGCACGGTCGTCATGGTCGTCGTCGTCCTCGGCGACATGGCCGAGCGCCAGCCAGCAGTACAGATCGGCCTGCGGCCCGAACACGTCGAGGCCCTCCTGCGCCGCCCGCCGCACGGCGGCGTACCCACCGGCGACGAACAACTGCTCACAGCGGTCCTGACAGGCGTCCGACGTGCTCACGCGGTTCCCCTTCTCTGGTGCCCCTCCCCTGGGGCTGCGTAAGTGTGCGACGCCGTCTTTTCCCAGGTCAAGGTGGTTCCGGAAGCTTCGGGCGAGCCCGTTGCGGGCGAATCGGCCGACGTCGTGTCAACTCCGTCGGGCACCCGCTCCCTTGCCCCGTCCGGGGGTGCGGTGCCCCTCCCATGGCACTCCTGTCGGACGGGTCGTCCTCACCAGGGAGACCGCCGACGTCAGGGCGGCTCCCTCCGACGGCCGCGGCCGCGGCGGCGGTGCGGCTCCGACAGCCCCCGCCCCCGCACGGGCGAGGCGGCGGTGCGGGCCCGACAGGCCCCCTGCCGCCGCGCCCGGGTGCGCCCCGCCCGCACGCACCGACCACGACGCCGGTCGGACGCGGCCGCACGGGGCCATCTCCCCGTCACCGCCAGGCGGGGTGCCCCTCCGGGACGTCCCCCGTGGTGAGGCGGCGCTCGCCCGTGCCGTCCGCGCGCACCGCCCAGATGACCGGCTTCTGGTACGGGCCGCGGACGAAGGCCAGCCAGCCGCCGTCCGGTGACCACGCCGGGTCCATCTCGTGCTCCGCCGTCACCACCAGCGGCCGGTCCCCGGTCCCGTCGGTGCCGACCAGGCGGATGTCACCCTTGTTCGGGCCCTGGTAGGACCCGGCGGTGTAGGCGAAGGCGCGGCCGTCGGGCGACCACACCGGGTCGAGCGCCGGGTGCGGCAGCCGCGTCACCTGACGCGGCGCCCGTTCGGGAGCCGACGGGTCGACGGTGTGGATCTGCCAGTTGCCCTTGCCCTTGCCCTTGCCCGCCTCCCGGCAGACGGCGATCCGCGTGCCGTCCGGGGACCACGCCGGATCCTCGATCCTCCCCGGCCCGTCGGTGAGCTGCCGGGCGGAGCCGTCCGACACCCGCACCTCGAACAGCTGCTGCACACCGTCCTTCACCCGCAGCACGGCGAGCCGGGTCCCGTCCGGCGACCAGGACACCCGTCCGCCGGAGATCGCCGCGATCCGCCGCGCGCCGGAACCGTCGGCCTTCGCGGTCCACACCGCCGTCTCCTCGGACGTCACCCGCGTGAACGCGAACGACGCGCGGTCCGGCGCCCATTGCGGCAGGTAGTCGCAGGTGCCGTCCGGCACGAGCCGCCGCGGCCGGTCCTCACCCGCCGGACGGACCGCGATGACCCCGTGGCAGTCGGACGGCCAGCCGGGCGCGGTGTCCTGGCGGACCAGCAGCGTCGTGTCGGGGAACGCGGCGGGCGAGGCGACGGCGGGGGAGGACGTGCCGCCGCCGGGCTCGGCCCGCTTCCCGGCGTCACGGTTCCACGGCTGCCACACCAGCAGGCCCGCGGCGACGGCCGCGCACGCCACCAGCGCCGCCGCCACGGTCATCCGCCGTCCGCGCGATCCCGGCTGCCGGCCCGCCGGCCGCGCCGGGGCGTCCTCCGGTACGGACGTCGGTCGTACGGGAGCGGGCTCCGGCCGTGGCGGTACGGGCGCCGGTCCTGGAGGCGGCGCCGCGGCGGTCGGCGGCTCGCCCCCGGTCCCGGGCCCGGCGCCCCACCCGGGCGGCGGCTCTGCCGGTGCGGCCCGGTCCGGCCGGCCGGACGGCTGTGTGTCCTCCCGTACGGCACCGGCACCGGCACCGGCACCGGGACCGGCACCGGCACCGGGATCGGCACCGGCACCGGCACCGGGACCGGCACTGGCACCCGGACCGGCATCGGCACCGGGATCGGCCGCTTGCCGCTCCTCCCGTACGACGACGGTCTCCGGGTGCCGCGCCACCGTGGACAGCAGCGTCGTGGCCTCGTCGGGAAGCCAGCCGCCGTCCTCGCGGTGACGGACCGTCAGCCGGTCCAGAAAGGCCGCGGGGGTGGGCCGCCGCGCCGGGTCCTTGGCCAGGCAGGCCGCGACCAGCTCGCGCAGCGGCTCGGGAACGGCGGCGAGTTTCGGCTCCTCGTGGACGACCCGGTAGAGCCAGGCCGCCGAGGTGCCGTCGCCGAAGGGCGCGCCGCCCGCCGCCTGGCACAGCACGATGCCCAGGGCGAACATGTCCACGGCCGGTGTGACGGCGCCGCCCGTGAGCTGCTCGGGCGCGAGATAGCCCGGCGTACCGACCTGGAGGCCGGTCCGGGTCAGCGCGGCCGTGCCGTCCAGGGCCCGCGCGATGCCGAAGTCGATGACGCGCGGCCCGTCCTCGGCGACGATGATGTTGGCCGGCTTGAGGTCCCGGTGGATCACCCCGGCCCGGTGGATCGCCTCCAGAGCCTCGGCGAGTCCGGCGGCCAGCACGGTCAGGCTGTCCGCGGGCAGCGCGCCCACGTGGTCGAGGACCACCCGCAGCGTGGGGCCGGGGACGTACGCCGTGACCAGCCAGGCGGGGTGTCCGTCGGGGTCCGCGTCGACCACGGGAGCCGTGTGGAAGCCGCCGACCTGGCGCGCCGCCGCGACCTCGCGGGCGAACCGGCGTACGAACTCGGGGTCGGTGCTCAGATCGGGCCGGACGACCTTGACGGCCACGGCCCGGCCGGAGCGGGAGCGGCCGAGGTAGACGACGCCCATGCCTCCCTGGCCGAGCCGTCCGACCAGCCGGTATCTGCCGTCGCCGACGGATTCCGGATCCCCCGCCTCCAGCGGCTTCATGGTGCCCCCTCGCAATCGTGCGTGCAGGGATCTCCTACCAGCAGGGCGGTGCCCCGGTCGAGTTCGGCGCGGCGCGAACGCCGGGAAGGCACCGGATACGGGGGGCGGGACCGGGCCTCGCGGACGGGACGAGCCCGGGGTGAGGCCCGGTCTCGGGGCCCCGGTCAGTCGACCGGGTGCTCCTCCCAGGTCTCGTCGTCCGGGTCGTACTCGGTGTGGGCGGACTCCCAGGTGGCGGAGGTCAGCTCCACGCCGGGGATGTCGCCGAGGAGGGCGACCGGGTCGATGAAGTGGGCAAGAGAACCGGCCGGGTCCAGCTCGATCGCCTCGATGGACTGGGCGCGTTCGGCGTCGTCCAGGTACTCGTCGTCCTGGACCTCGGCGAGGGCGGCGGCCTTCAGCGCCTGCTCGTCGGTGATCTCGGCCACGAGCTCGATGGTGAGGCGCACGTAGCGCGGGTCGGGCTGCTCGGATGAGGGGTCGATGGTGGTCATCCGCGAAGCTTAGGCGACGTCCCGCGACCCGTCGCCCCGGCCCCCGTCGCCCGGAGCCCCGTCGTCCGCAGCCCCGTCGTCCGGAGCCCCGTCGTCCGGAGCCCCGTCGTCCGGAGCCTCGTCGTCCGGAGCCTCGTCGTCCGGAGCCTCGTCGTCCGGAGCCTCCCGCAGCCGGTGGGCCACCACGGCCTGCGCGGGTTCCTGATGTCCGCCGGAGGCGAGGACGCGCACCTCGTCGCGGTCGCTGATCTCCGCCCGGATGATGCCGGTCGGATCGGCGTACACGGGATGGCCACCCGGCCCCGTGGCGGACGTACGCTCGACGACCACGACGTCGCGGGCCGCGCCCACCGGGTCGGAGAACACCAGCTCGTACCTGGGTGCGCTCACGTGCTCCATTTTACGTGGCGGGACCCGAGCGGAGCATCTCGTCGGTCACGGCGTCGACCAGGGCGGCGAGCGCCACGCCGAGCGCCCGTTCCCCCGGGCCGGCCGGGCCGCCGGGCTCGCTCATGTACAGATCGCGGCGGATCTCCACCATCAGCGCGCTGACCCGGGTGTCCCGGCCGTAGTGCGCCAGCGGCACGTACGTCCCGGCGAAGGGGCTGTCCGTGCCCACCCCGCCGAATCCGGCGAAGGCCCGCCGCGCGGCGGCCAGGAGCGCGGGCGGGGTGTGGAAGGCGTCCGTGCCGAGGCAGACGGGCGGCCGGGGGCCGTCGCCGTGCAGCTCGTAGGGGAGCGCCGCCGTCGGGTACGAGTGCACGTCGACGATCACCGCGCGGCCCGTCGCCTCGAGGCGCGCCTCCACGGCCCGGGTCATGGCCTCCGCGTACGGGGTGAAGTAGCGGTCGACGAGTGGCGCCGGGTCGAATCCGGCCGGCCGCAGCTCGGCCCGGTGCGTGGTGCGCGTGTACACCGCGCCCATCCCGACCGCGAGCATCTCCTCGCGCTCGTCGGGGAACCGCTCCGGGTCGACGACCAGCCGGGAGAGCCGGTTGACGAACCGCCAGGGAGCGGCGCCCGCCGACGCCGCGGCCACGGCGGCGATGGCGTCGGTGTGGGAGTCGGTGATGTGGTCGAGCTCGCGCTCCAGCTCGGCGTCGCCGAGGACGATGCCGGCCCGCACCTCCGGCGGTACGGCCCGGGAGGAGTGCGGCACATGGAGCAGGACGGGGGAGTCCGGTGCCCCCGCGAGCAGTTCGAAGGGGGCGGGGGCGTCGGTCATGGTGCGGGGTCCTCGCGGTCGTGGGGTGCCGGGTGTCCGTGGGCCGAGTAGGGCGGCGTCGGGGCGGGCTGCCTGCGCCGGGCCCCGCTGCCTGGGGTCTGTTGCCCGGGCCTTGCGGCTGGGGGCTGCTGCCCGCTGTCTGTTTCCTGCTGTCTGTTGCCTGGGAGTCCTGCGCCGGTGGTCCCGTGCCCGGTGCGCCCCGGTCCGGGAGCGGGGCGGCTACGGCAGGGCGGCGCCGCGGGCGGTGATCCACAGGCGGTACCACTCCTCGTGGGTGAGGTCGGGCGCGGCCACGGCGGCGTCCCGGCAGGCGCGGATCCGGGCCGGGTTGGTGGTGCCGATGACCGGGGAGATCCGCGCGGGGTGCCGCTGGAGCCACCACAGCAGGACCGTCTCCGGTGTGGTGCCCTTGGCCTCGGCGAGCTCGGCGACGAGCGCGGCCGTGGCGTGCTCCTGCGGGGTCTCCTGCCGTCCGGTGTAGCGGCCCTGGGCCAGCGGGCCCCACGCCTGGAGGGCGATCTTGTGGTCCACGCAGTGCTCGACCGTGCCCGCGGTGAATCCGACGGAGGCCGACGCGGGCGTGTTGACGAGCACACCCTCCTCCAGCCAGTCCCGGCGCAGCAGGCTCATCTCCAGCTGGTCGGCGACCAGCGGCAGTTGAAGGTGGGCCTGGAGCCGGGCGATCTGGTGCGCGTTCATGTTGGAGACGCCGAACCGGCGGACGAGACCCTGCCGGTGGAGCGACTCCAGGGCCGCGGCGACCTCGGACGGGTCGGCCAGCGGATCGGGCCGGTGCAGCAACAGCACGTCGAGGACGTCCGTGCGCAGCCGCGCGAGGCTCTGCTCCACCTTCCGCACGATGGTGGCCCCGCGCAGGTCGTACAGGCCGGGCCGGTCGCCGTCCGCGAGCCGGATGCCGCACTTGGACTGGAGGGTGATCCGGTCGCGCAGTCCCGGGGCGCGGGAGAGCACCTCGCCGAAGACGGCCTCCGCCTTGCCGTGCCGGTAGATGTCGGCGTGGTCGAAGGTGGTGATGCCGCTCTCCAGGGCCGCCTCGACCGCCGCTTCGGCGGCGTCGATGTCGGCGGGCGTGTACGGGGCGGTGTCCCAGCTCCCGCCGAGCCCCATGCAGCCGAGCAGGACACGGCCGGTGCCGGGGGCCGCGGGTACGGGGGCATCGCTGGAGGTCACATGGGTGGAGGTCACGGGCTCACCCTGCCACAGGGCGGGCGGCGGCCGGGAGGGGCTGCGGGGGAGAGCGGCTGGGACGGCGGGCCGGTGCGCACCCGCCCGGTGGCGCCTTCGACATTTTGTATACAATCGCATGTGGTCGCGTCGCCCCCATCCGGGCGGCGCCGGCATGGGCGCAAGGGCGGGCCGACTGTCGATCACGGGGTCCGTACGCCGGCCCTTCTCCATCCCGCCCCCTCCGGCCCGAGGCCGCCCCTACCGGAACAGACCCCGCATGAGCACCGACACCGCCGCCCCCGAGACGCCCGCGAAGCCCCGCATCACCGGCCGTGCCCCGGCCCGCCCGGCGCCCGCGGCGGCTCTCCACAGCGTCAGCGCCGTGACGGTCGTCCTGCTCGGCCTGGTCGCGATCGGCGCGGTCATCCACGAGCCCGTCCTCATACCGCCGCTGGCCGCCAGCGCCGCGCTGGTGCACAGCGCCCCGACACTCCCCCTCTCCCAGCCGCGCAGCGTCGTCCTCAGCCACCTCCTCGCCGCCGCCGCGGGCTACGCGACCCTCGCGGTGGCGGGCACCAGCGCCTGGGCCGCCGCCGTGGCCGCCGGCCTCACCCTGGCCCTGACCACCCTCGCGCGCACCCCGCACTCACCCGCCTGCGCGACCGCCGTCGTGATCGTCCTCCAGTCCCCGACCCCGACCCGCTTCGTCCCGCTGCTTTTCGGCGCCACGCTGCTCCTGGTGACGATGGAGTACGCGTTCTCCCGCATCCGCAGGGGCGCGACGAAGTACCCGACGTACTGGTGGTGACCGGGGCCCTTGTCGGTGGCGGGCGCTAGCGTCCCGCGCATGGGATTCACGAGCGCCTGGGGCATCAGCTGTGCGGCGTCGCCCTGCACCTCGGCTGACCGTTTCGTCGCTGTGGCCCCCTTCACCGGCCCCCTGACCGTCCCGCCGGCTGATCGTCCCCGCAGCGCTCACCGCTCCGGCCGGAACACCCGCAGGTCACGTACCTCGTACGACATCCGGGTCGTGTGGTCGTCAGGCGGCGGGTGGTAGCGCCCCGCGCACACCGAGAGGTTGACGATCAGATAGGCGTGCCAGCGCAGGCCGACGCCGCGACCGTCGGCGAAGACCTCGACGTCGTCCAGCCACCAGACGACCGAGCGGGGGCCGAACTCGGTCCGCAGGCGTATCCAGCCGCCGGGACGCACCGACGGATCGCGGTGGTAGCGGTGCGCGCCGCGCACCCGGTTGGAGAGTTCGAGCAGATCCGGGTTGTTCGGGTGGTACTCGAAGACGTCGATCTCCTGGCCGCCGTCCCGCCACGTCCAGATCGCCGGCCAGGCCCCGGTCTCCTCGGGCAGGCGCACCCGCGCCTCCAGCACGTCCCCGGAGCGCACCTCGAATCCCTCGGCGCTGCCCTCCGTCGTCAGCAGCCCCGTGTCCCACAGCCCGTCGGGGCGGCGCGTGGCGCGGAAGACCCCGGAGCGGCTGTAGTCGGGGTCCTCCACCAGGTGGTCCAGCTTGTTGTCTCCCGGGTTGACCGGTCCTCCGTCGGGATAGGCCCAGCTGCGGCCCGCGACCCACTGTTCCGTGGACGCGAAGTCCGCGGTGAAGACCGGCTCTTCGGCCGGTGGCCAGGTGGACATGGTTGCTCCTCGCGTCGGTGGTGGTCCTCCCTTCGCTGTTCTGCCCACCGCGTCCGCCGGGATGCGGAAGCCCTTACTCCTTGTCAGGAAGTCGCCACGTCCCGTGATGCCCGGAAGTGTCGTCCGTCACGGCGGGTTCCGGCGCGGGCGCCGGCGCGGTCGCGATCCGCGGGAGCGCTTCGGGGTGCTCCCGTACGAGCCACCCGATGAGCTCCTCCCGTACCGCGACGCGCGTGGTCCACAGGTCGTCGGCGTCCTTCGCGGTGACGATCGCCCGGACGGTCACGCAGCTGGGCGAGGTGTCCGTGACGGCCAGGTCCCAGGCCCGGCGGTCCCACGTCGGGCACGTCTCGAGGAACTCCCGCAGCCGCGCCCGCATCAGCGCCACCGGCACGGAGTGGTCGCAGTAGACGAAGACCGAGCCCGTCATCTCCGCGCCACCCCGCGACCAGTTCTCGAACGGGCGGGACGTGAAGTACGAGACGGGCAGCGTGACCCGGCGCTCGTCCCAGGTCCGCACGGTCAGGAAGGTCAGGGTTATCTCCTCCACCGTCCCCCACTCCCCGTTGACGACCACCGTGTCGCCGATGCGGACCATGTCGCCGAACGCGATCTGGAAACCGGCGAAGAGATTGCCGAGCGTCGACTGCGCCGCCACTCCGGCCACGATGCCGATGATCCCCGCCGAGGCGAGCAGGGACGTCCCGACGGTGCGGAACGACGGGAAGGTGACGAGGGCGACGGCCGCCGCGATCACTCCGACGGCGACCGACACCACCCGCATGATCAGCGTCACCTGGGTCCGCACCCGGCGCACCCGGGCCACATCGCGCGAGCGCCCCGCGTAGCGCGCGTACGACGACTCGACGACGGCCGAGGCGACGCGTACGGCCAGCCACGCGCCGCCGCCGATCAGACACAGCACGAGGAGGTGGGACACCGTGTCGGCGTGATCGTCCAGCGACTGCCAGGCCGTCGCGCGGAAGGTCCACCCGAGCAGGGTGGTGAACAGCACGACGAACAGCGGCGTACGGCAGCGGCGCAGCAGTCCCCAGAGCGGGGTCTCCGGACGGCGCGCGTCGGCCTGCCGTGCCAGAAGGTCGGCCGCGCGGACGGCGGCCAGCGCCACCAGCGCCGAGCCGCCGAGGACGATCACCAGTCGAAGGACGCTCTCCATGGCTCCCCAGTAGACGAGTCGAAGACGGTCGTCCACTCGCCTCACCCCGGTGGCGCCCGCCAAACACCCGCCACCGCCGGCCGGCGGGCACGGGCCGGACGGGGATGAGGACCGCGCACCGGGGTACGCGAGTCCCGTCCGACCCGGACAAGGGAGGAAACATGGGACTGGGAGCCTGCATCATCCTGATCGCCGTCGGCGCCATCTTCACCTTCGCCTCGGACTGGGAACTCGAGGGGGTGAACCTCGACCTCGTGGGACTGATCCTGATGGCGGTGGGCATCATCGGCACGGCGGTGTACACCAGCATCCTGCGCCGGCGCAGGATGGTCGTCCCGCCCGTCGCCCCGACCGTGACCGACGACGAGCACAGGGACCTGCGCTGACGTCCGTCCGATCGCCGCTCGACACATCCATCCGCCCATCCGTCCGTCACTTCCGTCCGACAGCAGACGCCCGGCCCACACCCCGCACGGGGGAGTGGGCCGGGCGTCGTCGTGGACCTCCGCCGGCCCGCCGGCCCTCCGCCGGGGCTGACGAAGGGTCAGCGGTCGAGCGGCACCACCGCGTGGACGGTCTTGCCGTCCGGACGGACGTCCAGCGTGACCTGGCGGCACAGACGCAGCACGATCGGCCAGCCGAAGCCGCCCGGTCGCAGATCCCGGTGGCGCGCGTACCGCGGCGTCTGTGGACTGGCGTCGCTGACCGAGACGGTGACGCTGTCGCGCCCGACGCCGATCGCGAAGGCGGTGACCCCGCCCGCGTGCCGCAGCGCGTTGGTCACCAGCTCGGAGGCGACGAGTATCAGGTCGTCCACCTGCGAGGGACTGATCGGCGAGCAGGAGGCCAGGGCCCGGTGGACGGCTCGTCGCGCCTGCGCCGACGTGCGTACGAGGGTCTCGTCGTACCCCGCGGCGCCGGGGGACGCAGCCGCGGGCGTCGACGAGCTGGGCCGGGCGTCGCCCCGAGTCTTCATCACGGGTCCCTTTCTTCCCGGTTGGTGAACTTCCGACCGTTTCCGTCTGCCCGCGTATCGCCGGGCGATGCGCCGCCCCACGCCCGGCACCCCCGACGGACGCACGCCGGTGAGAGCCGGTGGAAGCCGGTGGGAGTCGGCGAGAAAGGAAGCGTGGGCATGCGAACTCCGGGTAGGCGAAGCGCTACACGCGAACGTTCGGCGAGAAACAGGAGGTTGTCCCCGTGCGGACCGAGATGGTCAAGGCGATGACGACGACCGTGGAAGGCGGTGCGTGCAACGACCTGCCCGTGCTCGAGGCTCCCCACGAGATCGCGCCCCAGGACGCGCGCGCCCTGTCGAAGGTGTTCTTCCGGGAACTCGCGGTCAGGGAGGAGGGAACGGCGGAGTACCAGTACGTCCGCAACACCCTGATCGAGATGAACATGTCGCTCGTCCGGTACGCGGCGGGCCGCTTCCGTGCGCGTGGCGACGAGATGGAGGACATCGTCCAGGTCGGGATCGTCGGCCTCATCAAGGCGATCGACCGCTTCGACCTCTCCCGGGAGGTGGAGTTCGCGACCTTCGCCGTGCCGTACATCGTGGGGGAGATCAAGCGGTTCTTCCGGGACACGACCTGGGCGGTCCACGTGCCGCGCCGTCTCCAGGAGGCGCGCGTGGAGCTGGCGAAGGCGAACGAGGACCTCGGCTCGCGGCTCGGCAGGGCGCCGCGCGTCGCCGAACTCGCCGAGGCGATGAACATCTCCGAGGAAGAGGTCGTCGAGGCGCAGATCGCCGCGAACGGCTACCACTCCACGTCCCTGGATGCCGCTCTCGGCGGTGACGAGGAGGACGCCGACGCTTCCCTCGCCGACTTCATCGGCGAGGAGGACCCGGCGATCGAGCTGTTCGAGGACTTCCACACCCTCGCCCCGCTCGTGGAACGCCTCGACGAGCGGGACCGGCTGCTGCTCCATCTGCGCTTCGTGGAAGAGCTGACCCAGTCGGAGATAGGCGCCCGGCTCGGGGTGTCGCAGATGCACGTCTCCCGACTGCTCGCCCGCGCCCTCGGCCGGCTCCGCGAGGGCATGCTGGCCGAGGACGCCCCGGCCGCCGGGTGAGCGGCCACCCGAGGCGCGCAGCGTGGCCGAGCAGGCCACGACGGCACCGGCCCCGGTGCCGGTCCCGGGCTCGTATCCGCTGAACGGATACGGCCCCTGGACCGGCACCGGGGCTTTTCGCGGTCGCCCGCACCTGCACCCGCGCGTGGACCTGCGCGCCGCCCACCGGGTCGGCCGCCACGGAACGCCACGACGCGCCGTGCCCGCCCCGCACGGCAGCCGTGCGGGGCGGGACATCAGGCCGCGCGCGTACGACGGCGCCAGGGCCGGTGCGGCTCCGGGCACCGTCACGGCTCAGCCGACCGGTGTGAGGTCACGGGCGGCGATGAACGAGGGCCGCCGGACGGGCGCGGCGAACGGCATCTCCGGTGCGTTCTCGACGCTGTTGAAGACCAGGAACACGTTGCTGCGCGGGTACGGGGTGATGTTGTCGCCCGAGCCGTGCAGCGCGTTGCAGTCGAACCAGGTCGCCGAGCCCGGCGCACCGGTGAACTGGCGGATCCCGCAGGCCTCGGCGAACGTGGTCAGCGCCTCGTCCGACGGCGTGCCGGCGTCCTGCATCTGCAGCGACTTCTTGTAGTTGTCCTTCGGGGTGGCGCCGGCGCAGCCGAGGAAGGTCCGGTGCGAACCCGGCATGATCATGAGGCTGCCGTTGGTGGTGTGGTTCGCGGTGAGCGCGATCGACACCGAGACGGTCCGCATCCGCGGCAGGCCGTCCTCGGCGTGCCAGGTCTCGAAGTCGGAGTGCCAGTAGAAGCCGCTCGCGCCGAAGCCGGGCTTGACGTTGACCCGCGACTGGTGGACGTACACGTCCGAGCCGAGGATCTGCCGGGCGCGCCCGACGACCCTGGGGTCGGCGGCCAGCCGGGCGAAGACCTCGCTGATCCGGTGCACCTCGAAGACGGAGCGGATCTCCTGGGACTTCGGCTCGACGATCGCGCGCTCGTCGGCGCGCACCTCCGGGTCGGCGACGAGCCGGTCCAGCTCGGCCCGCAGCTCCACGACCTCGTCCGGCGTGACCAGCTCGTCGACCGTGAGGAAGCCGTCACGCTCGTACTCCTCCAGCTCACGCGCCCAGAAGGGGCCGGGCGTGCCGGGGGCGGACCAGACGACGGGGTCCTTGCGGCCGATGAGCACCTCGTCGGTGCCGCGGGTCGGGTAGAGGTCGACGGGACGGGTGGGGGCGGAGGTCATGAGGGACGGTGCCTTCCTTTCTCGTACGGACTGCGGTGGTGCGGGTGGTACGGACCGGGGCCCGCGCCGGTGGACTCAGGCCGGGTCGGGCTCGGTGAGGAGCGGGTACACGCCGTTCTCGTCGTGGTCCTCGCGGCCGGTGACCGGCGGGTTGAAGACGCACAGGCAGCGGAAGTCCTCCTTGACCTTGAGGGTGTGCCGCTCGTGCCCGTCGAGCAGGTACATCGTCCCGGGCACGATCGTGTACGTGCGGCCCGTCTCGTGGTCGGTGAGCTCGGCCTCGCCGGCGGTGCAGACGACGGCCTCGACGTGGTTCGCGTACCACATGGACGTCTCGGTCCCGGCGTACAGGACGGTCTCGTGCAGGGAGAAGCCGACCCGCTCGCGGGCCAGGACGATGCGCTTGCTCTCCCAGGTGCCGGAGGCGGCGCGGACGTGCCGGTCGGTGTTCTCGATCTCGGCGAAGGTACGGACGATCATGGTGCTGGGTTCTCTCGTTTCGTGGGTCGGACGGCGGCGCGGCCGGCGGGGTGGGACGGGCGGCGCGGCTTCCGGTCAGACGGTGACGCGGTCGGCCGCGTGGCGGACGGAACGGGCCAGGATCCCGAGCCCCTCGTCGAGTTCGTCGTCCGTCGCGGTCAGCGGCGGCAGCAGCTTCACGACCTCGCCGCGCGGCCCCGAGGTCTCCAGGAGCAGCCCCAGCTCGAAGGCCCGCCGGCACACGGCGTCGGCCCGCTCGCCGTCGGTGAACTCCAGGCCCCAGACGAGTCCGCGGCCCCGGTACGAGACGGCCGTGCGGCCGTCGTCGCCGCACAGGTCGCCGAGGGCGCGCTCGACGCGGCCGGCCCGGGTGAGGGTGCGCTCGCGCAGGGCGCCGTCGCGCCAGTACGCGTCGAGCGCGGCGGTGGCGGTGACGAACGCCGGGTTGTTGCCGCGGAAGGTGCCGTTGTGCTCGCCCGGCTGCCACAGGTCCAGCTCGGGGCGGAAGAGGCACAGCGCCATGGGGAGGCCGTAACCGCTGATGGACTTGGACAGGGTGACGATGTCGGGCGTGATGCCCGCCTCCTCGAAGGAGAAGAAGTCGCCGGTGCGGCCGCAGCCCATCTGGACGTCGTCGACGATCAGCAGCATGTCGTGGCGCCGGCACAGGTCCGCGAGCCCGCGCAGCCACTCGGCCCGGGCGACGTTGACGCCGCCCTCGCCCTGGACGGTCTCGACGATCACGGCCGCCGGGTGGTCGAGGCCGGAGCCGGAGTCGGACAGGAGCCGCTCGAACCACAGGAAGTCCGGCACCTGGTCGTCCAGGTAGTGGTCGAAGGGCATCTGCGTGGTGTGGGTGAGCGGGACGCCCGCCCCGGCCCGCTTGGCGGCGTTGCCGGTGACGGCGAGCGAGCCGAGCGACATGCCGTGGAAGGCGTTGGTGAAGGAGACGACGGTCTTGCGTCCGGTGACCTTGCGGGCCAGCTTCAGCGCGGCCTCCACGGCGTTGGTGCCGGTCGGGCCGGGGAACATCACCTTGTACGGCAGCGCGCGCGGCTCCAGGACCGTGGAGCGGAAGGTCTCCAGGAAGTCGCGTTTGGCGGTCGTCGACATGTCGAGCCCGTGGGTGACGCCGTCACCCGCCAGGTAGTCGAGGAGCGGACGCTTGAGCACCG
This sequence comes from Streptomyces sp. NPDC126499, assembly GCF_040302485.1. NCBI lineage: Bacteria > Bacillati > Actinomycetota > Actinomycetes > Kitasatosporales > Streptomycetaceae > Streptomyces > Streptomyces sp. NPDC126499. The sequence continues at coordinate 56,394 of NZ_JBEOUO010000015.1, read as the reverse complement.
GGTTGTTGTGGCCGTAGTTGAGGGAGCCCGCTCCGGCGAAGAAGTCGAGGAAGGGGCGTCCGTGCTCGTCGTACAGCCGGCTCCCGCGGGCCTGCTCGAAGACCACGGGCCAGGCACGGCAGTAGCTGCGCACCTCGGATTCGACGGTCTCGAAGACGGAGGGGGCGGTGTCGGTGAGGGTGGTCACGGTTCTCCCGGTTCTCGGTTTCGGTGTTTCTCGGTCGGACTGGGCGGTCGCGGTGCGCGGTCGCGGTGCGCGGCCGGGCTGAGCGGTCGGCGTGCGCTACGCCGCGGGGGCGATCCGGTAGAGCACTTCGGGCTCGTGACCGCCTCCCGCGTCGGGCGTGTCGGGGAACGCGGCGGACGGGAACAGCACCTCCCGGGTGACGGTGGCGCCGTGTCGACGCGCGTAGGAGCGGAACAGCCGGTCGGACGCCACGTTCCCCGGAGTGACGGTCGCCTCGAGCCGGACCGGCCCGTGCTCGGCCGCCACTCGGGCGGACAGAGCGTCGAGCAGTGCTCCCGCTACCCCGGTTCCGCGGTGCGAACCGTCGACGGCCACCTGCCAGACGAAGAGCGTCCCCGGTGCGTCGGGCCGCAGATAGCCGGTGACGAAGCCGACCGCCCGCCCGGACGCGTCCCGGGCGACGGCGGTCGTGCCGGCGAAGTCGCGGCACCACAGCAGGTAGCTGTAGGGCGAGTTGACGTCCAGATCTCCCGCGTCGCGGGCGAGCCGCCAGAGGTCGGCGCCGTCGGTCAGCTCGGCGGGTCCGATCTCGACACCGGCACCGCGGGTTGTCACTTGTGCAACGTGCGCTGTGGTCATGGGCGCCGAAGCTACCGAGCGATCCGGTGAACTTCCTGGTGCGGCGGGGTTGTGCGAGGGGTGGAGGATGCGATAGGTGCGGGATGGGGGCGCGGCGGGAAAGTCGGTCACATCCACCCCGGCAAATGGGACGATAAGGCGACAAAGTGACCGTTTATAACGGCTGGATAACGGCCTGAAGGTGCGGGACCTGCCCCTCCCCGATCCGTGAGATCCTCCCCTCTTTCGGGTTTGAGGCCGCACCGCCAGGTGAGGTGTAGGTGTTCGGACGGCGTGTGCGCCCGTCGTCCCCGGAATGGGCGGCCCTGTTCCGGGAGTTCGCGCCCCTCTAGGCTCCGCAGCGGTCGGCACGTCCGGTGCCGGTGTCAGCGCGGAACAAGAGGGTGGGAGACGGCGTGAGCGCGACCGTACGATGGGGTGTACTGGCCACGGGAGGCATCGCGGCCTCCTTCACGGCCGATCTGCTGGAGATGCCGGACGCCGAGGTCGTCGCCGTGGGTTCACGGAGCACCGCCTCGGCGAAGGCCTTCGCCGAGCGGTTCGGCATACCGAGGGCGTACGGGGACTGGGCGGAGCTCGCCGCCGACACCGACATCGACGTCGTCTACGTCGCGACGCCGCACTCCGCGCACCGGGCCGCGGTGGAACTCTGCCTGGAGGCAGGCCGGGCCGTCCTGTGCGAGAAGGCCTTCACCCTCAACGCCCGCGAGGCCGCGGAACTCGTCGCCCTCGCCCGCCGGCGCGGACTGTTCCTCATGGAGGCCATGTGGATGTACTGCAACCCCGTGGTCCGGGAACTGGCCCGGCTCGTCGCCGACGGAGCCATCGGCGAGGTCCGCACCATCCACGCCGACTTCGGCCTCGAAGGCCCCTTCGCCCCCGACCACCGGCTGCGCGACCCGGCCATGGGCGGCGGCGCGCTGCTCGACCTCGGTGTGTACCCGGTCTCCTTCGCCCAGCTGCTCCTCGGTGAGCCCGACCGCGTCTTCGCCGACGCGCTGCTGTCCCCCGAGGGCGTCGACCTCAACACCGGCGTGCTGCTCGGCTGGGACTCGGGCGCGACGGCCCTGCTTTCCTGCTCCATCGTGGCCGACACACCGCTGACCGCCTCGGTCACCGGCACCAAGGGCCGGATCGAGGTCCCCCGGGGCTTCTTCTACCCGGAGGGCTTCGTGCTCCACCGCGACGGCCGCGAACCGGAGGAGTTCACGGTGCCGGGACGGCGCGACAGCCTCCAGCACGAGGCCGCCGAGGTCATGCGCTGCCTCCGGGCCGGCGAGACCGAGTCGCCCCTGGTCCCCCTGGACGGCACCCTGGCCGCCATGCGGACCCTGGACGCCGTACGCGAGCGCATCGGCGTCCGGTATCCGGCGGACACCGTCTGAGCGGGCGGACACCGCCTGGGCGTGCTGACGCCGTCCGAGCGGGCGGGCCGACCCGAGCCCCCCTCCCGTGGGGGCCGGGTTCGGCCGAACGCGCCGGGAACCGGGACCCGGATGTGAACCTTCGCCGCCAACGGGGTAAAACCATGGCCAACACCCCTCTCACTCGAACGGACACGCGCGCGTTGAGCATGCTTCCCGGATCACGTGTGCCAGGCAGGACCTGGACGGTTCGTCTCACCGGTCATCCCGACCACTCCGCCACGGTCACCTGCACCACGGCGGGCTGCCGCATGCCGGCACGGTCCCGGGACATCCAGGCGCTGCGCGTCTTCGCCGCCGAGCACGCCCGCGCCCACGGCCGCCTCGCCACGCCCCGGCCCAACGCCGACTGCGCCTGCGGAGCCACCGGCTGCCGTCACCACACGGCCCGCGCCACCTGCACCGGCCGGACGCTGCTGGTCCTCATCCACAACCCGGCCGTCGCCGAGGTCTGGACGCTGGCCGAGATCTGCCAGGCCTGCGCGCCCCTGATCGCCCACGCCACCGTCGTCGCCGGGGCCGGCGCCGCCGGCTCCCAGGACTCGCTCGCCGCCCGCGCCGCCGCCGCGGCCGGGAAGGCGCCGACCGCGCCCCCCGCCCCCACGGCGGCAGGCCCGGCGGCCCCACCGGCGGTACCGATGATGTTCTCGTCCCCCGAGGCCGCCGGCGGACCCGCCGTCTCCGGGCCGCCCTCACCCCGCAAGCGCGCCGGCCGCCGCGGCGGCCAGGGAGGCAAGCCCGGCCAGGGCGGCGGCCGCCCCCGACGGGGCGGCCGCGGCTGACGCCGCCGCGTCGGGACGCAGGGCGGGGCGCCGGGCCCACGAGGCCGGGACACCTTCCCGGCTCGGCCCCTAGCGTGCGTCCGCCCCCGATTCCCGCGCACGCCCCGAGCCCCGCGGCAGCGGCGGAGTCACCCAGCGGATCGCCGCGACCACCGCGCGGCCGCCCGGGCGGGCGAGGGGCAGGAGCAGGCGCGTGGTGTACGGCAGGTCCAGCAGGGACCTCGCCCAGGCGGGCAGCAGGTCGACCGCGGCCGCAGCGAGGAAGGCGTACGGGAGCCGCGCGGGCCACGGCAGCGGCGCGTGCGACAGCAGGAAGCGCGCGGTTCCCCGTGAGGCGGCGGTGGCGCGGAGCTCGGGGCGGTACGCGGACAGGACGGCCGCCAGCGCGGCCCGGCTCTCCGGCGGGTCGACCACGCCCAGCCGGCGCGCCACCCGCGCCATGTCGGCCACGTACCCGTCCGCGCCCGCGGGATCCAGCGGAGCCCTGCCGTACCGCTGGTGAGCCTCCAGGAAGCAGTGCGCCTCGGCCGCGTGCACCCAGGCGAGCAGCCGCGGATCGGACGCCCGGTACGGCACGCCCTCCGGCGTCCGTCCGCGCACCTTGTCGTGTACCGCGCGCACCTGCCGCACCGCTCGCTCCGCGTCCTCGGCGGTGCCGAAGGTCGTGGTCGCCAGGAAGGTGCTGGTGCGCTGGAGCCGCCCCCACGGGTCGCCCCGGAAGCCGGAGTGCGCGGCGACCGCCGCCATGGCGACCGGGTGCAGCGACTGGAGCAGGAGCGCGGCGAGCCCTCCCACGTACATCGACGCGTCCGCGTGCACGACCCGCACGGGGCGCCCGGGGCCGAACCAGCGCGGCCCGGGCGTCCCGTGGATCCGGATGCGCTTCCGGTGCGCGGTGGGACCGGCGACCCGGTGCAGCAGTGCCTCACCGGCCCGTTTCCGCAGCGCGCCGGAGAACGGCACACGCCAGGGCACGACTCAAGTGTGCGCCCCGTTCCCGGCGCCGGGAAGGTCCCCGCCCCTTCCGCGTTCCACGGCGCGCGTGAGGCGGGCGGCTGCGGCTGCCGGCGGGTGGAAGGGAGGGGCGACGATCGCATGCCCCCGGCAGACCGGGTGAGCTACCCGCGGGCCGGCTCGCCGGGGAGGAAGGCCGGCCGCAGCGACGGATCCACCGGGTCGTAGTAGCGGTGGAAGACGGGGGTGGCGGAGCCGGACAGCGGCGGGACGATCCAGCTCCAGTCGGCGGGGGTGGCCCTGCCGTGGCGGCGTTCGCGCGCGATGTGCCGGAGGAACCGCTCCGACTCGGTGTGATGGTCGGCCATCGTCACGCCCGCCTCCTGGAAGGAGTGCAGAACGGCCACGTTCAGCTCGACCAGCGCACGGTCCCGCCACAGCGTGCGCTCGCTCGACCGGTCGAGCCCGAGCCGGTCGGCCACCACGGGGAGGAGGTCGTAGCGCTCGGTGTCCGCGAGGTTCCGGGCGCCTATCTCCGTCCCCATGTACCAGCCGTTGAACGGCGCCGCCGGATACCGCACCCCGCCGATCTCCAGGACCATGTCGCTGATCGCCGGCACCGTGTACCAGCGCAGCCCGAGCTCGGCGAACCACGCGTGGTCCGGATGCCGCAGCGGCACCTCCGTCACGGAGTCGTCCGGCAGCTCGTACCACTCCGGCGGCGCCGCCGGGCGCTCCCGCACCATCAACGGCAGCACCTGGAACGCTTCCTCCTCCCGCTTCCAGCCCAGCGCCCGGGCGCGCTCGGTCAGCGCTCCACCGCGCGGATCGCCGATCCAGCGCCCCTCGGACGTGCGGTGCCCGGCATAGCGGACCAGTTGGTCGTTGACGATCCGCGGCCCGGGACGGCCCGGCCGGTCCGGAGCGAACACCGAGACCACCGGCCGGATCCGGCCACCGTTGCCGGCCAGGCGCAGGTGCTCGACGCACTGCTCGGCGACGTCGTCGGGGGAGGTCACCGACCGCAGATCGCGCACGACGAGGCTGCGCCAGTACAGCCTCCCGATACAGCGCGCCGCGTTGCGCCACGCCACCCGCGCCCCGAAGGCCAGCTCGGCGGGGGAGTGCTCGTAGGTCCCCGTCCGGTCGATCTCGGCCAGCACCTCACGGACCCTCCTCTCCACGTCCCCCGCGTCCGGCTGCTCGTGATGGAACTGGCGCACGAACTCCTCCGCCTGCCGTCGGTCCACGACGTACCGCTGGACGGAAGCGGGTTGGCCGGAGACGAGTTGGCCGGAGACGGGTTGGACGGAGACGGGTTGGACGGAGACGGGTTGGACGGAGACGGGTTGGACGGAGACGGACTTGCGGCGACGACTCAGACTGAAGACCAAGGTGTTCCCTCCCTGGCCCATGACTACCGTACGCACGCACGGGAGCGTGGAGAGTAGTCGTTCCTCGCCCGCGGCCGGCCGTCGGCTGCTAAGGTGCCCCCGCCAATCGCTAGCCGACCGGTTCGACGACGAAGAGCGGAATCTCCCGCTCGGTCCTGCGCTGGTAGTCCGCGTAGTCGGGGAAGGCGGCGACCGCCCGCTCCCACCAGACCCGCCGCTCCTCACCTTCGGCGAGCCGCGCCTTCATCTCCCACACCCTGGGGCCGTCCCGCAGCTCGATCAGCGGCGAGGCGAGGAGGTTGTGGTACCAGACGGGATGCCGGACCGCACCGCCGTTGGAGGCGACGAGCGCGTACGCACCCTCGTGCTCCACCCGCATGAGCGGCGTCTTGCGGATCCTGCCGCTCTTCGCGCCGACACTCGTCACCAGCACGACGGGCAGGCCCCGCATCGTCGTGCCCTTCGTGCCGCCCGACGACTCGTACAGCTCGACCTGATCCCGTACCCACTTCTCCGGACTCGGCTCGTACACACCCTCAAGCGACATCACTGACCTCCATGGACACGACGAACACGGACCCGCGCGAGGCTACTCCCCAACCGGCCCTTTCACCCGCTCCTTCGGTCTCGCACCCGCTCCTTCGGTCTCGACGTCGCGTCCCGGAAACGTTTCCCCAGGGAGCCCGGAGACGGGCGGCGAGCATCGCGATGACCGGAAAGTGTGGTTTGAACTCTCCTTCGTGTGAACGAGTCCGGCTCCGCCTCGGAGGTGCCGCGAGCATCTACGCGACGGCTCCCCGCGACACGAGCCTCCGCAAGCACCCTTTCCCGCCCCTCGAGCACCTCGGGAGTGAGCATCCCCAGCACGAACGACACGGCCGCCGACGCACCCAGCGCACAAGAGCCCCTGGCTCAGGGCGCCTTCCCCCTCACGCGCGCCTCGGCTCCGTCCCTCGCCGCCCGGCCCTCGCGGCGGACGGTGGTCACCGCGAGCGGTGCCACGGCACTCGCCGCCGGACTGACCGCCGCCTCGGCCGCGCCCGCGACCGCGTCACCCCCCGGCACCGTCCCCGCCACCATCCCCTCCTCCCTCCCGCCCGGCACCGACCCCTCCGCGTACACCACGGTCGCCCGTGCCATCGTCGTGCACGACGAACACGACAGGCCCCTCGTCCCCCGCTATCTGAAGGTCGTCGAGAACGGACTGCCCCCGAGCCGGGGAAGGGCCACGAAGCGGGTCCTCATCGTCGGCGCCGGACCGGCCGGGCTGCTCGCCGCCGACCTGCTCAACCGGGCGGGCCACGACGTCGTCGTCATCGAGGCCAACGGCAACCGGGTCGGCGGCCGCGTCAAGACCTTCCGCCAGGGCGGCCACGAGAACGGACGGCAGCCCTTCGCCGACCCCCGGCAGTACGCCGAGGCCGGGGCCATGCGGCTGCCCGGAAGCCACCCCCTCCTCATGGCCCTGATCGAGAAGTTCGACCTCCCCCGCCAGGAATTCCTGCTCGTCGACGTGGACGTCGAGGACCCCACGAAGAAGGCCAACCGCACCTGGATCCACGTCAACGGCCTCCACGTCCGCAAGGCCGACTACGAGAAGCACCCCGAAGTCGTCAACGACACCTTCGGCGTCCCCGGCGCCTACCGCACGAAGACGGCGTCCGCCATCCTCGCCGACGCCCTCGAACCCGCCCGCCGGCTCGTCCGGGGCAAGGAGGGAACGGCCCTCGTCGAGGGCTGGGCCGAGGTCCTCAGGCGGTACGGCCACTGGTCCATGTACCGCTATCTCACCGAGGTCGCCGGCCTGGACACCAGGACCATCGACCTCGTCGGCACCGTCCAGAACCTGACGTCACGACTCCATCTCTCCTTCCTGCACAGCTTCCTGTCCAGCGCGCTGATCGACCCCGGAACCACCTTCTGGGAACTCAAGGGCGGCACCGTGGTGCTCATCGACGCGCTGTACGCGCGCGTGAGGGGAAAGGTCCGGCTCGACCGGCGCGCCGTACGCGTCGAACGGAGCGGCGGCACGGTGCGGGTGCACACCGTGTCCGAGGACTGCCAGACCGGCAAGGGAGGTGTCACGGAGGTCTTCGAGGGCGACGAGGCGATCATCACCGTGCCCTTCTCCGGACTGCGCCACGTGGCCTTCGACCCTCCGCTGAGCTACGGCAAGCGCCGCGCCGTCACGGAGCTGCACTACGACGCCGCGACCAAGGTGCTCCTCGAATTCTCCCGGCGCTGGTGGGAGTTCACCGAGGAGCAGTGGGAGGCCGAGCTGAACTCCGTCGAGGACGGCCTCTACGCCGCCTACAAGGCGGGCCGCGTCAAGAACGGCAGGCAGCTCGGCGCCCACCGCTCCGTGCAGGACCTCGGCGTGACCGTCCCCGACGAACTCAGGCACTGCTTCACCGCCTTCCGCCCCGTCGCCGGCCGTGAACCCGAAGCCGCCCACGTCCGCGGCGGCGGCTCCGCGAGTGACAACGCCAACCGCTTCATGTTCTTCGAGCACGCCCACCCCATGGAGGGCAGCGACGGAGGCGTGATGCTCGCCTCCTACAGCTGGGCCGACGACGCCCTGAAGTGGGACTCCTACGCCGACGAGGAGCGGTACCTCCGCGCCCTCGCCGGCGTGCAGGCCGTCTTCGGCCGGCGCTGCGAGGTGTTCTTCACCGGCAAGTGCAGGACGCAGTCCTGGATGCGGGACCCGTACGCGTACGGAGAGGCCTCCGTGCTCCTTCCCGGTCAGCACACCGAGCTGTTCCCCGACGTCCCCACCTCGGAGGGTCCGCTGCACTTCGCCGGGGACCACACGTCCGTCAAACCCGCCTGGATCGAAGGGGCCCTCGAATCCGCCGTGCGGACCGCGCTGACGGTCCACACGGGCTGAGCGGCACACCGCCCGAAGCCGCGGCGGGGCGCCGCGGCTGACCGTCGACGCCCCGCCCCGCCTTCCCCCGACGACCACCGCCAGCCGCGGACCGGCCCCTGGCCGCGGAACCGCGCCGCCGGCACCGACGTCCGTTCAGGCATCCGCAAGATCGCCGACAGCACGACGGACCCCGCCGGAGGACGCGCCGATGACGGCCACCGCTGCCCGCTACCTCTACCTCACCCGCCATGGAGAGGCCACGCCGGACGAGACCGGCCTGAGCGACAAGGGCCGCCGCCAGGCCGTCCTCCTCGGAAAGCGCCTCCGCGGCGCCCCGCTCGCCGCGATCCACCACGGCCCCCTCGCGCGGGCGGAGCAGACGGCGAAGCTGATCGGCGAGCAGCTCGACGGCGTTCCCCTCGCCCCCGCCGCGGCGGCCGGCGACTACCTCCCCTACCTGCCGCGGCACGAGGAACTGCCACCGGAATCGGCCGACGCCATGCTCGGCCGCCTCGCCCGGTTCCCCGCGGAGGAACGGGAGCAGGGCCCCGGACTGGCCCGGGAGGCCGTCGCGCGGTTCACGGGCCCGGTCGACGGTGGCGAGCCGCGCCACGAACTCGTCGTCACGCACAACTTCCTCATCGGCTGGCTCGTGCGCGCGGCGCTCGACGCCCCCGAGTGGCGCTGGATGGGCCTCAACCACGCCAACGCCGCCCTGACCGTCATCCGCTACGCGCCCGGCCGCCCCGCGTCCGTCCTCTTCTTCAACGACACCGCCCACCTCCCCGCCGACCTCCGCTGGACCGGCTTCCCGCCCGACCTCCACGTCTGAAGCGGCGCAGGCGCCGGACCGAGCCTCAGGACACGGGCCCGACCCCGCCCCGGAACCATGGCCCCCGTCGGATGTGACACCCGCCGACTTGATAGGCAAGTCGCTGCTTGCCTATCGTGGCGGTCATGGCAGAGGATGTCTTCAAGGCGCTGGCCGATCCCACCCGACGGCGCATCCTCGACGAGCTGGCGGAGCGGAACGGCCAGAGTCTGTTCGAGATATGCGCACGGCTGGTCACCAAGCACGGCCTGGGCCTGTCGCGGCAGGCGATCAGCCAGCATCTGGCCGTACTGGAAGCGGCGGGTCTCGTCGTCTCACGGCGCGAGGGCCGCTACAAATTCCACGACCTCGACACCGAACCCCTCGAGCGCGTCATGACCCGATGGCTCGACCCCCACGGCCACAGTGGCAACAGCAACAGCAACAGCAACAGCAACAGCAACAGCAACAGCAACAGCAACAGCAACAGCAACAGCAACACCACGAGCAGCGCCACGAGCACCGAGAGCGCCGAGCGCGCGGACACCACGGAGAGCACCCCATGAAGATCCACCTCACCAGCGTCTTCGTCGACGACCAGGAGAAGGCCCTGCGCTTCTACACCGACGTGCTGGGCTTTGTGAAGAAGCACGACGTCCCGATGGGGGAGGACCGGTGGATCACCGTCGTCTCGCCCGAGGAGCCGAACGGGACGGAACTCCTGCTCGAGCCGTCCGGACATCCCGCCGTGCAGCCGTACAAGACGGCACTGGTGCACGACGGCATCCCGGCCGCCTCCTTCGCCGTGGACGACGTCCGCGCGGAATACGAGCGGCTGCGCGAGCTCGGCGTGTTCTTCACCCAGGAGCCGCTGGAGATGGGCTCGGTCACGACCGCCGTCCTGGACGACACCTGCGGCAACCTGATCCAGATCGTCCACAGCGCGTAGGGCCGGTTCCCGAAAGAGGCACCGCATGACCGACATACCCCTCGGCCCCGAGCCGGCCGAGCACCGGCGTTTCGCCCGGTACCTCGCCGCGCTGGAGACCGTCGCCGAGCCGGACGAGGCGGAGCTGGTGGGCGCCGTCCTCGGGGACGAGGATTCGGTGATGGCGCAGAGCGCGGTGGTCCGCCATGTCGACCGCCGCGCGGCCGAGCTGCTGACCGACGCCCGGTTCCCCGCCTGGTGCCGCACGGTGTCCCGCGTCGTCGCCGGACGGGACGTCCTCACCCGCCGCCTGCGCGAATGGACCCTGCTCAGGGCCCTCGCGCTCGGCGAGCCCTGGACCCCCGCAGAGCTGACCGCCGCATCCGACTGGTGCCAGCGCACCGCCGTGACCGGCACCTTCCCCGTATCACCGGCGGCCCTCACCCTGCTCGCCGAGCAGGGGCGCACCCGCCGCGTCCGCATCGCGGCCACCCGTCACCCGCGCCCCGCCGGGTGACGGCCTTCGCGCCGCCGGCCCGGCCGAGGCCGGTGCCGCGCCCCGACCTGGGAACGGCATCCAGCAACGGGACCTCGGAGCGAGAGCTCAGAACGTGTGGCCGACGTGCGCGAGCGCCTGCTTCAGCAGGACCGCGTGCCCGCCCGGCATCTCGCTCTGCACGGCCGGGGACGCCGCCTCCTGCGGACTGAACCAGACCAGGTCGAGCGCGTCCTGCCGAGGGCGGCAGTCACCGGTGACCGGCACGATGTACGCGAGGGACACCGCGTGCTGGCGAGGGTCGTGGTAAGGCGTGATGCCCGCCGTGGGGAAGTACTCGGCGACCGTGAACGGCTGCAGTGAGGCCGGGATACGCGGCAGGGCGACCGGGCCGAGATCCTTCTCCAGGTGCCGCAGCAGCGCGTCCCGTACCCGCTCGTGGTGCATCACCCGCCCGGACACCAGCGTGCGGCTGATCGTTCCGTCCGCGCCGATCCGCAGGAGCAGTCCGATGCTGGTGACCTCGCCGCTGTCGTCCACGCGTACGGGCACGGCCTCGACGTACAGGATCGGCATCCGGGCCCGGGCCATGTCCAGCTCGTCCGTGGTCAGCCAGCCGGGCGTGGTCTCAGTCATGTCAGACATCGCTTGATCATACTTTCCTGGAGGGGTCGCGGTGGCAGAACCGCCGGGCGCGTCCCGTGTCTTCGTTCCGTCGCGCGTCGCACCCGCCGTCCGGACCGTCCGGACCGTCCGGACATCCGGACCATCCGGACCGCCCGGACCGCGGGGAGACGCCCCCAGGGACATCCCCTGCGCGCGGGCCTGCCAGTCCTGCCAGTTCGCTCGCCCCCCGGCCCCCGCCGATGCCCGTCAGCGCCGCTCGGTGAGATGAATGGCCAGCATGCAGGCGTCGTCCTCGTGGGCGGCCTGATCGGGGTCGGCGAGCACGGTGTCGATGAGCTCCTGCGGCCCCACGCCCGGCGAACGCGTCATCAGATCGGCCAGGCGCTCGATGCCCTTGGTGACGTCCTCGCCCCGGCGCTCCACGATCCCGTCGGTGTACAGCAGCAGCAGATCGCCCTCGCGCAGCTCGGTCGTCGTGGTCTCGTACGCGTACCCCGGCAGGGCACCGAGCAGCGGGCCGCGCTGCGGCGTGTGCAGCGGGGCCGCGCGGCCGTCCCGGAGCAGCAGCGGCGCCGGGTGGCCGGCGTCGGCCCAGTGGAGCGCCCGGCGTTCGTCGATGTGCCCCGTGATCATGGTGGCGGTCTGTCCCGAAGGGTCGCTGCAGATCAGCTCGTTCAGCCAGGTCGTCATCTCACCGGCCGACGCCCCGGTCTGGGCGAGACCGGCCAGCGCGTGACGCTGCTGCGACATCCGGGCCACCGCGTCCAGGCCGTGCCCGGAGGCGTCGCCGATCGCGATCAGCACCCGCCCGTCCGGCAGCAGCCGGCACTTGTACCAGTCGCCCCCCACCGCGGCGTCCGGCTCCGCCGGCTTGTACGACGCGGCGACGGACAGCCCGACCGCGGCGAGCGCCTCGGAGTGCGTCGGCAGCAGCGCTTCGCGCAGGGCGTCGGCGATCCGCCGCTCCGCCTGGGCCTGCCGCCGCAGCCGGTCGGACTCGCGCTCCGTCTCCGCCAGCCGGCGGCGGCTCCGGATCTGCGGGGTGAGGTCCCTGGCCACCAGGTTGACGGCCCACGGCCTGCCGTCGGTGCCGGCCACCGGACGGCCGAGCAGGTCGAGCGTCCTCACCTCGCCGAGCACCAGGAACCGGATCCGGGTCCAGGCCGGCTCCTCGCCCGCGAGGACGGAGGTCAGGAACTCGGCGAACGCCGTCAGATCGTCCGGGAGCAGCGCGTCACAGAGCTGCTCCAGCGTCCACGGCATCCGCACATCGGCGTGGAAGATCCGGCTGAGCCCCTCCGACCAGGTCACCTTCCCCGACAGCAGATCCCAGTTGCCCCAGCCGAGCGAGGCCAGGTACTGGGCGTCGATCGTCAGCAGCTCCGTCTGGCTCTGCACCGGCCGCCAGGTGACGAGCAGCTGCTCGCCGCAGAGCGCCGCCGAGTACAGCAGGGGAGCGCGGTGCAGTCGGCCGAGCCGCTGCTCGGTGTAGTCGACGACCCGGCCCTCCATCGGCCCGCCGCCACCGGCGACCTCGACGAGCGCGGCGAGCAGCCCGCTGGCCGCCGCCCCCGGCCGTGCCTCCAGGAACCGCTGCCCGACCTGCTGGTCCGGGGCCTCCAGCCAGTCGGCCGACCGGGTCCGGTTGCCGGCGACGATGCGGAAGTCCCGTACCGTGCCGGTCCCGGCGTCGTGGAGCGGTTCGAGGAGCGCGGCCGACGCCGGGATCGCGCTGAGGGCCGAGCACGTCCCCGCCGTGTCGCGGTCGTGGGTGCTGCACAGACAACGCGGCGTCGGCTCGTGCGACGAGGCGGACGTCGGGGCGAGCAGTCGCACCGGAGAGGTGACCTCCTCACCCGGTACGGGGGCGGGGAACCGTTCCGCGGTACGCCGCACGGAGCCGCGCAGGGCGGAGACCTCCCGGCCGATCAGGGACTTGAGCTCGTCGACGGTGTCAGGCAGCGGAAAATTCACGATCGCCTCCCGGGCCGGTTCACGCGTACGCCGAGACCACCGGTACTCCGGCTCGCGCGCACATCGAACCGGCGGCTCGGCCCTCGCGCCACCGGCTGCCACCCGCGCCGCTGCCCACCTCGACCCGGATCATGCGTGCCGGGGGCGTCCTCAGGTACGGGAACGATCCCGTCACCCGTCCGGCCGTACCGGCTCCGCCGTGCGTAGAGTCCCGCCGTGACGCGGCACGGGGGCCACGCAGCGTGTCACGAGGACGCGTCACGAAGACGTGTCACGAAAAACCCTCCTGCCCCGTCAATGGCGTGGGGCCGGAACCGGACCGGCCCCACGGGCGCCACCCAGCCGGGAGAACGGAGAGTGATGCGATGATCGGGACCGTGTTCCGCAGCGAGGACGTGCCGGCGGAGGACAGGTTCGACTGCTGGCGCGAGCTCACCGGCCGGACGCGGCACTGCGAGGCGATCAGCCCCCACGCCGCCGATTTCCGGGCGGAGCTGCGCCACATGGAGCTGGGGCCCGTGACCGTGTGGAAGACCTCCATCCCGCCCACCCGCTTCCTGCGGAACGCGGCCATGGCACGCCGGGACGACCCCGAGCTCTACCACCTCACGCTCGTGCTCGACGGCGGCCTCGCCGTGAGCCCCGACGCGAGTCCGACGGCCCTGATCGGCCCGCGCTGCCTCAGCGTCATCGACAGCTCGCAGCCCTACGACGTCCGCGCGTACGACGTCCGGTCCGCCGGCCGGGAGCAGATCCGCGTCGTCGAGGGCGTGGCCGTCGACCTGCCCAAGGCGATGCTCCCGATGTCGCCGCACCGGGTACGCCACCTCATGGGCCGGTCGGTCCCGGCCCTGGAGGGCACGGGCGCGCTGCTCGCGGACTTCCTCGTCGGCCTCGAACGCCAGGCCGCCTTCCTCCAGCCTTCCGACGGCCCCCGTCTCGGCACGGTCGTACGGGACCTCATGGCGGCCTGGCTCGCCCAGCTCGTTGAAGCCGAGGCCGCGCTGCCCCCCGAGACCCGCCAGGAGGCCTTGGTCCAGCACATCCGGTCGTTCATCCAGCGCAACCTGCACGACCCGGACCTCACCCCCGGGGTGATCGCCGCGGCCCACCACATCTCGCTCAGCCATCTGCACCGCGTCTTCACCCGGCAGTCGGGCGGCGAGACGGTGGCCGCCTCGATACGCGCCCAGCGACTCGCCGGGGCCCACCGCGACCTGGCGGACCCGGCGTTGCGTACGACCCCGATCCACGCGGTCGCCGCCCGCTGGGGCATGACCCGCGCCTCCGACTTCACCCGGGCCTTCCGGGCCGCCTACGGGCTCTCGCCCAAGGAGCACCGGCAGCGGTCCCTGAACGGGGTCGACGCTTCCTGAGCGAGCCGACGCCCTTTGGCTACGCTGGAGGTGCGGCACGGACAGGGAGGCGGCCGTGGTTGGGGCTCGTCAGCGCCGGTTCCACCTCGACCAGGGTGGGCACTCGATCACCGTCGTCTGGGAGGCGGGACGGCGTCGGGCGGAGTTGCTCGTCGACGGCAAGGTGGTGGCCGTGGCGCGGACGACCCCGGGTGCCACCACCGAGCTCTGCGGCGAGATCGCCGAACCCGAGCGTGTCCTGCGGCCGTTCACCGTCCGCCTGGCCGACCTTCCCGACGCCGAACCGCTGTGCGCCGCGGTCATCGAGGGCCGGCAGTACCTGATGCCGCTGGCCCCGCTCACCGGACAGGAGCAGGGGCGGACCGAACCGCCGCCCCCGCCCCGTACACCCGCCGAACTCCTCGCCCGCTGGCGCGCCCGCCTGCGTCGGTACGCCCGCCGGCACGTCCGTCGGCGCGCCCGTCGGCACCGGCCTCGCTGAGCCGGCGGCCCGCGGATTCCCCCTTGCCGGGGATCGGCGCTGGTCAGATGGGGTGAAGCGGACGCGTGCCTCGTGTCCCCGGGGTGGCCGTGCGGCGTTGATGGAGGCGTGAGTACCTCAAGCACACCACCCCCGATACTGCCCACGGCTCTCGCGCCCCTGACCGCCCACTCCCCGCACGACTCGGGCGCGGACACCGCGCCCGGCGTCATAGTCGTCGACTCCTGCACCACCCTCGGCACGACCCTCGTCGTCCAGGTCAGCGGGGAGATCGACCGCTTCAGCGCCGCCCCGCTCGGCGCCCTGATGGTCTCGGCGGCCGCGGACGGATACACCGGCCTCGTGCTCGACACCTTCCGGGTCACCTTCTGCGACTCCGGTCTGCTGAGCGTCCTCGGCTGGTGGCCCCGCAGCGGACGCCGTCTCCGGCTCGTCAACCCCTCCAGGGCCGTGACCCGCCTCCTGAGAGCCGCCGCCGCGGCGGACTGAGCGGCCTCGCCGCCTCACCCGATCCGTCTTTGACCGTTACGTGAGGGTTTGGGAAGCGGTGTACGGCGCATACGGAGGAGCAGGAATCGAGCGCGTTGAGAAGGGGTGCACCGTGGGCATTATCGGCTGGATTCTGGTGGGCCTGATCGCCGGCATCATCGCGAAGCTCCTGATGCCGGGGAAGGACCCGGGCGGCTTCATCGTCACGATCCTGATCGGTGTCGCGGGAGGTCTGCTGGGCGGATGGCTCGGCAAGGTCATCTTCGGCGTCGAC
This sequence comes from Streptomyces sp. NPDC126499, assembly GCF_040302485.1. Classification (NCBI taxonomy): domain Bacteria; kingdom Bacillati; phylum Actinomycetota; class Actinomycetes; order Kitasatosporales; family Streptomycetaceae; genus Streptomyces; species Streptomyces sp. NPDC126499. The sequence continues at coordinate 40,686 of NZ_JBEOUO010000015.1, read as the reverse complement.
TCCATCGACGGGTTCTTCGAGCTCTCGACCTGGATCGCCGCCATCGTCGGCTCGCTCATCCTGCTGGCGATCTACCGGCTTGTGACCGGTGGCAGGCGCCGACACGCCTGACAGGAAGCGCCGGCACACCTGACAGGAAGGTGACCGGGCGCGGGCAGGTGGCCGGGCGTGGACCGACATCGGTCCACGCCCGGCACCGCGTGGACGGCGGGGGAGCGGGCGCGTCGGCGTCCCTCCGGATCGGGTCTCCGTACGGAGGCCCCCACCCGCCCCCGCTCATTCCTGCGGCACGTGTACGTCCCTGACGAACACGAGGCCGTCGCTGTCCGCCAAGTGGGCCGGGTCGTACGGGGCGTAGCCGAACCACGGGGACACCCGGGGCACGAGCGGCGTGTCACGGACGACCGCGGCCAGCCGCCTGGAGTCGACGACGTACCGGTCCTCCGGGAGGCCGTACAGCAGCCCTTCGAGCGTGTTTGGCGGCGGCGCGTCCACTCCGCGGTGCCGGACCGTGCCGAGGGCGGTGGCCACGAAGGCGTACCCCTCGCCGAGCTCGGCGCTCACCAGCGCACCGGCGCTCCACCACTCCAGAGGCGCCCCGCCCATCCGCATCGTGCTCCTCTCCCGCTGGAGGTGCCCGTTGTGGGCGTGGGCGAACACCGGCCCCCGAGCGGCGGCGAGCGCCAGGAGGTTACGGGCCATCATCTGGTCCCGTACGGCGACCAGACGCGTCAGGCGGGCCGGGGAGGTGTCGGCCATCCCGTGGTGGTAGCGCAGCAGACCGAGCGCGGTGCGCCCGTGGAGGCGCGCCCGCTCCCAGCCGTCCTCGGAGGTCGTCCCGCGCAGGCGGGGCGCCTCGGCGTCGAGCAGTTCCACCAGATCGTCGGCGAGCAGGCGGAGCCGCGCGGCCTCGGCCGACTGCCCCACGGACCGGGACGGGTCCCGCATCGCGGCGGGCTCGGTCCACCGCTCGTCCGCGCCGAGCAGCCGGTCGAGCGTCTCCGCCGTGCACGGAAGCAGATTCTCGTCCAGCCGGGCGGCGAGGAAGCCATGGAGCGCGAGGAGGGCCTGCCGGGGGCTCGCGGCGGCGGTGATCTCCAGCGGGCCGTCGAAACCGGCGAAGCGGACCTGCTCGGAAGCGGGTCGGCCGTCGTTGTGGGCGCGCATCCAGCGCACCAGCTCGCGGTTGGCGGCACACGCTCCCCAGTCGTGGCTGAAGCCCCGCTCCATCACCTCGTCCAGGGTGCCCGCGCCCGAGGTGACGTAGTCGTCGACGAGCAGTCCCCTCAGGCAGTCGGTCTCGATCGCGATCGTCCGATAGCCCTCCTCCTCGACGAGCTGCCGGAACAGCTCGTTGCGCAGGCCGAGCAGGGTGTCCTCGGCGTGGGTGGGCTCGCCCAGGGCGAGCAGTCGGGGCCGTACCGGCAGCAGCCTCATGAGGGCGGCAGCGTCGACGGCATGGGCGGTGTCCTTGATGTCAGTCGCCATGCCTTCGACGCTATCGTTGAACCTTCGGTGGAGACTTCGGCGGCGAAGTCCCGCGATATCGTCGGAGTCATGCGGCATAACCTTCAAAGCGGTGAGCGGCTGCGGCCGATCGATCTGGCCCGTGGGCACGGTCTGTCCACCCAGGCGGTCAGGAACTACGAAGAGGCCGGCATCCTCCCGGCCGCCGCGCGCACGCCGCACGGCTACCGCACCTATACCTCGCTCCACGCGGCGGCCCTGCGCGCCTTTCTCGCCCTCGTACCCGGTCATGGACACCGGACGGCCGCGTCGATCATGCGGGCCGTGCACCAGGACGCCGTCGACGAGGCGTTCCGTCTCATCGACGAGAGCCACGCCCGACTCCTCGACGACCGGAGGACCCTTCAGGCCGTGGAGAACGCGCTGCGCGACCTGGGGCCCGCCGCGGAGACCGGGCCGGCGGTGGCGTCGGGCCGACGGTGGGGTCGAGGTCGGCGGTGGCGTCGGGGCCGACGCCCGTGTCCCGGCAGGCGGACGTGTCCCGGCAGGCCCAGGGGTCCCGGCAGGCGCCGGCGTCCGCGCCCGGGGGCACCTTCATCGGACCGCTGGCACACAGGCTCGGCATCCGCCCCGCCACGCTGCGCAAGTGGGAGCGGGCCGGACTGGTGCGCCCACGCCGCGACCCGCGGACCGGATACCGCGTCTACGACGAGGCCGACGTGCGCGACGCGCGACTGGCCCACCAGCTCAGGCGGGGCGGCTACCCGCTGGACCACATCGCACCGGTGATCGACCGCGTACGGGCGGTCGGCGGACTGGAGCCGCTGCAGGCCTCCCTGCACGACTGGCAGGGCCGGCTGTCCGCCCGCGGGCGCGCGCTGCTGACGGGCGCCGCGGAGCTGGAGACGTACCTGCGAGAGCGCGGGTGACGCCCGCGCCCCCCGGGCGCGTCGGACATCGGGGCGCGGCGTCGGCCCCGACCGCCTGGCGCCGCTCTTCGTCGACTCGGCCCCGGCCGCCTGGCGCCGCTCCTCGTCGACTCGGCCCCGGCCGCCTGGCGCCGCTCCTCGTCGACCCCCGGCGCTCAGCCCGTGTGGAGCACCCGGAAGCGATCCCGATCCGCCGGATCCCGGTCGACGACCTGCACCGGCGGCCCCGCCCACTGCCACACGCCGATGCCGGGCGTGCGGGAGAAACGGATCTGCCCACGGGTTCCCTCCACGACCACGCGCGGCCACGACGCGGCGGTGCGCGCCCTGTCCGCGCCGCCGCCGGTCCGCCGCAGCACATCGGCGAGCACGGTGATCGTGTCGTAGCCCTCGAAGGCGACGAACGACGGCGCCCCGGCGAGCCGTTCGCGCAGGGTCCGCTCGACGCGCTCGCCGAGGGGAGTGAGGCGCTCGGGCAGATAGCGCAGGAACGGGATCGCGGTGCCGTCGTCGCCGAGCAGCCCCGCCCACTCGGCGAACTCCGGCTGCCCTGCCGGAGCGCCGATCGTCAGCCCGGCGAGCCGCCCGTCCCGGCGGACGGCCTCGACGACCGGCACGGCCGGATCCGGATGACCCAGCAGAAGCAGGAGCGCCGTCGCGCCGTCCTCGTCGAGTGCGTCGCACACCTTCTCGGGCGTGAGCGCGCCCATGTCCAGCTCGACGAGGCTGCCGCCGCGTGCAGCGAGGTGGTCCCGCAGGATGCCGGCGCCCGACGCCCAGTAGACGCTCTGCTGGGCCGCCACGGCGATACGGCGGTGGCCCGCGCCGAGCAGGAAGTCGGCGTACGTCCGCCAGCCGCGGGACTGCGGCGGAGCGAGGCGTGCGACCCACTGGGTGGGCTGTTCCGTGAGCGCGTCCAGAACCGCTGACGAGCAGAGGAACGGCAGACCGAGCGCGTCGGCCCGTCCGGCGGCGGCCCGCGCGACGACGCTGTGGTACTCGCCCGCCACGGCGGCCACGCCGAGTCCGGCCAGTTCCTCCACGGCCGCCTCGGCCCGCCGCGGATCGGCCGCGGTGTCCCGCACCACCAGTTCGAGCGGCCTGCCGTCGACGCCGCCGGCCTCGTTCACGTCGTGAACGGCCAGTTCGAGCCCGGCGAGCAGCTGCCGGCCCCCCTCGACCCAACCAGGCCGCGTCAACGGCACGAGAGCGCCGATGCGGACCGCCGGCTCGGCGGCCGTCCGTTCCGAACCGGAGGGCGAGGTGGACGTGTTCATACGTGCGCGTCTCCCGAGTACGAGGGGTTGCCGTGTGCCCGGATCTCTGAGTGAACGTCAGGGGCGCCCGGGACGAGCCGACCCGGAACAGGCCCGGAGCGAAGTCCGGGGCGCTGACACGGCCTCCGGGCAACGCCGTCGATGATCGCATATTCGTTTGCCTCCGGCCGGACGGGTCGGATAGGAAGCCCGCATGCTGAAGGGCGACAAGGTCGGGCTGAGGGCCCGCACGAAGAGCTAGGCAGGAGAGTCCCGCACCGGCCACCGGTCACCGGCCACCGGTCATCCGGTCCGGACAACCGCGATTCTGGAGAAGCGCCATCGACACGTCCGCCATCGACACCTCCGCCGACCGTCCCGGCCGGGCCCCACGACCGGCCCGCCGCAGGGCGGGAATCGGCACCTTCCTGCTGGGCGCCACGGCCGGCGTCGTCGCGACCGTCATCGCCGTGACCGTCCTGTGGTGGCCGCGCACCGAGGTCACGTACCAGAGCACCGCGCCCTCGTCAGTCGTCTACGAGGACCGGTTCCCACACGTCCTGGGACTGGTGCACGAGCACACCCTGTCGGGGCGCCACAGCTACCGACTGGTGATCGGACGGGATTCCGGGTTCTCGTACGGACACTGGGTCGAGGTCGAGCCCTACGTGGCGGCCAAGGGAGTCGACACCACCACATGGACTCAGCAGGAGGTGCGGATCCGCTTCCGTACCGGCCACGAACTCGTCGTCCCGGCCCGCTTCTTCCTCTACGGAAGATGACGGACGAGGTTCGCCACGCGCACCACCCCGCGGTCCGTGGTCCCGCAACCGGCGCGCCCCCAGGCGCCGGCTATGCCACTGCGCCCCTGTGCCCCTGTGCCCCTGCGCCCCTGTGCGGCTGCGGTCAGCGCAGGTCGAGGAGCATCACGTCGTGGAGGTCCGTGGCCGTTCCCCAGGGCCGCGCCTCGCCGACCTTGCGGTATCCCCAAGCCCGGTAGGCAGCCCACGCCGCCTCCGCGGCCGGGTTGACGTTCAACAGCACCCTCTCGGCCGTGACGCCGGTGAGCAGGGTCTCGTGCAGCCGCCGCGCGACGCCCTGCCCGCGCCACGGTCCCCGTACGGCCAGCTCCATCAGACCGAAGGTGCGGCGGCCGTCCTCCCGTCGCATCTCGTCGGGTACGGGCTCGGTCAGTTCGTCCCACCAGCCCGTGTCGGGGGCGAGCGGGAAGCCGTACGCCATGCCGACCGGATCGCCGTCCTCGGTACGGGCCAGGGCCGCGCGGAAGCCGTCCCTGCGCGTCTGGGCCGGGAACCGGCGGAAGGCGGCGGCCACGTCCTCCTCGGTCTCGTGGTACGGAGGCTCGCCGAACGCTTCGGCGTAGATCAGCCGGAACGCGTCCCGGGCCCCCGCCGCGGCCGATCCGTCCATGCGTTCCAGCACGATGGCCCGCTGCCCCTGCCGCGTCATGTGATGCCCCCTCAGATGGTCCCCCCCGATCCTAACCGGCAGCGGGGTACGGCGACTTCGACCTACCTTCTGATCGAAATTCGATCAATCGATAATGATGCGTTGACTCGATCACCGGCCGGGTCTAGCTTCTGGCGACACCGAACCGCCAGAAGGGTGTGACGCCATGACGTTCGGAGCACTCAGGGGACGGCGGGCGGCCGGGCGCCGCCTCGCCGCTGCCGTCCTCGCTCTCACCGGCACCACCGCGCTCGCCTTCACGAGCGTGCCCACCGCCACCGCCACCGCCACCGGCACGACCACGACCACGGCCACCGGCGCCGTCGCCGGCGTCTCCGCCCCGGCCGCCGCGAGCACCACCTATGTGGACTGCTCCAGGCCGACCGCCGGTGACGGCAGCCAGACCTCGCCGTTCAACAGCATCGGCCAGGCCAACGCCCGGACCTACGCGCCGGGTGACACGCTCGCCTTCGCGTCCGGCACCACCTGCACCGGCACGCTCGCCCCCAAGGGCAGCGGCACCGCCTCGGCCCCCATCACCCTCACCTCCTACGGCACCGGCGCCCTCCCCGTGATCGACGGCAACGGCGCCGCCGACGCCGTGCTGCTGAGCAACCAGGACCACTGGCGGGTCGGCAACCTCAAGCTGACCAACCCGGCCGCCACCCTCGCCCGCCGCACGGGCCTGAGGATCACCGCCACCGACGGAAGGGCCCACCGGGGGTTCGACATCGGCCATCTCGTCATCGACCGGGTCGCCGGGCAGACCGACAAGACCAGCCCCACCACGGAGGACTTCGTCCAGTCCGCCGGCATCGTCACGGGAGCCAGCGGCACCAACTCGACGCTCCACGACGTCCACGTCCACCACAACCAGATCAGCAACACGGGCGGCGGCGGCCTCAAGATCCGCGTCGGAGCCATGGCGGTCAAGGGCTCCGGGGTGCTGATCGAACACAACATCATCAAGGACGTCGGCGGCGACGGCATCATCGCCAGCTACGCCGACGCGCCGATGATCCAGTACAACAACGCCTCCGGAGTGGGCAACGGCGTCTATCCCTTCTCCGGCGGCAACTTCGCCGGCATATGGGTGCTCGGCGACCACAATCCGACCATCCAGAAGAACGCCGTGTACGGCATCACCCGGATGTCCGTGGCCGACAGCCAGGCCTTCGACTGCGACTGGGGCAACACCGGCACCTGCACCATCCAGTACAACTTCAGCCGCGACAACATCGGCGGCTTCTTCCTCGACTGTGACGGCTGCGGCACCATCGGCGGCGCCAAGCAGATCATCCGCTTCAACATCTCCGAGAACGACTGCCGCATGAGCAGCGTCAGCGCGGGCCGGTCCGCGCTGCACATGTACAACAACGTCTTCTACTGCACCGACCGGAAACTCGACATCACCCTCCCCGACGAGAGCGTCGTGGAGAACAACATCTGGGTCGGCACCAGCGACTCCCGGCTGCCCACCGCCCCCGGTGTCCAGTGGCTGTGGAACGTCTTCCAGGGCGTCCCCCGGCCGACCGCCAACGGCATCACCGGCGACCCCCGCTTCGTGAACCCCGGCACCGGCGGCGACTCCCTCGACTCCGCCGACGGCTACAAGCTGCGCTCCACCTCACCAGCCCTGAACAACGGCTCCGTGATCAGCGGCAACGGAGGCCGCGACTACTGGGCGAACCCGGTCTCCGCGACGACCAAGCCCCACCGCGGCGCGTACAACGGCCCGGGACTGTAGACACCGGAGGCAGCGTCACAAGGAGGCACGAGGAGCACAAGGAGCCACAAGACGGATGGGCCGGCCGGCGCCGGCCGGCCCCACCGGCCCGGATCCGTGAAGCGTCAGTGCGTCAGTGCATCAGCAGGAGCCGGGTCTGCGGCACGAGCTTCCGGTTCACGCTGGTGCTCTGCACGAAAATGGTGAAGTCGTCGTTGTGGTCGGGCTTGACGCGCGCCTCGACGTCCGGCAGCCCGAGCAGGGCCCGGGCCTCGGGCCCCGTGTAGACCAGGTCGGTCTTCTTCTCCACCACCGCGATCCGCTTCTTCGCCTGGATCTTCTCCGGCTTGCTCAGCTGGTAGAACGCACCACCCGTCCGGTACGTGTGCCCGCACTCGACGACCCAGTCCCGGATCCCCGCCTCGCGGGTCACCGCTATCAACTCATAGGCCGACCGCTCCACCGGAGTGAGACCGGCCGCCGCGATCGTCTCCTTGTTGACGGCGTCGGCCCCCGTCGAGAACACCGCCCGCGAACCACGGATGCCCTGGGCGCGGCCCACCATGAACTTCTCCGTGGCCTCCTGGATGACCTGCCCGGCCTCCTCGAGCCCGTGCGTGCTCGTGGCGTCCCAGATGGCGATGTTGTCCTTCGGGAAACCGCAGTTCATGGCCTCGCGCTTGCCCATCTGGTCCGGCACGAGGACGGCCAGCGTCCAGTTGTCCTGCTGGGACTCGATCATCTCGGCCACGGCCTGGACCAGTTCCCGCGGATCCCTGGCAGGGGCGTCCGCGCAGCGGTGACTCGCGTTCTCCTGACCGTCGGTCAGGACGAAGGTGAGGAAGCTGTGGTCCCCGTACAGCTGGGCCGTCTGCGCCAGCTCCCGCTGCGACTTCAGCGCGGCCGCCAGCAGGGCCGTCATGCCACCGACCCGGTACAGCTGCTTCAGGGACGGCATCCGCAGCACGTCCTTGTCGTAGATGACGCACTCCACCTTGTCGGCGAAGACGTACACCGTGACCCGCGTCTCCTGGTCCAGCTCCCTCGAACGCCGCGCGAGATACGCGATCTGCTGGTCGGCGACCTCGACGACCTTCCGGCTCAGGTGCGACATGGACGAACTGGCGTCCAGGACGAGAGCGACATGGTTGATGTAGTTCTGATTTCCGGACATGGCAGCAGCTCCCCCTCGTGTTCCGGCTTGACGTTCCTACCGTCTCACCCACCACTGACAATCGGCCTCGGCTCGTGGAGGAGGGGGAGCGAAGGACGCCGGGCGGCTCACCCCTGGCCGCGGGGAGGGATCAGACCGGCCTCGTGCGCGGCGATGGCCGCCTCCACGCGGTTGCGGGCGCCCAGCTTGGTGAGCACGGCGCTGACATGCGCCTTGACCGTCCCCTCCACCAGGTGCAGCCGGTGCCCGATCTCCGCGTTGGACAGCCCGGCACCGAGCGCGGCGAGCACGTCGCGCTCCCGCTCCGTCAGCCGCTCCAGCGGGCGACGGGGGTGCGCCGAGCGGTGGGCGCGCATGCCGGCGACGACCCGTCCGGCGACCCTGGGGGAGAGGTAGGCACCGCCGGCCGCGACCGCCCGCACCCCGTTGAGGAGTTCCCTCGGATCGTCCGCCTTCAGCAGGAAGCCGTCCGCGCCTTCCTCCAGCGCCCGGGTGATGTACTCGTCCTGCCCGAAGGTCGTCAGCATGATCACACCGACCGCGGTCAGTTCCCGGTGGAACCGTGCCACCGCGGCCAGCCCGTCGAGGCCGGGCATCTGGATGTCCAGCAGGACCACGTCCGGCCGGTGCCGCCGGGCGAGGGCGAGGGCCTCGTGTCCGTCGCCCGCCTCCGCGACGACGTCGACCTGCGGGTCCCGCGCGAGGATGGCGCGCACCCCGGCCCGGACCATCGCCTCGTCGTCGGCGACCAGGACGCGGACCGGCCGGCTGCCGGGTGTCGTCTCTTCCACACGACGAGCCTACGGTCGGTTCGCCGCCGTGGGGGCCGTGAGCCCGGCATCTCCGCCCACGGTCGCGGCGCACCCCTGACGAAAGGCAGGGCGTCGCTTCCCTTCGACCCATGGGCGCCGGCCGCGCCCGCTCGTAGCGTCGCTGACGTACGGGAAACACGGCGGCCAGCCGAGTGCGGTGCAGGCGGTGCAGGCGGTGTACGCGATGTACGCGATGTACGCGGTGCTCGCCGTGTACGCGGTGTGCCCTGCACGCGCTGCGTGCCATGCGCCGGCGCCGCCTTTCGTACCCCTGTGCTCCGCGTCCCGTACGCCGAGCTTCGCGACCGACGACGAAGGAAGACTTCCGTGATCAGCATCCGAGGACTGACGAAACGCTACGGCGACACGATCGCCGTGGACGATCTGACCTTCGACATCCGGGCGGGACGCGTGACCGGCTTCCTCGGCCCGAACGGAGCCGGGAAGTCCACCACCATGCGGATGATCCTCGGCCTCGACCGTCCGACCCGCGGCCGGGCCCTGATCGCCGGCCGGCCCTACGCGGATCTGCGCCGGCCGCTGGGGGCGGTCGGGGCGATGCTGGACGCCCGGGCCGTCCACCCGGCGCGTTCCGGCCGTGCCCATCTGGTCGCGCAGGCACGGGCCAACGGGATTCCGGTACGCCGGGTGGACGAGGTGCTGGAGCTGGTGGGCCTCGCCAAGGCGGCCCGCCGGCCGGCCGGAACGTACTCGCTGGGCATGAGCGGGCGCCTCGGGGTGGCCGGCGCGCTGCTCGGTGACCCGCCCGTGCTGATCCTGGACGAGCCCGTCAACGGCCTCGACCCGGACGGTGTGCGGTGGATCCGCCGCCTCGTACGCGACCAGGCGGCCGAGGGGCGCACGGTGTTCCTCTCCAGTCATCTCATGAGCGAGATGCAGCTGACCGCCGACCACCTCGTCGTCATCGGGCGCGGGCGGCTGCTGAGCGACACCACCATGGAGGAGTTCCTGGCCACGGCCTCGCCCGCGTCGGCGCGGGCGCGGGTGCCCGACCCGGTGCAACGGGCGGCGCTCGTGCGGGCCCTGATGGACACCGACGGCGTGAGCGTCGAGACCTCGGCGGACGGCGAACTCACCGTCGAGGGACGTACGGCCGCCGAGGTGGGGGACCTGGCCCACCACAGCGGTGTACGGCTGCACGGCCTGAGCGACGTCCGGGTGTCGCTGGAGCAGGCGTACCTGGACCTGACCGCGCGGAGCGTCGAGTACACGACGGGCGGCAGCACGGAAGGAGACCGGCAGTGACCCCGAACGCGACCACCAGGGACGGGGGCGCGCCTGCGCAGACGCCCGGCGGAGCGCTCGCGCCGCCAAGGACCGGGCCCGGCACGCGACTTCCGCGCGCCTCCGGCGGTCTCGTCGGCGCCGTCGCCGCCGAGTGGACCAAACTGTGGTCGGTCCGATCCGCCTCCCTGTGTCTCCTGGCCGGCCTCGTGATCACCGGCGTGTTCACCTTCTACTACGCCTCGATCGCCCGCATCAACGACCATCCGGTCCAGCCCGTCGGGAACGCGGCGGCCACCTCCGCCGTCGTCTCCCAGTTCGTCGTCGTGATCATGGCGACGGTGGCGGTGACGTCCGAGTACACGACGGGGACGGTACGGCCGTCGTTGTTGTGGGTGCCGCGGCGCCACCGGGTCCAGGCGGCGAAGGCGCTGGTGACGGCCGCGGTCGCGTTCCTCGGCGGCACGGGGTACGCCGTGGTCGGCTCGGCCGTGGCCTGGGGAGCCTTCGACGGACGGGCCGCCTTCGACGCCGGTACGGCTCTCGGACAGGCCCTCGCCTTCGGCCTGTACCAGGCGCTGGTCGCCGTGCTCACCGTCGGCGTGGCCTTCGCCACCCGCCACCCGGCCGGCGCGCTGTCGATCCTCACCACGCTTCTGTGGGCGCTGCCGAGCGTGCTCCTCGGGCTCGGCAGCGAGACCCTCGCGACCGTCAACGACGCCCTGCCGTACGCGGCGGGAGACCACTTTATGCGCGTCGGCGCCGATGCGCCGTACTCGTCGGCGTCCTCGGTCCTGATCGTGGCCGCGTGGGCAGCGGCGGCGCATGCGGCGGGCCTGTACGTGCTGCGGCGCAGGGACGCCTGACGTTCCGTCGGCTCGGCAGGGACCGGGCGGGCCCGGTCGGGTCCCCGCCGGGCCGAGGAGAGAGAGCCCACCGCGTCGTCGGGCGTTCGCACACGTCGCACAGAATCGACCCGAGCACGCGACGAGTCGAGTCGAGACGTGACTACACGACACGACATGACACGACACGACACGACACGACGCGACGACGACGCGACACCGAAGCGAAGGACCGGACCCACCATGCGGCAGCACCCACGGACACCCCCGATCAGGCACCTGCTCGTCGACGCGGGGCTGTGGGTGGTGCTGGCGGCGGCCACCGCGTACGGGTTCAGGGAGGCGACCGCGCCGTCGCCGGTCGTGGACCTGGCGCTGCCACTGCTGGTCCTGGCGGTGGCCGTGCCGCTGTCCCGCAGCCGTCCGGAGACCGCCGTGCTGCTCGTCAACGGGCTGTGCGCACTGGGCCTCGCGGACTCCCTGACACCCGCCCATGCCCAGGTGGTCTCGCTCGCCGCGCTGAGCTGCCTGCTGGGCGTCCGGGTCGCCGCGGCGCGCGGACCGCTGCTGACGCTCGCGGCCTGCGTGGCCGTCGACGTCGTGGTGTGCGCGGTGCTGCGGGTGCAGCCCGTGTGGTGGTTCTACGCCCTGAGCGTGCTGCCCGCCGCCCTGGTGGTGCCATGGCTGGCCGGACGGCACTGGCGCGGCCGGCGGGAACTCGTACGGGAAGGGTGGCGGCTGGCCCGGAGCCTGGAGGAGCGCCAGCACCTCGTAGCGGAGCGCGCCAGACTGACCGAACGCGCCGACATCGCAGCCGACATGCACGACTCCCTCGGCCATGTGCTCAGCCTGGTCGCCCTGCGGGCCGGTGCTCTGGAGCTTTCGCCCGATCTCACCGATCGCGACCGCGCCGACCTCGCCGAGCTCCGCGCGACCGTCGCCGACGCCGTCGAGCAACTGCGGGAGACCGTCGCGGTCCTGCACGACCCACGGGAGCCGGAATCGGAACCGAACTCGGGGACGGAACCGGGGCCGGGGACGGGCTCCGGCGCGGCGGCGGACGCCGCTGCGGGTGTGGGCGGTCTACCGGTGAAGGACACGGTCGAAGACCTGCTCGGCCGGGCTGTCGCCTCCGGCGTGCCGGTGCGGTGGGAACGGCGCGGCACGGTGCCCGAGCTGTCCCCTCTGGTGGAACGCGGCATGTACCGGGTCGTGCAGGAAGCCCTCACCAACGCCGTGAAGCACGCCCCCGGCGGCGCGGTCCGGGTGACGATCGCCCACGAGGCCGACCGCACCCGTGTGACCGTCGACAACGCGGCACCCCCGGCCGACGCCGGGCGGCGGCCCGGCCCGGCGGAGGGCGCCGGCCGCCGCGGACTCACCGGACTCCGCGAGCGGATGCACGTGCTCGGCGGCTCCTTGTGGACCGGTCCGCACGGGGCCGGCTTCCGCGTGAGCGCCGTCCTTCCTCACCACACCCCGGCCCGCCTCGGGACACGGCCGCCGGCCGCCGCCGGCTCGGGCAGCGACAGAGGACTCAGCGCCACCCCGGAGTCCACCGAACGCCTCGCCGCGGTACGCCGCACCGCGCGCCGTCGCTCCGTCGTCGCGTTCGCGGCACCGCTCACGGCGGCGGCGTTCTTCGTGCCGGCCGCCGCCCACCTGGCCTGGCAGCTGACGACCGGTGTGCTGCCGCCGTCCCGGTTCGAGCAGCTCGAACCGGGACGCCCGCGCGCCGCCCTCGCCGACCGGCTCCCGGACCGCTCCTTCCCGTACCCCCCTGACCACGTCCGCTCCGCGCCCAGGCCGCCGACGGCGACACACTGCGCGTTCTACCGCTCCGGCCGAGACCTCTTCGGCCAGGTCGACTTCTACCGGCTCTGCTGGTCCGACGACCTCCTGGTCAGCAAGGACACCCTGGCGGCCGACCCACGGTGAGAGGCCCGGCGGCCTGCTGTCCGCGTCCCGGGCACGACCCCGACGGGCACGGGCCTCTGGCGTTGCCGGCGTGTGCTCAAGCCCTCGGCCCGGCCGGCCGATGGCTGGATGTGCTCTCACTTTCTGCGACCAGGGGCCGTCGCCCCCTCCTCCGGCGCCTGCTGGGGACCGCTGCCGGACTGTCCGCCGCCGTGCTGTGGACCTGCGCGCACGGGCCGGCGGCCCGGCCGGCGCAAGCCGCGACGCCGTACCCGCCGACGGCGGCGAGCGCCGACGGCAAGGAGCGGCCGCCGGGCCTGCGTGCGTTGTTCGGCTCGGAGAACCGGGTGATCCGTACGCGCGAGCGGGTGGTCGCCCTGACGTTCAACGCGGCCTGGAACGACGCCGGCCTGGACAGCATCCTCGGCGAGCTCGCCCGCCGTCGCGCGCCCGCGACGTTCTTCCTGACCGGCGACTTCGCCGACCGCTGCCCCGTGGTGGTGAGGAGGATCGCGGCAGCAGGCCACGGACTGGGCAACCACTCCTTCAGCCACCCCTCCTTCAAGGACCTGACCGAGGCCGGACGACAGCACGAGGTGACGGCGACGGACCGGGCCCTCCGCCGGGCCGGGGCGGGCCGCGCGCTGACGCCGTTCTTCCGGTTCCCCTACAGCGAGACCAGCCCCGCCCACATCAGGGAGGTCAACGCCCTCGGATTCGCGACCATCGAGTTCACCACCGACACCAACGGATGGAAGGGAACAGAAGGCGGCATGACGGTGGACCGCGCAGTGGGCCGGGCCGTGGACGCCCTGCGCCCGGGAGCCGTCCTGCAGATGCACGTCGGTGCGTCCCAGGGCCGCACGGAGGTGATCGACGCCCAGGCCCTGCCCCGCATCCTCGACGCGTTCACCGCCCGCGGCTACCGCGTGATCGACCTGCGTACCCTCCTTGCAGCCTGAATGCACGACGAAGAGGGGGAGTTCACATGACCACGGCCTGCGTCATTCTCGACATCGGCGGCGTGCTGGAGATCACGCCGGACACCGGGTGGGTACGACGGTGGGAACAGCGGCTGGAACTGCCCCCGGGCACGATCCCCGCGCGCATGGACGACGTGTGGCGGGCCGGCGGCGTCGGGACCATCAGCGAACGAGAGGTGCACGAACAGGTGGCGGCCCGCCTCGGTCTCGCCCCCCGCCAGGTCGACGCCTTCATGGCGGATCTCTGGGCGGAGTACCTGGGGACGCCGAACGAGGAGCTCATCGACCACGTGCGAGGACTGCGCGGCACCTGCAGGCTCGGCATCCTCAGCAACAGCTTCGTGGGCGCCCGGGAGAAGGAGACGACGCGGTATCACTTCGACGAACTGGTTGAGCAGATCGTCTACTCGCACGAGATCGGCGTCGAGAAACCCGACCCCCGCGCGTTCCAGGCCGCCTGCACCAGCTTGGACGTACGACCGGAGGACTGCCTCTTCATCGACGACGCCGCGGTCAATGTCGAGGCCGCCCGGACGGCGGGCATGCAGGCCCATCTGTTCGAGGACAACGCCCGCACCATCGCCCGTATCGCAGCCCACTTGGGCGCACGTCCCCTGGTCTCGGGGTCGCTTCCGCGCAGCTGACGTCGGAGACGCTCCGGGGCGCGCCCCCTGCCTCCGATGTCCGCGCCTGCCTGAGATAGCGCCCCTCCCCGGACGATCGAGAGGGATGCCGTGCGGGTTGAGGTGCGGGGGCGGCGGGCCCGTCGGTGGGTCGCCTTCGGGTTGATCGCGTTCGGAGCGCTGTTCTCGATCATCGGGACGGTCCTGGCGGGGATCTCGGTCTCCTACGTGGCGAACGGCGAGCGCGCCTCGGGCACGGTCGTGGCCCTCGAATGGCAGGGCGGCCACGCCGGCGGCTCCCGCAAGACCCGGTCGGGGAACGAGCCGGTGGCGCACCCGGTGGTCGAGTTCACCCCGGCCGGCGGCACACCGACGAGGTTCCGCGAGTTCACGGGCTCCAACCCGCCGGCGTACGAGGTGGGCGAACGGGTCGAGGTGCGCTACCGCGCGGATTCCCCCGAGGACGCCCGGATCGAGGGGTTCGCCACGATGTGGCTGCTGCCGCTGGTCTTCGGCGGCATCGGGCTGCTGATCGTGGGCGTCGGCACGGGCATCGCCCTGTTCGGCCGCGGACGGCCGTAAAGCACGGTGTCGGTACGAGGGCCGACAAGGCCGGACGGCGTCGACCAGCGCGTGCGGCTGGTGCCTCGGCGGCACTGCCCGGCGCGGAGGGGCGAGGCGTCCGGCAACCCCCCGGCATTCGGCCGGACCCTCACGCCTGGCTTGACCTGCGCCTCAGCTGCCGCACAGCGAGGGTTCCGCCCGCCACCGCGGCACCGACTGCCAGGGAGACGCCGAGGACCGTGCTCAGCTCCGAGGGGCCGGACGTTCCGCCGATTCCGGCCTCAGTGCCGCGACTCGGCAGGAGAGGGGTAGCCGGCCGAAGGGGTGTGGCACTCGGGTTCACCGGCTGGACGGCGTCAGCGCTCGGGGTGAGAGGCCGCGCGGGCTCCGTGCTCGTGCGCCTGGGCAGTGCTTCGCAGGCGATGCCGTCATCGGGTCCCTGGTCCTCGTCGAGGCGGTGAGGGTCGCTCATGTCTCGGTTGAACTCCGCCTGGGCGTCTTCCTGGAATTCAAAGTCGCGACAGTTGAGATCCTGAGCGTGGGCGACACCGGACAGGGGGGCCATGAAGGCGGCGGCCAGAACTATGCCGGCGACCACAGAGCGACCACTCATCAGAGAACCTCCGAAGTGCTCGACAACATCACCCGCCACGCTACGAGGGCCTTCCGGCCGAGGCCTGTGGCACTGGTCCGAACGGGTGCGTTGCGGCGTCTCGCTCGAGTCCTTCACCGACCAAGGGCAGGCCGGCCGTCAGGCTTTGGCGCCGGCCATGCCGCTGGTGACGACGATCGAGGCCACCGCGCCGGTCGCCGTGCGGCCCAACCAGACCACGCCGCCCGACTCGGCCGTGAACGTCACCAGATCGGCTCGCCGTGACTCGTCGCGTACCCGCTCGTATCCGTGGGACAGCCGCTCGGTGTCACGCGGCACCGGCTCGCCGTCGACGTACGTACGGAACGGCGCGGACAAGGTCGTCCACGCACCGGCGTCGGCGAAGCAGCCGACATTGGCGTCCGAGCCGAATCGGGGCTTCTCGCCGGCCGGCAGCCGGTCGACGTCCTCGCCGACGCCCAGGGCCATCTCCCACCCGACGACAGGGGCATCGCTGACGCACAGGCGCGTCGCGGCGCACGCGACGCCGTCGAAGTGCTCGCCGAAGAACTCGTACGGGCCCGCCGTCCAGGCGAGCTCCACTCGGTGGACGCCCGGGGGAATCCTCACCGCCAACTCCCTCGGCGGCCTCGTCGGCAGCCCCTTCTCGTACCTCCAGGCATCGTCGTCGTCCCACGGCGCATCCACGACGAGCCGGCCGCTGGGTACGCGCAGGGTGGTCAGCTCCTCGACGCCGGTCACGACGACGGGCGTTGTCGGATCGTCGTACACCGTCCCCAGATGAGCGCCGGGCGTGAAAGCCGTCTCCAGGTACCAGACGGCTTCAGGCCCCGCTGCCAGTCGAGCGTCCCCCACCCACTCCATGTCCCTCTCCACGTCCCGCCCCATGTCCCCGCCTCCTCGCCGCCCGGGCGGACGGCCTGATGAAACCGTACGGCGGCCCACTGACATCCAGGAGGAGGACGGACGACCGCCCGCTCACGGCCTGGCGCGGAGCCAAGCGGTGAGCCACAGCGCCTGGAAGGCGGCGTCGAGGAGGTAGATCCGCCGGATGCGGCCAGGGACGGCGTAGGAGACGTCCACGACGAGCAGGGTGGCGGCCGTGCCGATGCCGAGCCGGCGTGCGAGCGCGTCGCCCGCATCCGTTCCGGCTCCCCGAGTCTGCGCCCAGCCGATGACGACGAGCAGCCCGGACACGGTCTGCAGCAGCCAGACGTCGGCCTTCGGCCCCGTGATCGCCTCGAAGCTGCGCCGGTTGACCAGGGGCCAGACCCCACTGAGAACGTGGAAGCCACCCTGTGCTCGGGCGAGGCGAGCGGGAGTCATCTGCATGCAGGGCGAGTGCCCGTACCGGCTGCGCTCATGCGGACGCCGCTCATGCGGACCGTGCTCATGCAGCCACCGCTCATCCACCGCTCATACGGACCGGTCCCGGTCCCCCCTCCGCTCCCAGCAGCAGCACCCCCTATTCGGGTGGGAAACGGCCCTGTGGAGCGGCTTTCCCCCGACGGCAAGCGGCGGAGGGGTATCCCCCTCACCAGGACACGACACCGCGCGAGCAGGAGGTTGACGGGTGAAACCCGATGCGAGGAAGGCGGCCGGCCCCGGCGGTGAAGGCCGCCGGTCGGCCGCCGTCGGCGCGCTGATCGGCGCGGCCGTCATGGCGGCCCTCGACGAGATCGTCTTCCACCAGATCCTCGGCTGGCACCACTTCTACGACCGCTCCACCCCGGCGGTCGGGCTCCTCTCCGACGGCCTGCTCCACTCGGCGGAGCTCCTCGGCTCGGTCGCGGGCTTCTTCCTGTTCGCTGACCTGCGCCGGCGTGGCGCGCTCTCCGCCGGCCACGCGTGGGCCGGGTTCCTCATCGGTGCGGGAACGTTCCAGCTCTTCGACGGCATCGTGGACCACAAGCTGCTGCGCGTGCACCAGATCCGCTACGGAGTGGAGATCGCCCCGTACGACTGGACATGGAACATCTCCGGGGCGGCCGTGCTCCTGACCGGCTGCGCCCTCGCCGTGCGTACCCGTCAGCGGGCCGCACGGGATGCCAGGACATGACTCCCGACCATGTTCATTCCGGTCCGGCCGCCGTTGCCCTGGGGGCGCTCGTCCCGGCGGCGGCGCTGCTGGCGGTCGCCGGGTACCGGGTGGCCGCCGTCCGGCTCAGGCGCCGTGGTGACGCCTGGCCACGGTGGCGGGACGCCTCCTTCGCCGCAGGTGGTGCGGCGCCGGCCTGGGCCGCGCTGGGGCCCCTGCCCGACGGGGGCTTCACGAGACACATGGCCGTCCACCTGCTCGTCGGCATGACCGCGCCGCTCCTCTTCGTGCTCGCCCGCCCGCTCACGCTGGTCCTGCGGACACTGCCACCCGGCCGGGGGCGCCGTGGACTGCTGGGGGTCGGGCACTCACGTCCCGTCGCCGTACTGCTGTTCCCTCCTGTCGCCGCCCTGCTGGACGTCGGCGGTCTGTGGCTGCTGCACCGCACACCCCTGTTCGCGGCGGCTCAGCACCGGCCCCTCCTCCACATGCTGGTCCAGGCCCACTTCCTGGCCGCCGGCCTGCTCTTCGCCTTCGCCGTCTGCCGGCTCGACCCCGTACGGCACCCAGGCGGCGGCCTCGGGACACACGGCGGCGGCATCGCGGTTCGCGGGGGCACACTGCTCGCGGCCGGGACCGCCCACGCGGTTCTCGCGAAGAGCCTGTACGCCGCCGGCCCACCCGGTGTCGCCTTCACCCCCGCCGACCTGCGGGCGGGAGCACAGCTCATGTACTACGGCGGCGACGCGGCCGAGTTGGCGCTCGCCCTCGTCCTGGCTGTCCAGTGGTACGCCTCCACCGGCCGGGCCTCGGCCCGAAAAAAAACGGCGCCCCACGCCCGGCCCCACGCCCGGCCCGGCGCTCGCCCCCACGCCCGGCCCGGCGCCCGGCCCCTCAGCCCGCCCGGCGCCCGCCCCGACACCCGCCCGACCCCCGGCCTGACGGTCCCCCGCCTGACGACCCCTGGCCTCCCACGGTCCGCGGATGTGGTTCGAACCCGTGAAGCCGGGCATCCGCCGACCATGAACGCCACCGGGTCCGCCACGACGCGGCACGCCCTGACCGAACCCCTGAGCGACCCCTTGACCGACCCCGGGGACGTGCGAGCCCTGGCGGAGTGGGTGGGCATTCCCTCCGTCTCGTCCGACGGGGACCGCGCGGGCGACGTACGGCGGTCCGCCCACTGGCTGGCGGACACCCTGCGCGACATCGGTTTCCCGCGCGCAGAGGTCTGGGAGACGGACGGGCTGCCGGCCGTGTACGGCTGCCTGCCGGCCGCCGATCCCGACGCCCCCGTGCTGCTGGTCTACAGCCACCACGACGTCCATGCCGCCGATCCCGCCGAGTGGCGGGTGACGGCGCCGTTCTCCCCGCTCCGGCGCGACGGACGTCTGTACGGACGGGGGGCGTCGGACGCCAAGGGGCAGATCATGGCGCACCTGTGGGCCGTGCGCGCCCATCTCGCCGACCGCGCGGCCCCGACGGTCACCGTGAAATACCTGATCGAAGGCGAGGAGGAGATCGGCTCCGTCCACATGGCCGACCTGCTCTCCCAGCACGCCGACGAGCTGTCCGCCGATGTGGTCATGGTGTCCGACACCATGCTGTGGTCCCTACGGGAACCGACCGTGTGTGCCACGGTCCGCGGCTCGGTCACCGCCTCTCTCACGGTCCGTGGCGCCGAGCGGGACCTGCACAGCGGTGCCGTGTCCGGCGCCGCTGCCAACGCGGCCCTGGAACTCTGCCGGCTGATCGGCCTGCTCACCGACGACTCCGGCCGGATCACGCTCCCGGGGTTCTACGACGCGGTGACCGGCCCCGGCCCGGAACTGCGCAGGTCACTGGAGTCCCTGCCCTTCGAGCTGCCGGCGTGGCTGGCCGACACCGGCACCTTCCGGGCCGAGGGGGAGGACGGCTTCACCGCACCGGAGCGGCTGTGGACCCGCCCCGCGGTGGAGGTCGCCCGTCTCACGGCGGGCCGCACCGACACGCCGTCCCTGGGCCTCATCCCCGCCGAGGCGGGCGCGGACCTGCTGCTCAGGCTCGTACCCGACCAGCGGGCCGACGAGGTCGCCGACCAGCTGCGCGCCTGGCTGGCCGGCCACCGCCGACCGGGATTCGACTACGACCTGGAGATCTCCTCCACCATCTCGGATCCCTACCGCACGCCGGAGGACCACCCCGCGCTCTCCGCTCTGGGCCGCGCGGTGGGACGCGCGTACGGCTCACCGGCCCGCCTCATCGGCAACGGCGGTGCCGCGCCCGCCGCCCAGCTGGCCCGTGCGTGTGACGCGCCCGTGCTGTTCTTCGGCACCGGCCTTCCCGGCGACGACTGGCACGGCCCGGACGAGCGGGTCGAGATCGAGGCCCTCCGCCTCGGTGTCCGTACGCTCGCCGCTTTTCTGGAGGAACTGCCCGCCGGCCTGCGGGGACGGCCGGCTCAGCGGGCGCGGGCCCAGGAGGACCGCAGGAGCTCCTCGTAACGGGCCACCGCGGCATGGTCGCGGGCGATCACGGCGTACCGCCAGGTCAGACCGTCCGGCGGCGGCCCGGCGTACAGGACGACGCCTTCTCCGCGTGAGACGTCGTAGCCGATCCGGTCGGCGCGCAGCCGCTCCACGGCCTCGTCGAAGGAGAACGCCCCCGGTGCCCGCACCCGCCCCGTCGCCCACGCCGGCTCACCGGCCCCGGGCCCGGCACCTGCCCCGGCCTCCACGCCTGCCCCGGCACCCGCCCCGGCACCCGCCCCGGCCTCCGCGCCTGCCCCGGCACCCGCTCCAGCCCCGGGCCCAGCCCCGGACCCGGCACCCGCCCCAGGCGCGCCACCCGCACCCGCAACCGCCCCCGCACCGGAACCGGCCACCGCGGTGAGGCGGGCCACCATCGCCTGCGGGGTGGTCGTGGCCGTACGCCGTACGTTGCTCTCGCCGGCGAAGACCTCACCGTCGGCCGACACCATCGCGTCGATGCTGAACGGCCCCGCGTACCCGTGGTCCGCCAGGAAGCCGCCCAGCGCACGCCCCCACGACACCAGCGTCGGCCCGACCCCGCCCCCGACCTCATCCCTGCCCCTGCCCCTGCCCTCATCCCTGCCCCTGCCCCCGACCTCATCCCTGCCCCCGTCCGTGCCCCCGACCCCGGCCACGTCGGCCGGCAGCGGCGACAGATAGCCCGTGAAGCAGCCCGCCACGGTGCGCATCTCGCCACTGAACAGCGCCCTCGTCCCGTCCGGGCCGGTCTCCATCTGGACGCTCACCGAGCGGGCGACGTCGATCCGTTCCTCGACGATCCACAGGCCCTCGGGCCCGCCCACCGTGGCGAGATCGGACCCGGTCCACGGCTCTGCCGCCGCCGCGAGGAAGCACAGGCCGTGCCCGCCCGCGGACCGGTCGGGCTTGACCACGACCTGCCCGTGCGAGGCGAGCAGTTCGGCCACGGCGCCCGCCACCTCGGCGCGGCGGCAGACCCGGCCGTCGGGCAGCCGCATGCCGAGTCCGAGGGCCGCCTGCCGGAATCCGGCCTTCGTGTTGAGGAGCCTGGTCGGCTCCAGGGCGGCCTCGGCCTGGTCCGCCGAGGCGTACGGCGCCACGGGAACGCCGAGTCCCCGTGCCAGACCGACCGCCGCGCCGTCGAGGGCCGTCGGGATGACCCCGCTCACGGCACGGCCGCCGAGGACCGCGCGTACCGCCTCGACGGCCGTACGGTGCGGAGTCGGCCGGTCGGCCGCCGCGAACGCCTCCGGCAGGGTCAGGACGCTGACCGAGTCCGAGGGGACGCCGATCAGCGCACAGGAGTACCGGAGGAACGCCGTGTCGACCGGCACCGGTGTCACCAGTACGTCGCCCGCCCGCAGCAGCCAGACCTCTCGCGGGGCCTGTTCCGCCCAGGCGCTCAGCACGTCACGCTCGTCCAGGTCCACCGCGAGGTCGGACACCAGGTTCGCGTAGAGGACCCGGGAACCGGGCCGCTCAGGGCGGGACTCGAGCGTGCCGTCCACGTCCACCTCCCCGTGCCTCCGTCGCCGTCCTGTCCCGCTCCTGCTCAGCGCCCTTCCCTGCCCCGGCCCCGTCCCGCTCCCGTGTCAGCGCCCTCCCCTGCCCCCGTCCCCATCCGCTGCCCCATCTCCATCCCCATCCCCATCCTCCATTCTGCGGCGGATGGCGTCGCGCGCCCGGTCCGCGACGGCGGCCATGGGCCCGAGCGCGAGGTTCGCGGTGGCGCTCTCGACGCCGGGGTGAGGGTGGGTGGGCGCGGTCGCCTCCGCCGCCCGGACGGCCTTGGCCATCAGGGCGAGCCGGGCGGGCGAGGTGGTGCGGCGCAGGAGGGCGAACTCGTAGCGCTCCTCCGACCGGGCGTGGACGAGGACGGCGTCGCGGAGGGACAGCAGGGTGGGCATGAACCGGGGGTCGGAGGTGTCCATGTCCTCCAGCAGGGAGAGCTTCTCCTTCGCCGCCTTCTCCTCGGCGAGCCGTTCCTCCACCACCTCCGCACCGCCGTCGAACGCGGTACGGGCACTGGGGTGGACGACCTCCTCCTCGGCGGTCTCGTGCACGGCCAGCAGGTGCACCAGGCGACGGAACGCGTCCGTACGCTCTTCCCCCTCGGCGGTGCGGACCTCCTCGAAGAGGGCACGGATCTGGCCGTGCTGCCGCATGAGGAGCGCCACCACGTCGTCGTCGGCGACGGGGTCCCCGACCTCGGCCTGCTCGTCCACGGTCATGTCCCTTGCCTTGGCCATCACGCACGCTCCGATGCGACGGGGTGCGGACCCTCGGTCTCCAGCCGGTAATCGCGGTCGAACATCTCGCGGTGCTGGTCCATGACGCGGTCGCTCGGTGGCTTCTCGCCGTCGTGCAGGCGCTGCTGCATCTGCTCGAACCGCTCGTGGGCCTCACGGACGTAGCCCGCCCCGAGGGTGGTCAGGTCGATCTGTGTGGCGAGCAGCTCGCGCAGGTAGTCCTTGTTCGGCTCGAAGGTCAGCACCTTCGGCAGCTGGGGCGCGAGGATCTCCTCAGGGTCGCGGCCGTCGTGGCGGCGCATGAGGTCGCAGGCGATCCGCAGGTGCTCCAGTTCCATGTTCAGGTGCAGTTCCCACAGCGCCTTCACCTTGGGGTGGCTCTCCTGCTCCATGAAGGAGTAGTACAGATAGCACTCGTTGTACTCGTGGTTGACCAGCTGCTCCCACCACGTCTCCCCGGGGTCGACGAGGGACTCGTAGTGGGTGACGTGCTCTTCCTCGATGAGCCCGATCTCCTGGTAGAGCTGACGGGCGATCGGCTCCATGTAGGTGGGGCCGGTGTTCATGTAGAAGTTCATCGTCTGCTGCTCGGCCGACAGGACGGTCAGCGCGTGCAGCTTGGACAGCGGGTCGGTGGCGTTCTTGTCGTAGGGGTCGCGCACGTTGTCGACCGGGTGGCGGTGGTGCATCCGCGTGGGGCGGCCCGGCATGACCTCCGTCAGACCGTCGACGATCGCCTCGGCCTTGCGGTGCTCGATCATCTCGTACAGGTTCGCGTACCGGTACAGATGGTCGAAGTCCTCCAGCACGCCGAACTGGTACGCCTGCCGGAGGTACGGATCCGGCTCCATCCGCGCGATCCAGGCGGTGAGGTCGACGGCGACCTGCTCGTACGCGATCGTCGTCTCCAGCACCGACGACACCCCGGGCAGCAGCCAGTTGACCGCCTTCTGCTGCTGCGCCTCCACGTACCGCACCTCCGCCAGGCCCCGCTTGACCTCGGGGTCGACGGTGTTGCGCGCGAGCGTGTGGCTGAAGAGGATCGCCTCGACCTCGATGCCGTTCATCGTGATGATCCGGCAGCGGGTGTACGGGTCGGAGGCATCCGGGTCGATCGGCGAGACGTTCAGCTCCCGCCAGCTGCGGACCTGCTTGTCCAGCGGGATTCCGCGCTGTTCCAGAGGGTTGAAGCTCATAGGGCACCGGCTCTCGGCAGAGGACAGGACGTTTGCTGACATCCTTCTCTCCCCGCCTGCCCCCAGGGGCGCCCCACACGCCCGCGCGGGGCAGTTCCACCTCATCGGCCCCCTCGTCACCCCGGCGCGGCGCGAGGCCCGCTCCTTTCCGCGCTCGTCACGTCTCGCGCCGGCTCGCCGCTCGGGCCTGCCGACAGGACGTCAGCAGGGCGAGCGCTCCGACCAGGATGAGGCCGGGCGCGCCGGACACCGGGTAGAGGACCTGGAGCGGAATGCCGATGGCGAGCAGGTACCAGCCCAGTTGTGCGGGGAGCCGGCCGGTGTCGCGGACGATGCGCCGGCTGAGGGTGCCGAGCGCGAGCAGACCGAACCCGGCGAGGAGGAACCACATCTCGTACGCGCGCCGCGCCTCGCCGGGAGCGGTGTTCCACAGCCCTTCCCGGGCCATGTCGTCGAAGGTGGTGGAGGCCGCTACGAAGACCGCGAAGTGCGCCGCCGCCAGGGCTATGACCAGCCGGGGAATCCACCTGAGCATCGCGGTTCTTCCTTCCTGGGCGTGGTGCCGGGCAAGACCTCCGGACCTCGTCCGTACACCCCTGTATGGATGGACCGTACAGTACTGTATGGCGATGGCACGAAAGCAACTGGCGCCCGAGGACTGGTCTATGGCGGCGCTGCGCGCGATGGCGCGCGGCGGCGTGGCCGCGGTCTCGGTCAACGCCCTGGCGAGCGAGCTCGAAGCGACCCGGGGCAGCTTCTACTGGCACTTCAAGGACCGGGACGCGCTGCTGACAGCCGCGCTCGAGCTGTGGGAGCGGCAGAACACCGCGAGCCTCATCGCCGAGCTGAGCGGTGTCACCGACCCGCGCCGGCGGCTGCGGGCCCTGTTCACCACCGCGCTGGGGCACCAGGAGATCGCCGGCCTGGAGCCCGCGATCGTCGCCCACGCCGACCACCCGGCCGTCGCGCCCGTCCTGCGCCGGGTCACCGACCGCCGGATCGCCTACCTCACCGAGCTCTACGCCGACCTCGGGCTGGAGCCCCCCTCGGCCCGCCGGCAGGCGGTCGTCGCGTACGCCGCGTACCTCGGCTGGGTGGAACTGCGCCGCGCCGCCGCCGACATCCTGCCCGAGGTCGCCGACACGGGCGATACGGCCGCCACCGCCCTCGAACACCTCCTCGCGGAACTGGAGAGACCGGGCCTGCGGAGCTGAGGCGACCGACCAGGCTCCTGCGCGCGGAACCGGATGCGGGGGAGGCGGGGGAGGAGCGCCGCGACGATGTCCGAGCGGACCGTCCGGACGAGCGGACGCCCCAGCCGCGAAGGCGGCACCGGCACGCTGCCGCGTGGACCGGGGCGCAAGCGCGGGGGCGAGGAGACGAGCGTGGCCGGAAGCGCGTGGTCCCGGCGGGCCCCGGCATTCGACCGCCGTGTCCCGGCGCGAAGGCCGCCCCGACACCGCGCGCCCCGACATCGCGCGGCCCGGCGACGCAGGCCGGCCGCGGGCCGCGCCGGCCAGGCGCAGGCCGAGGCAGGCCGGCCACAGGCTCAGGCAGCGCAGCCACAGGCTGAGACCGACCAGCCGCGGACCCAGGCAGCCCAGCCGCACGCCGACGCCGGCCGGCTACTGGTCGAGGTCGGCCAGGCGCAGGCCGAGGCCGGCCACCTGCGGGCCAGGCGGCTCGCCTCACCGCCGCGGCACAGCCGGCCCGCTGTCGCGCACGCCCTCGCGGGACAGGCTCCGGGACGCCCTCGCGGGACAGGCTCCGGGACGCCCTCGCGGGACAGGCTCAGGCGCGCCCTCGCGGACGGCTCAGGATTCCTTCGCCACCGTCTCGTCGGAGGACGGGGCCGCCCTTCTCCTGCGGTACACCACCACCCCGCACACCGCGAGGACGAGGACGGCCACGGCGCAGACCCCGAGGGCCGGCCGCTCGGCGAAGAGCCTTCCCAGCACTTCGAGTACGCCGATCCCCGCGGTCGCGTAGATCAGCGCCCAGGCCGCTCCGCCCACGAACAGGGCGGGAAGATAGCGCCGCAACGGCATGCGCATGCTGCCCGCGAGAAAGTTGGCGGCGGTCTGGAAACCGACGGTCAGGAAGGAGACGGCCACCACCGGCGCACCCCACCGCTGGATCGCCCGCTCGGCGCGCCGGAACTTCGCCGAGGAGATCCGCCCGGCGAACCGGCTGCGCCGGGCACCGGCGCCGGCGAGCCACCCGACGGCGAACGTCCCTCCGGCGCGGAGCAGCACGATGGCGTACAGGGCTCCGGCCGTGAGCGCGATCTTATCCACGACGCCTCGTCCCGGTCCCCGGGCCGGACCCGGCGTCCCCCGTCACCCGCACGGGCGTCCGGCCCGACCGGGCGCACGACGCGCACAGGCCCTGGTCACCGTCTTTCACCCGCGCCCCGCCTCTGCCCGTTCCGTCCTTCGGGTCCCCCGCCTGCGGCACCGGAACCCGAACCTGCACGCCAGCATGCCAGGCAAGGTCAGCCTAACCGAACCCGAATACGACGGATACAGGGCACCGGGTCACCGGAGGAACGACCGGCTGAGCACCCCGGACGGCGGCGTCACCGGGCCGGGATCGGCTGGGTGAGGTTCACCGGGTTGCCGTCGGGGTCCTTGATGTGGGCGACGCGCTGTCCCCACGGCATGTCGTTGGCGCCACCACTGACCGAGCCGCCCAGCGCCACCACCCGAGCGAGCGTCTCGTCGACGTCGTCGACACCGATGCTGAGCAGGATCCGTGGCGCCCCCGTGGCCCCCACATCCGCCTTGGCCACCAGGCCGAGGTCGGTGTCGCCGATCCGCAGCCCCAGGTAGAAGGCCGGGCCCTCCTTTGGCACCCGGAAGATCTCCTCGGCGCCGAACAACGTCGTATAGAAGGCGACCAGGGCATCCTGGTCGGCCGTGAGGATCACTGGCTGGACGGTGGACATCGCACTCCTGTCGCGGACGGGCATGGCGCGGAGGGCAGACCGTTCGAGGACGGTGAACTCATCGGCCCCCGCCCTCCCGGCCCCCGCCCTCCCGGCCCGCGATCCGCCGAGCGCGCCGGTCGTCGACCGCACCCCGGCCGCCGGCGGGCCCGCGCGGCCGAGTACGCCGCGCCGGCGCTCACGGAGGCGGGCACTGCGGTCCGCGGACTGCGGACCGGTCCGGGAAGATCCGCCCCGTGCCCGCCCTGCCCCCGCCCCGCGCATGTCCGGCGCACGCGAGGAGCGACCGAAGTCCTCTCCTGCGCGACGCATGGACGGACGCGGTGGCGCCGAGAGCCAAACACGTGGCGCCGTGCGTTAAAGACATGGCTCGGGAGGCGGGGCAGGATCGCCGTGCAGTTGTTCCACCTGACCGCTCAACTCTGTGACGCAGGGGGAAGTATGAAGAAGATCTACTCGGGCCTGGCCGCGGCGGCCCTGATGTCGTCCGTCCTGATGGCGGCGCCCGCCGTCGCGAGCGCACCCAGCGAGCGCGCGGCCGCCGCCTGCCAGACCTGGCACGACAACGCCGGTCCCGGCGGAGCGGGCCGCTACCACGCCAAGTGCGCGGGTTCCGGCAAGTACGTCAAGGCCACGGTGCGCTGTGCCAACGGCAGCACCTCCACCAGCGCCTGGCGCTGGGAGTACGCCAAGGCGGAGTGCCCCTACGGCGTGGACTCCACCTCCGGGTCCTACAGCACCCGTAGCTGACACCGCGGCCCACGTCGGCGCCCAGGTGAGCCAAGGACCCGGTGCCCGACAACCTGCCGTTAGCGTCCCCGGCCCGCCGCCCGCGGGCCGGGGCCGCCCGGTCGCGCCCGCTGCCCGCGGGCCGGGGACGCCCGGTCGCGCCCGCTGCCCGCGGGTCGGGGACGCTCCGTTGCGCCCGCCAGCCGGGGCCGCCCCGTCACGGCCGCGTGAACGCGAGCCGTCAACGGCACCGTACCTCTGCCCGGTAAGCGGTCGGAGTGAGACCCGTGGCGTTGCGGAACGCGCGCGTGAAGTCCGACGCCCTGGCGAAGCCCCACCGCGCTCCGATCGCGGCGACGGGCGTGTTCCGCAGCGCCGGGTCGGCGAGGTCCCTGCGACAGCGGTTGATCCGCTCACGCCGGACGACCTCTCCGACCGTCTCGCCGAACCCCTCGAAGGCGCGGTGCAGCGTCCGGGTGGAGACGCAGTGCGCCTCGGCGATGGAGGCCGGAGTCAGCTCGGGATCACGGAGGTTCCGGCCGATGAACGCCAGGACCTCCTGACGCAAGACGCCGGTGCGCGACTCGCGCGGGAGGAGCGCCGTTTGTTCGGCATGACGGGCCACCACGGCGGCCGCGAGATCGATCACGGTGGTGCCGAGCCGCACACGGTCGGTGTCGCTCAGCTCCGTCGCGGGATCCGCCAGCGAACGCAGCGTCTGCCGGAGGACTCGCGCGACGCCGTCCGTCCCCTTGATGGCCGTCCCACAGAGCGGGGCCACCACCTTGTCCGGAAGAGGCATCGACCGCCTCGGAAACTGCAGCACCAGAGAAGAGGCCGCGCCGCCGCCAGCCCCCGCTCTGGCCTCGAAAGGACGCGAGCTGTCGTACAGGACGATCTGCCCCGGAGCGAGGAGCGTGTGGTGCCCGGCCTGATCGATGCCCTGCCGCCCTCCCCCGATCACCGCCACTTGGTAGAGCTCCGGGTCGGACCGCCGGATGAGGCGGACGGTCCGTGAGCACAGCAGAGGTCCGTACGACATCGCGGCCAACTGCGCGTCACCGATGCCCAGGAGGCGGATGCGCGCGTCGAAGCGCTCCGGCTCCGGAAAGGTGAAGTGCGTGGCCACCAAGGCCGACGCGGTGGCCTCGGCCCAGGCGCCCGTCCTCTCGGGCACGGGTAGGCGTTTCGTATCCAGCACCGTCATCACGATGGTCCCCCTGGCACTTCTGGTGTCGCGGTCGCACAGCAGTCTGCGACGCGAAGATCACCGGAAGAAGCGCCGTCTGAGCCAATCACATCCCGGTGCGCTGATCCGTGAACTCTGACGGGTTCCCGGCGCTCGCCTGGCCGGATCGGCGCGGGGGAGCGGAGACCGGCCCGCCGTTCGAGGCGATCACCGCCCAGCCGCCCCTTCGGCTACGGCCAAGGCGCCGCGGCCCGCCCCCGGGCGCCCGGCGTGGCGACACCGGTGCGCTCCCCGGGACCGGTCCGTGCCGCGGCCGGCCGCCCGCGCACCGGCCATGCGCCCCGGCCCGTCAGGTGCCGGTGACCGGGGCGGCGTAGAGGACGAGGTTCTCGGCGTAGAGCCCGGTGTCGGGGTCGTAGTCGCCGGAGCACGTGAGCAGGGCGAGGCGGGGCGCGCCGTGCGCGGAGAAGAGGTCGGCGGGAAGCTCCCCGCGGTCGTACGTACGGCGGGCCGTGATCCGGTACGGGTGGGTGCGGCCGTCCGCTCCGGTCACCTCGACGCGGGCGCCGACGTCGAGGTTGTGCAGCTCCGCGAAGGCTCCGAGCCCGGCCTCGGTGTCGACGTGTCCGGCGAGCAGGACGGTGCCCCGGCCCGACCCCGGGCCGGCACCCAGCGCCCACCAGCCGACGTGGTCACCGTCCTCGGGCAGCGCGAGATCTCCCTCACGCGTGGCGGCCACGGCGCTGACGGCGGCGCGCAGCCGGTGCGGCCCGCCGACGGCGACGGCCACCGGTGGCGAGTACGGCGTCGTCCGCGCGGCGGCAGGGGAAGCGGCGGGCAGGGTCCCCACGTCGTCCGGCGGCCGGGAGACGTCAAGGAGCGCCCAGCCCGCCGCCACCAGCACCGCGCCGGCACCGACCGCGGCCACCACGCCGGCGCGGCGGGCTCGCGACACGTCCGGTCAGCTCCTGCCGGAGGCGCGGCGGCGCGCTCGTACGGTCAACCATCCGGCACCGGCCAGGAGCACGAGCCCGCTGCCGACCGCCGCCGTACCGAGCACCTCACGGTCGTTGGTGAGGGCCGCGAGCTGCCCGCCGCTGCCCGCGTGGACGGTCTTGGGAGCCTTCGCGGCGTGACAGGCACCGCCGCGCACCATGTCCAGGTGCATCGCGACGACCGGGCGGGCGGACTTGGCCGCCGCGAACACCTCGCTGTTCCGGCCGGTCTTGAGCTCCTGGTCGATCAGAGCGAGAGTCTTGGTGTGCGCGGCCTCCTGCCCGGCGAGCCAGCCCGCGTCGTACGCCGGCGTCCCGGCCTTGGCCCGCAGCGCCTCCAGCTTCTGCTCCTCCTCCGGCGCCGGCCGGGCCGGCAGGGACACGCCGAGCTTCTTCGCCAGCGCCGTCACATCCGCGTCCAGCTTCCCGTGATCGCGCACGAGCGCGCCGCCGACCGTCTTCACGCACGAGGTGGTCGCGTGCTGTTGCGCGTCCCGCCCGGCGGCGATCTCCGCGAGGTTGCCCTGGTGCGCCGCCTCGAGGAACATCCGGTCCTGGTCGGTGAGCTCGGCGGCGAGCGCCTGTGGCGCACCGAAGAACGCGGTGGCGGCCATGAGAGCGGTGGACGATATGACGCTGATCCGCATGGGAGTACTTCCTTCCGCCCGCGGACGCATCCGCCGGGCACGACGAGCGGGCGCTCTTTAGCACCCGCACGCCATACCTCCCGCCTCCGACACACCATCGCATCACTCTCGGCATATGTGTCACTGCAAAGAGTGACGAACGACGGCCGAACGCTTCAGCCCACGCCGGCCCCGGCCGCGCCGCCCGGTCCTCGCGGCAGGGACGGGCAGAGGAAGAGGGCGGACCCACGTCCGCACGGGGGCGCAGGCGAGCGGCTGATCTTTTCGCGAGGTGGGAGGCGTCACCCGCGAGGTCCTGGGCATACGCATGACCTGCGGACTTCCCAGTTTCGGGGTCCGGGATCCGGGGGTCGGGTATGGCCCGTGTCGTACAGGAGCTTTTGATGCGCACCGTAGGAGTCGAAGAGGAACTGCTGCTCGTCAGCGCCGCGACGGGCGAACCGCTCGCGGTGTCGTCGGCGGTGCTGGCGGCCCAGGCGGGCAGCGGTGAGGGGGAGGGGCACGGCGCGTTCGAGAAGGAGCTGCACCAGGAGCAGCTGGAGTTCGCGACCCGCCCCATGAGCGACATGCGCGAACTGCGCGACGAGATCGTCTCCCTGCGCGCTTCGGCGGCGCGTCACGCCGCCGAGGCGGGCGCCCAGGTCGCGGCCCTGGCGACCTCGCCGCTGCCGGTGGAGCCGTCCCGCAACCTCGGCCCCCGCTACCGCTGGATGGCGGAGCAGTTCGCCCTCACCACGCAGGAACAGCTCACCTGCGGCTGCCACGTCCACGTCTCCGTCGAGTCCGACGAGGAGGGCGTCGCCGTCCTGGACCGGATCAGGCCCTGGCTGTATCTGCTGAACGCGATCAGCGGCAACTCCCCCTTCTGGGACGGGCAGGACAGCGGGTACAGCAGCTACCGCAGCCGGGTCTGGAACCGATGGCCGTCCGCCGGACCGTACGAGCCGTTCGGCAGCGCGGAGGGGTACCACGACCGGGTGCGCGACATGCTGGCGACCGGTGTCCTGCGCGACACGGGGATGATCTACTTCGACGCCCGGCTCTCGCACAGCTACCCGACCGTGGAGATCCGCGTCGCCGACGTCTGCCTGGAGGCGGACACCACCGTGCTGGTGGCGACCCTGGCCCGGGCCCTGGTGGAGACCGCCGCCCGCGCCTGGCGCGACGGCGAGCCGGCCGCCCGGATCCCGACGGGACTTCTGCGCCTGGCGTCCTGGCGGGCGGCCCGCTCCGGACTCCAGGGACCGCTCCTCGATCCCCGCACCCTGCGCGAGACCCCCGCCGAAGCGGCCCTCGAGGTGCTGCTGGAACACACCGACAAGGCCCTGCGCGACTCCGGCGACCGAGACGGGGCCCACCGCGCGCTGACCACCCTCCTCACCCGCGGCGGCGGAGCCCAGCGCCAGCGCGAACTCCACCGCGCGGGAGCCGACCTGGGCGAGGTCGTGCGCGAGTGCGTACGGATCACGGCGGGCGACACCGCCTGACCGCATCCCCACCGCATCCGCCGGACCGGCGGGCCTGGTGCCGAGGGCCTTCGGCGGAGGACCCGGTCCACTGCGAGTCTCGCCGACGACCTGCCCGCGGGCGCGCCCCTCAAGGGCATCGACGCAGTCCGCGGCGAGGTCGCCGTCGAACGGGCCGGTCCCGCCTTTCCCGCTTCCTGTCACACATCCGGCCCCCGTATCGTCCTCCTTGCATGAACGCTCCTCGCACGAAGGCTCCTTGCACGAAGGCTCCTCGCACGAATGACGAAACGGCGGCGGCAGCCGCGGAGTTCGATCGTCTCCGGCCGCGCCTCGTCGGGATCGCCTACGGCCTCCTCGGCAGCGTGGACGAAGCCGAGGACGTCGTACAGGACGCGTGGCTGCGCCTGTGCGGCACGGACCGCGCGGCCATCGCCGATCTCACCGGCTGGCTGATCGTGACCACGTCCCGACTGGCCCAGGACGTCCTGCGGTCCGCCCGCCACCGTCGCGAGGCCTACGTCGGACCGTGGCTGCCCGAGCCGCTGATCAGCGCCGCCGACACCGCGCCAGGCCACGTCGACCCGGCGGAGCGCGTCACCCTCGACGAGTCCCTCAGCATGGCGCTGCTGGTCGTACTCGAGTCGCTGACACCACCCGAGCGCACCGCGTTCGTCCTGCACGACGTGTTCGGTCTGCCCTTCTCGGAGGTGGCCCAGGTCGTGGGCCGTACGCCCACGGCCTGCCGCCAGCTCGCGTCCCGCGCCCGCAGACGCGTGGCCGCCGGCGCCCCCCGCTTCGAGGTGACGGCCGAGAGCCGGCGGCACGTCATCGAGGCCTTCGCCGCCGCGTGCCGCGAGGGCGACATCACGGCGCTGCTGACCCTCCTCGACCCCGACGTGGTGCTGCGCGCCGACGGCGGCGGCGTCGTACGGGCCGCGCGCCGCCCCGTGCTGGGAGCGGACAAGGTCTCCCGCTACCTGGTCGGCGTCTGCCGGAAGGCGCAAGGAGAGTTCACCGTCGTCGCGGTCAACGGCCTGCCCGGGCTGCTGTGGTCCCGGGGCGCCCGCGTGAACGGTGTCCTCTCGCTCACGGTCGCAGAGGGCCGGATCACGGCCGTCGACCTCGTACGCAACCCGGAAAAGCTCTCGCGGACCCGCCCCGCGACCGTCGCTGACGGAACCTGACGCGCGGCGCGCAACCTCCCCGATCCCCACCCGAGCCAGGAGAAGAAGTCGGCATGCCCGAAAACCCCGGAATCGTGATCGCAGGCGGCGGATTCGCCGGCGCCTGGGCCGCCGCGGCCGCCACCCGCGCCCTGCGCGCGGCGGGCGCCCGCCACCCCGTCACCCTTGTCGCCCCCACCGACGACCTCGTCATACGACCCCGCCTGTACGAGGCCGCCCCGCACCGCATGCGCGTACCCCTGGACCACTTCCTCGCCCCCATCGGCGTCCGGCGCGTGAAGGCCACCGTCACCGACGTCGACACCGCCGCGCGCTCCGTCACGGTCCGCACCCCGGACGGTGCCGAGACCCGCAGGACGTACGAACGGCTCATCCTCGCCACCGGAAGCCGCCTGACCGCCCCCGAAATCCCCGGCGGGGAGCATCTGCACGCCGTCGACACCCTGGAGACGGCGGTCGCCCTCGACCGTCACCTGCACGCGCTGCCGTCCGGCCCCGCCACCGCGGGCCGCTTCACCGCGGTCGTCGTCGGCGCCGGCTTCACCGGGCTGGAGCTCGCCACCGAACTGGTGACGCGGCTGCGCACGATCGCCGCGGCTCACGGCTCGCAGCACGAGGTCCGTGTGGTACTCGTCGGCCGCGACGAGAACGTCGGCCTGGGCTCGGGACCCCGGGCGGTGATCGAGGACGCACTGACGGGACTCGGCATCCGCACCCGCCTCGCGGTGACCCCCGAGGAAGTCGACGCGGAGGGCGTCACCTTGTCCGACGGCAGCCGCATCGCGGCCCGTACGGTGGTGTGGACCGCGGGCGTCGAAGCCGACGGGCTCACCGCCCGGATCCCCGGCGACCGCGACGACATGGGGCGCCTGCGGGTGGACCCGTACCTCCGGGTCGGCGCCGCTCCGGGGGTGTACGCGGCGGGCGACGCCGCGGCGGCCGTCGTCGAGGACGGCCACCTGACCATGCCCAGTTGCCAGCACGCCATCCCCATGGGCAAGTACGCGGGCCACAACGCCGCCGCCGATCTCCTCGGCCGGCCTCTGACCGCGTTCGCCCCGAAGACCTATGTGACGTGCCTCGACCTGGGCGCCGCCGGCGCCGTCTTCACCACGGGGTACGACCGCACGGTGGAGCTGACCGGCGCGGAGGCGAAGACCCGCAAACGCCTCATCACCGAGCAGTGGATCTACCCGCCCCTGCACGACGCCGCCCGCATTCTCGCCGCAGCCGACCCCCTGGTCCTCACCGGCGCCCGACCGGCGTCCTGAACCAGCCTGCGCGGGACGCACCCGGGGGGCGTGGGTCGCCTCCCCCCCCTGAGGGCCGGCCGGCGACCCACGCCGCCGAAGACGAAGGGAGCAGTGGCCTGCCCTACGCGGCGGCCCGTACGACACAGGCTTTACGGAGCGTTTTCCTCCTCAGGATCGCGGTCGTGGACGGAAGTGTGCGACGGTGGACGGACCAAGGCACCGACGGCACCCTGGGATGCCGGCTTCCCGGAAGGGGCGAGGCCCCCGATACGGGCACCCGGTTCCCCGCCCTCCCCCACGGGAGTGCTTCGTCAAGTGGGCCCACCAACCCTCGGGAAGGGAGGAGCGCCCGGCATGGACATCACGACGACCGTCGACGGCACCTCCGCACGCATCGCCCTGCGCGGAGACCTCGACTTCGACACCCTGCCCCCGCTCCGCGCCGCCGCCGACGCGCTGCCGGCACACGTGACCGACCTGCTGTGGGACCTGAGCCACACGCCCTTCATGGACGTCACCGGCCTCCACCTCCTCTTCGCCCGCACCCCGCTCGACGGCCCCGACCGCCGGACGACCGTCACAGGCCTGCGCCGGCAGCCCCTTCGCCTGCTGCTCATGGCCGCCGACATCCACCCCGCTGCCTTCGACCTCACCCGCCTGTTCCCCGACACGCCACCGACGCTGCCCGGCCGAGCGACCCCGGAGCGGCCCTGACGGCCCCCTGCACACCACCGGGACCGTCGCGTGAGGCTCTCCGCCCAACCGCTCAGCGACCGCCCAGCCCCGTGGAGCCGGAATCCGGCTCCACGGCCGCGATCCGGTTCAGTGCGGCGGCCAGATCGCGCAGCGCGTCCTCGGCGTCGGCGAGCTGCTCGGGCGTCGGGTGCGTGGTGCCGAAGGCCGGTGCCTCGCCCGCGGGCAGTGCCCGCCAGTGAAGGATGGGGGAGAGCGCTTCGATGCACGCGGCGAGGAACCAGGCGAGACGGCCGTGGGTACGGGCCAGGGTGATCGCCAACGCGGCCAGCGCCTCGCGCAGGTGCGCCAGCCGTTGGATGTCCGCCAGGTCCTCCCCGTCCCGCACGGCCCCGACCGCCTCGCTGAGTCCGGTCACCGTCTCGAACGCCAGAGCCCGGTCGCCCGACGACGGCTCCCACATCCGTTCCAGGACCTGCTGCTCCGCCTCTTCGACCAGCTTTGCGATCGCCGACTGCACTCCCATGGACTCACGATAGATCGTTCCCGCGTCGCCGGTCTCCGTCTCCGGATGAGCTGAAGGGGTCCCGTTCGTCGATCCGGACGCCTCGGTCGTCGACAGCCGCCGGCCAGACGGCCCCTGACGCCTGGAAGGGTGTGTGCTCCCTGTGACGAAGAGTGTCGGAAGATCGTGGCGTGCCCGCTCGTTGCCTTCAGGTATGAAGATCAGTGAGGCTTCCAGAATCAGCGGCGTGAGTGCGAGATCGTTGCGGTACTACGAGGACGAGGGCTTGATCGTCCCCGGTCGCTGCAGCAACGGGTTCCGGGACTACTGCCCGTCCACGATCGACCGGGTGCGCGTCATCCGCTCCCTTCTGGAGAGTGGGCTGCCCGTGCGACTGGTCAAGGAAGTCCTTCCTCACCTCGCCGACGGGCCCGATGGCGGCGGCCACACGGACGCGGTGTGCGACGAGTTCCTGCACCAGGTGCGGAGTTACCGCGACCGGCTGGCCGCACGCATCGCCGTTCTCACCGACCAGCAGGCGGCACTCGACGCCTATCTGCAAGAGGCCCGCCGCGCTGATCCATGACAGGCGCTTGACCTTGACACAAGTGTCAGACTCCTACGGTCGGTGCATGGAGATCAACGAGCAGCAGCACACCATCGAGCAGCCGATACGAGCACTGGTCCAGCGGTCGCATGACGGACCGAAGGACCTGATCCTCACGACCGATCACCCCCGCCCCGCCCCGGGCCCCGGCGAGTACCTGATCCGCGTCGGCGTCGCCGGGCTCAACTTCGCAGACGTCATGCAGAGCCACGCCACCTACGGAGACGGCCCGCAGCCGCCCTACGTGGCGGGCTTCGAAGCCGTCGGCGAGATCGTGGGTGTCGGCCCGGGCGTCGAGCGCCCACTGCCGGTCGGCACCCACGTCGTCGGAACCGGCCCGGGCGCCTTCGCCCAGTACATGACGATGCCGGCCGCGGGTGTCCTTCCCGTGCCGTCCGGCTGGAGCGACTCCGAAGCACTCGGCCTGGTCCTGAACTGGGCCACCGCCCTGGCGGCGCTCAAGCCGTTGGGCGAGATCAAGACCGGCGACGTGGTGCTCGTTCACGCCGCGGCCGGGGGCGTGGGGCAGGCGGCTGTCCGTCTCGCTCGTCACTACGGTGCACATGTGATCGCCACGGCGTCACCGGCCAAGCACGACGTCGTCACAGCCCTCGGCGCGGACCACGTCCTGGACAGCCGGCGCCCTGATCTGGCCGCGGAGATCACCCGTCTCACCGGGGGCGTGGACCTGGTGCTGGAATCGGTGGGACGGGCCACGTTCGAGGTCAGCTTGTCGGTGACCAGACCGTTCACCGGACGCGTCGTCGTGTTCGGCGCCGCCTCGGGGGACGCCACTCTCAGCACGCATGACCTGGTCTTCACTCACCAGGTCCAGGTCAAGGGCCTGCACATACGTGCGCTGGCGACCGCGGCCCCGTCCCTCTACGCGTCGTTGCTCGCCGAGCTGGAGGCACTCATCGCCCTGGGCGTCTACCCGCCCGGCACCCCCCACGTCCACGCCCTGGCGGAGGGACCGGCAATCCTGCGGCAACTCGAAGCAGGCCTGACCCACGGCAAGCACGCCCTCGACCCCTGGCGCTAGAAACACCGCGACACGCGGCCCGGCCCCGCCTCGGCCGACCGCGCGGCCAACCCCCGGTCGCGCGCACAGCTCCCGGCCATCGGCCGATGTCGGCGCCGTCCATCATCCCGCCGGGGGCGGGTCGGGCAGGTGACCGCCGGCGTCGGCCGGCCGGCCGCCGGCTCGTGTGTGTCGGCTCGACGCCTACTACGGTGACGCTGTGGATCAGGAGATGAGCTTCCCGCCCCGCCCGCTGCGAGGGGTGCGCGCCGTGTACGCCCGGCAGGCGGGGTGCCCGTCGGACTTCGCGGACGTCACCGTGGACTTCGAGCCGTGGGAGGAGGGCGTCGCCTTCGAGTCGCATGCGGCGCTGGCGATCCGTGGTGACGCCGACCCGCAGGAGGTGGCCGAGTATGTGACCGCGGCCGCCGACGGTATCCGCGAGGAGCTGGGCGCGCTGGCGGCCGAGTCGAAGGTGGCGGTGGCCGTCGTCCTTCGCGCCGTGGGAGTCCACGCGGTGGACTCCCACCCGACGGCATTTCGCCAGGCGGGGCGGCTCGCCGTCCGCAACGCCCTGGTCCTCGCCTACCGTCCCCCGCCCCGGCCCAAGAGGCGCCGGTCTGCTCCGCAGATCCGTTGATACGCGGGACCGATGCCGTGCGGCCGCACTCGGGCACCCCGGCGGTGCTCCGCCGCTCGCTGTCCAACCACCGCACGGCACGGCCGCGCCTCGCCGCCATGATGAGCGACCCGCGTGGCGAGGAGCGGCCTGGCAGAACGGACCGAGTCTGGTCGGAGGTCGGTACCAGCGGCCGAACGCAGCGGTACCGGCACCGCCCTCTGCCATGGGCGACACTCCCACCGGCGAGGCGGCGAACTCATCGACGCGCCGCTACGGATTGTCCGGTACGCCGCGGTCAATCGGCAATCCGGACAGGGCGGTGCTCCGCTGCGCCTCGGACATGAGCATGGCTTCCTCAGCCCGAGGCAGAGCGGCCCGGACCTCGTCGACGGAGAGGCGACGAAGCTGAGCCGTCGGGGCCGGCCCAGCGAACAGCGGATGGCCGCCGACGACTACCCGACGCGCGCCGGCTCCCGGTCTCGTGCGGGATCCGGCTGGCTTCCGGGCTCCGCGCCATGGCTTTCCGGGGCGCCGAACCACGCCACCGCCACCGCGCCCGCAACCGCCAGTACGAAGCCGAGGACGGCCAGCCATGCGAAGCCCGGGCGTGAGGCGTCCCCCAGCCACCACACGCCGATCATGCCCGGCAGCACGGTCTCGCCGACCACGAGGGCTGCCGTCGCTCCGTTCACCGAGCCGATCTGCAGCGCGACCGTGTGCAGGTACATGCCGCCGACGCCGGCCACCAGGATCGCGTACAGCGCCGGGTCCGTCAGGAGCGCGCCCGGGTCGAAGGGGTCGATTCCGTTCAGGATCCGCACACCGACCCCGAGCGCACCGAAGCCGAGACCCGACAGGAGTCCCGCGAGGATCGCCGCCCGGGCGCCCAGCACGCGTACGAGGACCGTGCCCCCGACCATCAGCAGCAGCGAGACCGCGAGCAGCCACCCATGCGTCGCGATCGGCGTGTGCCCGCTGCCTTCCGGCCCCGCCGCGCTCGCCAGCAGCACCAGGGCCGAACAGACCACACCGATCGAAGTCCACTCCGCGCGGGTCAGCCGGATGCCGAGCAGCCTCACGCTGAGGACGGCCGTGATGACCAGGTTGGCGCTGATGACGGTCTGGGAGAGGAACAGCGGGAGCATACGGGCGGCGAGCGCCCCGAGGCCGAAGCCGACGAAGTCCAGGATCGTTCCCACGATGAACTCCCAGGTCATCGCGGCTTTCGCGGTCGACGACAGGCTCGGACCGCCGTGCTGGGTGATCTGCCCCGCCGCGGCCGCCTCACGTTGGGCGGACTTGCGGGATCCGACAGCCTGGAGGACGGATCCCGTGCCGTAACAGATCGAGGCGGCGACGGCGGTCAGCAGTCCTATGAGCACAAGCGGGTCCCTTCACACGGTCGGGGCCGGTTCGCCCCGTGCGTTCTCCGCTTGCCAGACGTGGGATCGGGCGCCCGCGTTGCCTCGGCCTCCCAGCTTCGTGTTCCGCCGCGCGGGGCGGGGCCGGCGGCGGCCCCGGTCGGAGGCCGCCGTCGGGGGCCGCCGTCGGGGGCCGCCGTCGGGGGCCGCCGTCGGGGGCCGCCGGTCGGGGGCCGCCGGTCGGGGGAGGCGGTGCAGTGATCGGGTGGCGCTGGGCCGGTGGGGTTTCCGAAGGGCGAGGGGAGGCCACACGTTACTGACGCCACCCGCAACCGTCCTCTCGGAGGAAGCCTTGACGAAGAACCCCATGCGGCGCGGCGGCGCCGTCGCAGCGGTCGCCACCGTGCTGTCCCTCGCCCTCGCGCCGGCCTCGTTCGCCGCCGGGGGTCCGGTTCCCGAGCGGCCCGTGACCACGACATCCCAGGACTCACAGCCGCTGCCGACGTCTCCGGCGGCGTACGAGCTGGGAGAGGAGCTCGCCGGGCTGTCGGGCAGGCAGCTCGAAGTGAGCTTCCTGGCGGCGATCATCCCGCACCACCGGAACGCCCTCGCGATGGCGAAGCTGGAACGGGAACACGGTGCCGACCCTCGCGTCCGTGACCGCGCCGGGAACATCATCAGCGGCCAGCAGCACCAGCTCGACCGATTCACCCGCTGGCTGCGCGACTGGTACGGCCTCACACCGCAGCAGGCCAGGGACCAGGCGCCCGCCGAAGTGCGCGAGGAGATGGCCGAGATGGACAAAGAGATGCGCCAACGCGTCGACGAGCTGCGTAGGACGCCTGCCGGCAAGCACTTCGACACCGCGTTCGTGAGGCGCATGATCCCCCACCACTCCGCGGGCATCGCCCTCTCGCTCGAAGCCCAGTCCCGCGCCGTCCATGACCGGCTCCGCGAGGCCGCCTCGACCGGCATCACGGCCCAACAGGCCGAGATCGAGGACTTCAGAGACTGGCTCGCCCGCCGCGGGTAGGAGCATCCACTCGCTGCTGTCCGCGCCCTCCCTGCCCTCATCTCGGGGCGCGCCTGGAGAAGGGGGTAGGCAGGGGCCGGAGCTGAGCGGGAGTGGACAGGCGCAGCAGGCGCCGCAGCGGCACCGTGGTGCCGCCGGGGCCGGGCGCCGCGAGGGCGGCGTAGGTGGCTGTCCACGCGGTCTGTGCCAGCCCGTAGGCGCCGAGGAAGCGGTCGACCAGGGCCTGGCAGAACATCCACTCCAGGTAGCCGTTCTTGTCGGCGCACAGGGAGCCGACGGCGTTGCCATGTTCACGCCGATGACGTCGTTCGTCACGGTCGTCACGCGGTTCTTCAGGTCGATCGGTCGCCCGCATCCTGCTGGACCTGCACGACCGGAGGCGAGCGATTCGCCTCAAGACACCCATGGGTGCGATCCGTATCAGCCAGCCCCGAGCAGCTCCGCCTCCGCACGCTCGCTCCGCCGCCGCCCGGTATTTTGCCCAACCCGGGCCGAGGGAGGGCTTTCCGTGCGACGTTGACGGCGCGGTTCCTCGTGGCCAACTCTCCTTGCTGCACTGTCACTTGACTGCGCGATCCGGTTCAATGTGGCTGTTGGATGGGGCTGTGTCTAGGGGGGCACATGAGCAGCGGTGCTGTATCGCCGGACGACAGCGTGCCTCCGGTGCCGGAGTCTGCACCCGCACCACCCGGGCCGCTGACTGCCCCTCCCGAGCCGCCTCCGGTGGCAACCCCGTCGCTTCGGTGAGTGGGGGAGGTCTCGGCGTTCGTCTCGGCCCTGGCGGCCGTCGCGGGTGTGTTCCTCGGCTTTTTCGGGTTCCCGGTCGTGGTGAACT
>NZ_JBEOUO010000014.1:0-203849 GCF_040302485.1 Streptomyces sp. NPDC126499 | reverse complement strand
ACCGCCGCGGCGAACGGCGCGATCTTCGCCTCCGCCAGCGCACGGACCGTCTCCCGGAGCATGTCGTGCTCCTCCGACGGGCGATACAGGTCGAAATCGGCGGATCCGCCCACGCTCATTCACTCCCACGCTTGCTAACTACCGTTAAGTAACCCAAATGGTAGGGCGTGACAGGGCACCGATCCAGGCCCCGACTATGCTCGGGCAGGCATTCCGCCCGACCCTCAACGGAGCCACTGGAGTCCGCATGGCCCTCAAGATCACCGTGATCGGCACCGGCTACCTCGGGGCCACCCACGCCGCGGCCATGGCAGAGCTCGGCTTCGAGGTCCTCGGCCTCGACGTCGTACCCGAGAAGGTCGAGCTGCTCGCGGCCGGCCGGGTCCCGATGTACGAGCCGGGCCTGGAGGAACTCCTCGCGCGGCACGTCGCGGGCATCGAGGGCTCCAGCGGGCGGCTGCGGTTCACGACCTCCTGGGAGGAGGTCGGCGCCTTCGGCGACGTCCACTTCGTCTGCGTGAACACCCCGCAGAAGCACGGCGAGTACGCCTGCGACATGAGCCACGTCGACGCCGCCTTCGCCTCGCTGGCCGGCGTGGTCCGCGAGGGCGCGCTGGTCGTGGGCAAGTCGACCGTGCCCGTCGGCTCCGCCGGGCGGCTCGCCGCCGTGCTGCCCGAGGGCGTCGACCTGGCCTGGAACCCCGAGTTCCTGCGCGAGGGCTTCGCGGTGCAGGACACCCTGCACCCCGACCGGATCGTGGTCGGCGTGCCCGCCGGCGCGAGCGGGGAGCGGGCCGAGAAGACGCTGCGCGAGGTGTACGCGGTGCCGGTGGGCGAGGGCTCGCCCTTCGTCGTCACCGACTACCCGACGGCCGAACTGGTGAAGACCTCCGCCAACTCCTTCCTCGCCACCAAGATCTCCTTCATCAACGCCATGGCGGAGGTGTGCGAGGCGGCCGGCGGCGACGTCGTCAAGCTCGCCGAGGCGATCGGGCACGACGAGCGGATCGGGAAGAAGTTCCTGCGGGCCGGCATCGGCTTCGGCGGCGGCTGCCTCCCGAAGGACATCCGGGCGTTCATGGCCCGGGCCGGCGAACTGGGCGCCGACCAGGCGCTCACCTTCCTGCGCGAGATCGACTCCATCAACATGCGGCGCCGCGCGTCGATGGTGGAGATGGCCCGCGAGGCGCTCGGCGGCGGCTTCCTCGGCAAGCGGGTGGCCGTGCTCGGTGCCACCTTCAAGCCGGACTCCGACGACGTCCGCGACTCCCCCGCGCTGAACGTGGCCGGCCAGATCCACCTCCAGGGCGGCCAGGTCACCGTCTACGACCCCAAGGGCATGGACAACGCCCGCCGCCTCTTCCCCACGCTCGGCTACGCGGACTCGGCCCTCGACGCGGTGCGGGGCGCGGACGTGGTGCTCCACCTGACCGAGTGGCGCGAGTTCCGCGACGCGCTGGACCCGGCCGAGCTGGCGGAAGCCGCCGCCTCGCCGGTCATCCTCGACGGGCGCAACGCGCTCGACCCGGTGCGGTGGCGCGAGGCGGGCTGGACGTACCGAGCGATGGGGCGGCCGCGGGCCTGAGGGCTCGGGGCGGGGCGGGGACGGCCCAGGACGGGCCGGGGGACGGCCCAGGACGGGGCGGGGACGGCCCAGGGCGGGGCGGGGACGGCCCAGGGCGGGGCCGGGCCACCGAACCGGCGCAGGGCGCCGGCCCGCGGGCCCGTTGCCCCTCGACTACGCCCCCTTCAGACGGGACTCCCTCGCGCGGAACTCGGTCTCCCGCAGGACGCGGGTGGCGTTGCCGTGGGCGAGGGCGGCCAGGTCGTCCGGGGGCCAGGCCCGGCGGAGGAGTTCCGTGAAGAGCGGGGTGTAGCCCGTGGTG
This sequence comes from Streptomyces sp. NPDC126499, assembly GCF_040302485.1. NCBI lineage: Bacteria > Bacillati > Actinomycetota > Actinomycetes > Kitasatosporales > Streptomycetaceae > Streptomyces > Streptomyces sp. NPDC126499. The sequence goes on along the minus strand of NZ_JBEOUO010000014.1, from coordinate 201,963 downwards.
GGGGACGCGGGGTGGGAGAGGCCGAGCGATCCGGGGCCGGCCAGAGCGCGGAGGCGGTCCAGGCGGTCGGCCGTCTCACTCGCGTCGGGGCTGACCGGGACCATGACGACGCCGCCCTTCTCGCCCAGCAGCCGCAGCACCTCGTCCGGCATGCCGTCCGGTTCCGCGCGCGTGAGGAGGACCGGGGCCCGGCTCACGGCCAGGGTCTGGCGGACGGTGTCGGGGTCCGCCCCGGCGAGGTCGACGAGGAGGCCGAGGCGGTTCATCTCCCGTACCGCCTCGCGGGCGAAGCGGTCGAAGCGGGTGAGGCTGACCGCACGGACCCCGAGCGCGTGGTACGCCCGCAGGGTCGCGGCGGAACCGCCCACCGCCGCCCAGCTCACCGGGCCCAGCAGCACGGCGACCCGGCCGCAGTTGCGGGCGTGCTCCACCTCCGAGGTGGTGTGGGCGAGGCGCAGTTCCTCGGGGCAGGCCGCCACGAGGGCGCGGGCCGCGTCGATCCGGCGCAGGGTGCCGAGCACGCGGTCGTCGGCGTCCACGTGGAGGGACCAGAACTGGGCGCCCGTCTCCGCGGCCCGTACCGGCGGAAGGTCGTCCGGATCCAGGTCCCGGTCCGGATCGAGGTCGGGGTCGAGGTCGGGGTCGGCCGGGCGGGGCGGTTCCGTGTGCCCCTCGACGACCGGCCGCGCCGCGAGCAGGGCCCGCGCGCGGGTCGTCTCGTCGAGGGGCCGGGCTTCTCCGGGAGGGTCGGGGGCGCCGCACGGCGTGGTGGTGGGATCGTCCAGCAGATCTGCCATGGGTGACTCACTCCGTACTCCTGAGGCAGTACGGACCACGGTGTCACCCGGCCGGCGCACGGTCGCGGTGGACTGGGCCGTCCGGGGTCATCGGCGATGACCCCGGACCCCGCCCTGTCGTCCGGTCAGTCCAGGGACGCGATCGTCGCGACGGACGGGCCGCGCAGCGCCTGCTGCTCGCGGGCCACCGCCTCCGCGTCCCGCAGCACCCGCACCGCGTTGGACCACGTGAGCTTCGCCAGGTCCGCGCGGGACCAGCCGCGGGTGAGGAGCTCCGCGATCAGGTTCGGGTAGCCGGCGACGTCGTCCAGGCCGGCCGGGGTGAACGCGGTGCCGTCGTAGTCGCCGCCGATGCCGATGTGGTCGACGCCGGCGACCTCGCGCATGTGGTCGAGGTGGTCGGCGACGGTGGCCACGGTCGCGATCGGGCGCGGGTTCTCCGCCTCGAAGGCGCGGTGCAGCCGCATCGCCTCGGGGGTGGTGTCGAGGTGGTCGAAGCCGTGCGCGCGGAGGTTGTCGTCGGCCCGCGCGGTCCACTCGACGGCGGCGGGCAGGATGAACTTGGGCACGAACGTCGCCATCGCGACGCCACCGTTGCCGGGCAGCCGCTCCAGGACGTCGTCGGGGATGTTGCGCGGGTGGTCGCAGACCGCGCGCGCCGAGGAGTGCGAGAAGATCACCGGCGCGACGGTGGTGTCCAGGGCGTCCCGCATCGTCGACGCGGCGACGTGCGACAGGTCGACCAGCATCCCGCAGCGGTTCATCTCGCGGACGACCTCGCGGCCGAAGGCCGTCAGACCGCCGGCCCGGGGCGCGTCGGTCGCCGAGTCCGCCCAGTCGTTGTTGTCGTTGTGGGTGAGCGTCATGTAGCGCACGCCCAGGGCGTGCAGCGCGCGCAGGGTGGCGAGGGAGTTGTCGATCGAGTGGCCGCCCTCGGCGCCCTTGAGGGAGGCGATCCGGCCCTCCTCGCGGGCCTTCTCCATGTCGTCGGCGGTCAGCGCGGGCGCGAGGTCGGAGGGGTAGCGCGCGAGGAGCCGGTCGACGGCGTCGATCTGCTCCAGGGTGGCGCTGACGGCGTGGTCGCCGGTGAGGCGGGAGGGCACGTACACCGACCAGAACTGGGCGCCGACCCCGCCGGCCCGCAGCCGGGCGAGGTCGGTGTGGAGCACGCCGCGCTGGTCGCCGGCGATGTCCAGCCGGTCGAGGTCGTAGCCGCACTGCCGGCGCAGCGCCCAGGGCAGGTCGTTGTGGCCGTCGACCACGGGGGCCGAGGCCAGCAGTTCCCTGGCCTCGGCGAGACGGCCGGCCGCCGGGCCGGTCACACCGGCCGGCCCCGCCGGACCACCGGAACCCACCGGCCCCGCCGGACCGCCGGAACCCACCGGCCCCGCCGGACCACCGGAACCCACCGGACCCGCCGGACCACCGGAACCCACCGGCCCCGCCGGACCACCGGAACCCACCGGCTCCGCCCCGCGCCCCGATGTCACCGCGCGAACCCGAAGGAGGACGAGCCCTCGACCTTCTGCCGCAGCCGCTTGCCCTTCTCGGTCGCCTGGTCGTTGAGCTCCTGCTGGAAGTCCCGCATGCGGCCGAGCAGTTCGGGGTCGTGCGCGGCGAGGATACGGGCGGCCAGCAGGCCCGCGTTGCGGGCGCCGGCGACCGAGACCGTGGCGACCGGGACGCCGGCCGGCATCTGCACGATGGACAGCAGCGAGTCCATGCCGTCGAGGTACTTCAGCGGCACGGGGACGCCGATGACGGGCAGCGGGGTGACCGAGGCGAGCATGCCCGGCAGATGGGCGGCGCCGCCCGCGCCCGCGATGATCGCCTTCAGGCCGCGGCCGTCGGCCTGCTCGCCGTACTCGATCATCTCGCGGGGCATGCGGTGCGCGGAGAGGACGTTGACCTCGTAGCCGATCTCGAACTCGTCCAGGGCCTGCGCCGCGGCCTCCATCACGGACCAGTCCGAGTCGGACCCCATCGCGATGCCAATGAGCGGGTTACTCAACGATCGTCCCTCGCAGGTAGCCGGCGGCGTGACGGGCGCGCTCCAGCACGTCGTCGAGGTCGTCGCCGTAGGTGTTGACGTGGCCGACCTTGCGTCCGGGCTTCACGTCCTTGCCGTACATGTGGATCTTGAGCTGCGGGTCACGGGCCATGCAGTGCAGGTACGCCGCGTACATGTCGGGGTAGTCGCCCCCGAGGACGTTGCACATCACGGTCCACTTCGCGCGGGGGCGCGGGTCGCCCAGCGGAAGGTCGAGGACGGCCCGGACGTGGTTGGCGAACTGCGAGGTGACCGCGCCGTCCTGGGTCCAGTGGCCGGAGTTGTGCGGGCGCATGGCGAGCTCGTTGACGAGGATGCGGCCGTCACGGGTCTGGAAGAGCTCGACGGCCAGGTGACCGACGACGTCCAGCTCCTTGGCGATGCGCAGGGCCAGCTCCTGCGCCTGGCCGGCGAGCTCGTCGTCGAGGTCGGGCGCGGGCGCGATCACGGTGTCGCAGACGCCGTCGACCTGACGGGACTCGACCACCGGATAGGCCACGGCCTGGCCGTGCGGGGAGCGGACGATGTTCGCGGCGAGCTCGCGCGCGAAGTCGACCTTCTCCTCCGCGAGGACCGGCACGCCCGCGCGGAACGGGTCGTGGGCGTCCGCCTCGGAGCGGACGAACCACACGCCCTTGCCGTCGTAGCCGCCGCGCACGGTCTTCAGGATGATCGGGAAACCGCCCACCTCGGCGGCGAAGGCCGCCGCGTCGGCCGGGTCGGCCACGATGCGGTGACGCGGGCTGGGCGCGCCGATCTCGTCGAGCCTGGCCCGCATCACCCCCTTGTCCTGGGCGTGCGCGAGGGCCGCGCGGCCGGGCCGGACGACGACGCCGTCCGCCTCCAGGGCCGCCAGGTGCTCCGCGGGCACGTGCTCGTGATCGAAGGTGATCACGTCGCAGCCGCGCGCGAAGTCACGCAGCGTGTCCAGGTCGCGATAGTCGCCGATGACGACGTCGCTGACCACCTGGGCCGCCGAGTCCTGCGGGGTGTCACTGAGCAGCTTGAACTTGATGCCGAGGGGGATGCCCGCCTCGTGGGTCATACGGGCGAGCTGACCGCCACCGACCATGCCGACTACCGGGAACGTCACCCTCTTAGGGTATCCGCACAAGTTCCGGACCCTCGTCCGGCTGTGGTTTGTGACAGCGGGAGTGGGCTCGCACACGGATCGCACACGGATCGGGAGCATCTCGGGCGGGTGACGAGAGCGCTGGTTAGCATGGCTGGGTTGACGCCATCCGGGCGTCGGCCGAACACATCCGGAACGGACGGGGCAGAGCCATCACCATGAGTGAACCCGGCGCGTTGCGCACGCGAGTGGACCGGCTCGTCCGCGAGGTCGCCAAGTTCGGCGTGGTCGGCGGACTGGGCGTGCTGGTGAACCTGGCCGTCTTCAACCTGGTCCGCCACGTGACCGAGCTGCCCGTGGTACGGGCGAGCATCATCGCCACGGTCGTGGCGATCCTCTTCAACTACGTGGGGTTCCGTTACTTCACGTACCGCGACCGCGACAAGTCCGGTCGCACCAAGGAAATGGCGCTGTTCCTCCTGTTCAGCGTCGTCGGCATGGTCATCGAGAACGGGGTGCTCTACACGGCGACGTACGGCTTCGGCTGGGACGGCCCGCTGTGGAGCAACTTCTTCAAGTTCTTCGGCATCGGCGTCGCGACCCTGTTCCGCTTCTGGTCGTACCGGACCTGGGTCTTCAAGGCGCTGCCGGCGAAGGAGGCGGTGCAGACCGCCGAATCGTTCCTGGAGCAGGCGCCCCGCCAGGCCACCCGTAAGCAGCCCGACCGGGTGTAGGGCCCGTGTCGCCCCTGCTCGGGCGCCTGCGGGGCCTCAGCGGACGGGGCGCTCCCCGTCCCGTTCGCCGCGGCTCCTGACCTCGCGGCTCAGGAAGAGCGCGAAGACCGGCGGCTGCTGCTGGAGCAGCTCCAGGCGGCCGCCGTCGGCCTCGGCGAGGTCCCGGGCGACGGCGAGGCCGATGCCGGTGGAGCTGCGGCCGCTGACCGCCCGCTCGAAGATCCGCGCGCCGAGGTCGGCGGGCACGCCCGGGCCCTCGTCGGTCACCTCGATCACGGACTGGTTGCCGGTCACCCGGGTGCGCAGGGCGACCGTGCCGCCGCCGTGCATGAGCGAGTTCTCGATCAGCGCGGCCAGGACCTGGGCGACGGCGCCGGGGGTGCCGACGGCCCGCATGCCCTGTTTGCCGGAGTGCACGATGGCCCGGCCCGCGCTGCGGTAGGCCGGCCGCCACTCCTCGATCTGCTGCTTGATCACTTCGTCCAGGTCGAAGGCGACGGCCGAGCCCGTCCGGGGGTCCCGGGAGTTCGTCAGCAGCCGTTCCACGACGTCGGTGAGCCGCTCGACCTGGGTGAGGGCGATCGTCGCCTCCTCCTTGACCGTGGCGAGGTCGTCGGCGACGGCGACCTCCTCCAGGCGCATGGAGAGCGCGGTCAGGGGCGTACGGAGCTGGTGGGACGCGTCGGCGGCGAGCCGGCGCTCGGCGGTGAGCATGCGCGCGATCCGCTCGGCGGAGGCGTCGAGCACGTCGGCGACCCGGTCCAGCTCCGGCACCCCGTACCGCCGGTGCCGGGGGCGCGGGTCGCCGGAGCCGAGCCGCTCGGCGGTCTCGGCGAGGTCGGTGAGCGGGGAGGCCAGCTTGTTCGCCTGGCGCACGGCGAGCAGGACGGCGGCCACGACGGCGAGCAGGGCGACGGCGCCGATGATCAGGAGCGTGCGGCCGACCTCGGCGGTGACGACGGAGCGGGACTCCTCCACGATGACCGTCTCGCCGCGCTCGCCCTCGGCCAGGCCCCGGATGACGTCGCCGGTGGGGCGCTCGCCGATCTCGATGGGAGGGCGGCCGGGGATCCGGATCTCCGCGAACCGCTTGGCGCCGCTCTGCTCGGACAGGATGTCGGGGTTGACCGGCTCGCCGCCGATCAGCCGGCTGTCCACGATGGAGACGATCCGCAGCGCCTCCGAGTCCACGCTCTCCTGGGCGCTGCTGGAGATGGTGCGGGTCTCGACGATCACCAGCGAGACCCCGAAGACGGCGATGACGACGAGGACCACGGCGAGCGTGGAGTTGATCAGACGGCGGCGCACGGATCCTCCGGGGCGGCTGGCTCTTCTCGAAGCGGAAGCGGCTAGCTCTTCTCGAAGCGGAAGCCGACGCCGCGGACGGTGGCGATGTAGCGGGGGTTGGCCGCGTCGTCGCCCAGCTTCTTGCGCAGCCAGGAGATGTGCATGTCGAGGGTCTTGGTGGAGGACCACCAGGTGGTGTCCCAGACCTCGCGCATCAGCTGATCGCGGGTGACCACCCGGCCCGCGTCGCGGACCAGGACCCGCAGCAGGTCGAACTCCTTGGCGGTGAGCTGGAGCTCCTCCTCGCCCATCCAGGCGCGGTGCGACTCGACGTCGATCCGCACGCCGTGGGTGGTGGGCGGGACGGCGGGCTCGGTGGCGCCGCGCCGCAGCAGGGCCCGGACGCGGGCGAGCAGCTCGGCGAGGCGGAAGGGCTTGGTGACGTAGTCGTCGGCGCCGGCGTCGAGACCGACGACGGTGTCGACCTCGTCGGCGCGGGCGGTGAGCACCAGGATCGGCACCGTGTGGCCGTCGGCGCGCAGCCGCCGGGCGACCTCCAGACCGTCCATGCCCGGCAGGCCGAGGTCGAGCACGACCAGGTCGACCCCGCCCTGCAGTCCGGCGTCGAGAGCGGAGGGTCCGTCCTCCCGCACCTCCACCTCGTATCCCTCCCGCCGCAGGGCGCGGGCCAGCGGTTCCGAGATGGAGGCGTCGTCCTCGGCGAGCAGTACACGGGTCATGAGGCGATGGTAGTCCGCACACGGGCGGCGCCGGAGCGTGATCCACAGGGAGGGCGCCCCACCTCCGGATGGCGGCGCGTAACCTGCTCATGACCTTCGAATGACGGCAGTTGGTTCCGGCGCCGCCTGTGATCCATCTCTCAAGTCCTTCCATATCCGGCAGTGTCGTGTCGTATGGTGTCGAGAGTTCTGTTGCGGTAATCGGGGACCTTTGGACGTGTTGGCGCGCCAAGGGTCTCTTTTCTGCACGAGACCGCCCTCGGCAGTCTTGAGGGCGGTGAATGACCTGTGGGCCGGGTCCTCGGCGCGACTGCGCGTCAGGGCGTGGATCCCGGAAGGGTGCGACCGCACCCGCCCGGTGCCGGCCTCCCCCACCGGGCGCACCCCGCTCACGAAGCGCGCGTCCCGACAGAGCAAGGATCGACATGGCGTCCAGCCTGACGACGGCTTCCTCCGGAACCCCCGGTTCCGAGAAGACGTTCTTCGGCCACCCTCGGGGCCTGGCCACTCTCTTCATGACCGAGATGTGGGAGCGCTTCTCCTGGTACGGGATGCGCGCCATCCTGGTGCTCTACCTGGTCGCCGCCGTCCTCGACGGCCCCCTGGAGGAGCGCGAGGCGCTGGCCGCCTCCATCTACGGCGTGTACAACGCGGTCGTCTACATGGCCGCGATGCCGGGCGGCTGGGTCGCCGACCGCCTGTGGGGCGCGCGCAAGGCCGTCCTCGTCGGCGGCATCGTCATCGCCGCGGGCCACTTCACCCTCGCCATCCCCTCGGACACGGCGTTCTTCGCGGGCCTCGCGCTCATCGCCGCCGGTACGGGCCTGCTGAAGCCGAACATCTCGGCCATGGTCGGCGGCCTGTACGAGGGGCAGCCGAGCGCCCGCCGTGACGCCGGTTTCACGCTCTTCTACATGTCGATCAACATCGGCGGCATGGTCGCGCCGCTGGTCGTCGGGTACCTGGGCGAGAACGTCAACTGGCACCTCGGCTTCGCCGTCGCCGGCGTCGGCATGACCCTCGCCGTCCTCCAGTACGTCCTGGGCTCGCGCCACCTCGGTGACGTCGGCAAGGAGCCGGGCACCCCGGCGACGCCCGAGGAGAAGCGCAACGCGCTGCGCAAGGTCCTGCTGTGGGGCGGCCTGGCCGTCGCCGCGCTCGCCGTGGACGTCGTGCTCGGCACGTACGACATCGAGCACATCGTGAACGTGCTCGCGATCCTCGGCATCGTCGTGCCGGTCGTCTACTTCGTCGCCATGTACCGCAACCCGGCGCTGACCGCCGACGACAAGCCCAAGATCAAGGCGTTCGCGTGGTTCTTCGCCACCGCCGTCCTGTTCTGGATGATCTACGACCAGTCGGGCTCGCTGCTGACGCTCTTCGCGGACGGCAAGACCGACCGCATGATCGGCGGCTGGGAGTTCCCGGCCTCCTGGTACCAGTCGGTGAACCCGATGATGGTCATCGTCCTGGCGCCGGTCTTCGCGGCCCTGTGGGTCAAGCTGGCCAAGCGGAACCGCGAGCCCAGCGCCCCGATGAAGTTCGCCCTCGCGATGCTGCTCATCGGCGGCTCGTTCGCGATCATGGGTCTCGCGGGCGCCGCCGCGGCCAACAGCGAGACCGGCAAGGTCACCGTCTTCTGGCTGCTGAGCGTCTACCTCGTCCAGACCATCGGTGAGATGTGCCTGTCCCCGGTCGGCCTGTCCCTGTCGACGAAGCTGGCGCCGAAGCAGTTCGTCGGCCAGATCATGGGCCTGTGGTTCCTCGCCACCGCGACGGGCAACGCCCTGAACGGCTGGACCACCAAGCTGAACGAGCCGCTCGGCGACGCGCTGTACTACTCGCTGTGGGCCGTCGTCGCGGTCGCGGCGGGCCTGACCTTCATGATGGCGGGCAAGAAGATCCGCGCCCTCATGGGCGACGTGCGCTGAGTCCGGGTCCTCACCGGACCGACGACGCCAAGGGCCTGGCCCGGCACCCCTCTCGGGTGCCGGGCCAGGCCCTTCTCCGTACGGGTCCGGTGACCGCCTCACCGCGTCCCGCGCCGCGGCCGCCCCCACGGCGTGAACGCGAACACCGCCCCGCCCAGCAGGATCGCCGTGCCCGCCACCAGGGCGAGGGCGCGCAGGGCGCCGTCGTCGGCGGCGCCGGTGTCGGCGAGGCCGCCGCCGGAGCCGCCGTTCCCGCCGCTTGCGCCGTTTCCGCCGGAGGTGGTGGAGCCGCCGGAGGCGCCGCCCTCCTGCTTGCCGGTGTCGAGGGTGAGGGAGGCCCGGACCGAGCCCTTGACCTCGCAGGGGATCACGAGGGGCGAGCCGCCGAGCGACACGGTGATGGTCAGCCTGCCGGGACTGAGCGTGGACTTGCCGGTCGCCCCCGGCTTGTACGTGCCCTTCATGTCGGGCAGGTCGACGGGCTTGCCGGCCTCCAGGGGAGCCGGGTTGCCGGGGCCGGTGACCTTCACGCTGCCGGAGTCGGCGCCGCCGAGCCTCACGTCCATCGAGGGCTTCAGGGCTCCGGCGGGGAGCGCGGCCGGACTGTTCATGACGCCCTTGGCGGTCCTCACGGTCAGGTCGTAGGAGCCGCCGTTCTTCTTGGCGTCGATGGTCACCTTGGAGTTGATGGACGCGGGTCCGGGCGCCTGGCAGGCGAAGCTGACGGCCACCTCGGTGCCCGGGAAGTCGGTCTGCCCGCCGCCCCCGCCGGTGGTCGAGCCCCCGGAGGCCGTACCTCCGGTGGTCGTGGTGCCGCCGGACGTCGTGGTGCCACCCGTCGTACTCGTGCCGCCCGAGGCCGTCGTACCGCCGGACGTGGTGGTGCCGCCGCTCGTGGTGGTGCCGCCCGAGGTCGTCGTGCCGCCGGACGACGTCGTACCACCGCTCGTGCTCGTACCGCCGGACGACGTCGTACCGCCACCGCCGTCCGTCACCTTGATCGTGGCGGCGACCGCGACCGTCTCCTTCGGGGAGCACTTCGTGTCCGTCGACATCGGCTTGGAGACGTTGATCGTGTACGTGTCGGGCGTCAGGGTGATCTCGCCCGCCTTCTCCAGCTTCAGCTTGCCCTTCATGTCCGGCAGGACCATCGGGCTGTTCTTCGGGATGGGCGGGTTCTGCCGCGGCCCCTCCATCGCCAGGGTGCCGCTCGCCGCGCCCCCGACCTTGATCACCCCGGTCGGCTTCACCGTGTCCTTCTCCAGGTCGAGGACGTCGGGGTTCTTGGAGGCGGCCTCGACCGTCTTCCACACCACCTCGACCTCGTCGCCGACCTTGGCCTCCGCGGGCGCGGTGATCCGCACCTTGGTGGTGCCCTGCACCGGCGGCATGCCGGAGATGGCGGGCGGGACGCACTCGGTCCGGTACGCGACCTCGGCGGCCAGGGCGGGGCTCGCGGTCAGCAGGATCCCCGCGCCGCCGAGCATCAGCGCGATCCCGGCCGCGCTCATCCTCCGTTGCGTGCTCACGACATTCCCTTCGTCGTCGGGCTGTTCTCTGACGGTGCGGATTCGGGGGTGAACCACGGCAGGGCCGCGGTCGGTTCCTCGGGGGCCGGGGCGGGCGCGCCGGCCCGGCGGCGCGCGGGCGGACGGCGCGGGGCGCGCGGCCGGCGGGCGGCGGGGGCCGCCGGGGCCGCGGGCGGCCTGATCCGGTCGACGACCGCCATGCCGATACGGAAGAGGCCGGCCGGGACGACGACCGTGAGCAGCACCCAGAACAGGGTCACGCCCCACGGCCTGCCGACCCCCCACGGCTGCTCCACCAGGACCTTGCCGCCGTGGCGCACGGAGACCTGGTAGTCGCCGTGGGCGCCCGCCGCCAGTTCGACGGGCAGTCTGACCAGGGCCCTGCGGCCCGGCTCGATGGTGCCGCGCCACTGCCGTTCCTCGTACTGCGGCGCGAACACGCCGTGGCTGGTGCCGACTTCGAAGACGGGGTCCTTCACCGGGGTCGGACCGAGGTTGCCGACGGTGACGACGACCTCGCGGCGGGCGGGCGCCCCGAACCAGACGAGGAGGCCGCTGGAGCCTTCGAGCCGGGCCGAGGCGAGCACGGCGAGCCGGCCGCCGTCCTGCGCCTCGGGCAGCGGGGCGGTCGGGTGCCCGGCGACGGTGAACTCGGTGTCCACGGCGTCCTGCCGGCCGGTGACTCCGACGACGTGTATCACGCAGGGGCAGGGCGTGGGCGGTTCGGCGACCGGCAGTTTCTGGGTGAACGCGCCCCGGGCGTCGACGGTGGCGGCGCGGCCGTCAGTGTTGGCGCAGGAGTTGGTGCCGCCGATGACGCCCGTGCCGGGCGCCGCCTGCCCGCAGACCAGCAGCATGAGCAGGGCGCCGGGCTGCCAGCCCGAGCCGCTGACGGTGATCTCACCGCCCTTGCCGCCCTCGCTCTTCGACAGCGTGACCTTCGGCCTCGGCGGCTCCTCGGCGACGGCGGGCCCGGCGGACAGGGCGAGGAGTGGAAGCAGGGCGAGCAGGGCGAGGAGCGCTCCGGCGAGCGGGGCGCCCGGTGTCGTACGCGGGTACGTCATCGCTTCCTCCGTATCGCGTACGTGGCCGCGCCCGCCGCCGCGAGGAGCGCGGCCGTCGCGGCGCCGAGGCCCGTCGGCGAGACGAAGGCGGCGTCGGCGCGGGCGGTCGCGGGGGCGGCGCCGGGGGCGGCGGCCGTGAGGTGGACGGTGACCGAGTCGAGGGCGGGCGGGTCGGCCCAGGGTTCGCTGCGGGTGGCGCGCTCGCCGGGGCGCAGGACGAGCGGCAGGGCGCGCTCGGGGCGGTCGAGGACGGTGCCGAGGACGCCCTCGGCGCGTACGGCCAGACGCGGGGCGAGGAGGGTGTTGCCCCGGTTGACGAGGGTGTAGCGCAGGGTGCCGGAGTGGTCGACGCGGACGTCCTCGACGGTGAGCGCGGCGAGCCTCGGCCCGCTGACCCGCAGGTGGAGCGGCACGGCCGACTCGCGTCCGGCGGCACTGGCCCGTACGGACCCCCGGTGGTCGCCGGGCGGGGTGTCGGCGCTCACGGTGACGGCGAAGGGCACGTCCGCGCGGGTCCTGGCGGGCACGGTCACCGTCCGGGCGGCGAAGGCGACGGGCGCGCCGCCGTGGCCGCTGAGGCGTACGGTGAGCGGCTTCGTGCCGGTGTTGGTGACGGACAGGGTGTCCTCGAGGACGCTGCCCGCGGGGCCCTCCAGGTAGACGTACGGGCGCCCGGCGGCGGGCGCGGCCGTCCAGGCGGGCGCGGGCGCGGGGGTGGGGGCGGCCGTCCAGGCGGGGGCGGGCGCTGCCGTCCAGGCGGGCGCGGGGGTGGGGGCGGGCGCTGCCGCCGTCGCGGCCACGAGGACCGGCGCCAGGAGCGCGGCGCGGGCGGCGGCCCCGTACCCGGACCGTGCCGCCCGCATCAGCGTGCCGTGTGCCGGGCCGTGCGACGGGTGAGCCAGAGCACCCCGGCCGCGCCGGTCAGCAGCACGGTGCCACCGAGGGTGCCGAGCGCGGTGGCCGAGTCGAGCGGGCCGGTCCTGGGCAGTTCGCCGCCGTCCGACCCCGTACCGCCCGCGGGGTCGCCGGATCCGCCGCCGAGGTCCCCGGACGCCGCGGTCACGTCCAGCTCCAGCGAGGGCCGGGGGCTGTTGACGGGCTTGCAGACGGCCGCGTCCATGCCGAGCGCGTGGACGGTGAGCGTGCCGGCCGTGAAGGTGACCTTCCCGCTCTTCTCCGGGGTGTACGTGCCGGTCAGCCGCCCGATCGCGATGGGGGTGTCCGCGGGGATGAGCGCCGCGTTCGGCACGCCCTTGACCTGTATCTTCCCGCTCGCCGCGCCGCCGAGGACGAGCTCGGCGCGGGGGGTCATGACGCCTTTGGGAAGGTCGACGGGGCTGTCGGAGACGCCCTTCTCGAAGGACATCGTGATCGTGTACGAGCCGCCGTTCCGCACGGCCTTGATGTCGACGGGCGAGACGGCGCTCTTTGGACCGATCTTGGTCTCGCAGGCGTAGTTCACGTCGACGACGGTCGCCCGGGCGTCCGGGGCGGAGAGCAGGACGGCCGCGCCCGCCGTCGCCACCGTCACCACCGCCGACGCCGTCAGCGCACGGGCTGTTCTCCTCCGGTACGGCACCTCGGCACCCCTCACCGCAACGTTGCTGACGGTCTTTCAGATTGGCCGTCAAGGTACGCCCGGGGCGTGACGGAGGGAAGAGAGAGGAGGGTGAAAGTCCTAGGCGGGTGCGGCGACTTCGGCCCAGACCGTCTTGCCGGCGGCGCCCGGCGTGCGGTCGATGCCCCAGGCCCGGCAGAGCCGCTGCACGATGAACATGCCGTGCCCGCCCGGCCGTCCGGCCCGGTGCGGGGTGCGCGGGGCGGGCTGGCCGGCGCCGCGGTCGGCGACCTCCAGGCGCAGTGCTCCGTCGAAGCGCAGCACGCGCAGGCTCTCCGGCCCCTCGGCGTGCAGGCAGGCGTTGGTCACGAGTTCCGAGACGACGAGCAGGACGTCCTCGGCGGCGGCCCGGCGGTCGGCCGTGGCGGCCGGCAGCCAGCCCCAGTCGTAGAGCGCCTGCCGGGTGAAGTCGCGGGCGAGCGGGACGGTGCCGCTGGCCGCCCCGAGGGCGAGGGTCCGGACGTCGGCATCGCCGGAGGCAGTCTCCATCAGCGCTTCTTCACCTCACCGGTTCTACCGATTGACGGGTAACGGACGACAGGGGCGGACGAGTGGGGGGGCGGGCCCTTCGGGCGGGCCCGGGGCCGGCTCAGTCGGGGAGCGCGGAGTCGAGCGAGTCGTGGACGGTGAAGACGGCGTCCGCACCGGTGATCTCGAAGACCCGGGCCACCGGGGGCCGCATCGCCGCCAGGTGGACCCCGCCGCCCGCGGCGTCTGCCCGCAGCCGGGCGCCGAGCAGGACGTTGAGGCCGGTGGAGTCGCAGAACTCCAGTTGTGAGCAGTCGACCACGAGGCGTGTCCGCCCCTCGTCGAGCGCGCGGTCGAGTGGCGCACGCAACAGTTCGGCCGTGTGGTGATCGAGCTCACCCACGGGGGTGAGGACCTCGCTCGCGCCCACGGTCCGGACGTCGACCCGGAACCGCTCGGGTGCGCTGCCGATGTGCTGCCGGTACATGTCTCGAACCATACAAGTGCGCGGGTGTCCGATGCACACAAGCTCCACCGCATACCGCGCCAAAGCAGACAATTGCCACTTGCAACCATCGGGCAGAAACCGGTAGGGCTAGAAGGACACATTCCACATGCCGGCTTGGAGGCGCCGCAAACCGCAGCCAGACATTCACGATGGAGGAGACCATGTCACCCCGGCTCGACGTACCGGATCTCGTGGAACTGACGCAGATTCCGCCCGTCGACGAGATCGCGCCGCACGACGCGCGCGCCCTCTCGAAGACCCTCTTCGCCCGCCTCGGCGACCTCGAGGAGGGCACCCACGAGTACGCGTACGTCCGCAACACCCTGATCGAACTGAACCTGGCCCTGGTCAAGTTCGCCGCCTCCCGCTTCCGCACCCGCAGCGAGCCCATGGAGGACATCGTCCAGGTCGGCACCATCGGCCTCATCAAGGCGATCGACCGCTTCGAACTTTCCCGCGGCGTCGAGTTCCCCACCTTCGCGATGCCGACCATCATCGGCGAGATCAAGCGCTTCTTCCGCGACACCTCGTGGTCGGTGCACGTTCCGCGCAGGCTCCAGGAGCTCCGCCTCGACCTGGCCAAGGCCGGCGACGAGCTCGCCCAGAGGCTCGACCGCGCTCCCACCGTCGACGAGCTCGCCCGCGAGCTGGGCATCGGCACCGACGAGGTCGTCGAGGGCATGGCCGCCGCCAACGCGTACACCGCCAGCTCCCTGGACGCCCCGCCCGAGGAGTCCGAGCCCGACGGCGCCACCCTCGCCGACCGGCTGGGCTACGAGGACCACGGCCTGGAGGGCATCGAGTACATCGAGTCCCTCAAGCCGATGATCGCCTCACTGCCGGCACGCGAGCGCCGCATCCTGTCGCTGCGCTTCACCGCGGGCCTCACCCAGTCCGAGATCGGCGAGGAGCTCGGCATCTCGCAGATGCACGTGTCCCGACTGCTCGCGCGGACGCTGAAGCGGCTGCGCAAGGGCCTCACCGTCGAGGAGTGAGGTCGGGGCCTGCCCGGCCCCCGGCACGTCCACGGACCCGCCCGGCGGGCGCCCGTGGACGGCGGGGAGCTGATCGCACGGGGGCGGCCTGGAGGAACGTCCGGCCGCCCTCCCCGTCCCCCTCGTCTGTGTCGTCCCGCGCGTCCCCGAGGCGGCGGCCGCCTCGGTCGAGCGCTACCAGCCGACCCGGGACTCCCCCAGCACCTCGCATCCGGCGCGGGCCGCGAGCTCCCGGACCCGGTTGGCCGGGCAGCGCCTGACGTGGAGGAAGACGGTGTGGGTGGCCGCCGGCTGCTCCAGTTCGACGTCGTCGCTGTGGAACGTGACCTGCACCCCGTCGAACTGCGGGTGGCCCCGCGGTCCCGGCCACGTCCCGCGCCACCAGACGGACGCCGGGTCGTCGCCGACCGCGCACAGGAACGGCAGCTCCACCTCCCGGGGCGCCTCCTCCTGGCACACCCACACCGGAAAGCGCCCCCGCCGGCTGTCGCCCCAGGGGTCGTACGTCTGCCGCTCGGCGTCCTCGAACCACGCCCCCGGCACGATCTTCGCCACCTCCCGCACGCGCGCGGGCGTCCCGATCAGCGCCTCGACCAGGATCTCGTCCCGGGGTTCCGTAAGGAGGCCGGACAACGCCCTGGCCCGCGCGTACGCGGCGTCGGCGTCGGTCGTCCGGAAGACGGGATAGGCCCGTGAATGCCCCATGGGCGACAGCCTCACACGTCCGCGAACCCGTCTCCAACCGCTTTCTCAAGAGCTTGCTCCCGAGGGAGAATCGGCGGCATGAGTCGGCGACGCGCCCGGTCGGCCGGGCCCCTGGGCTTCCGGTAGCCCGCCAGGACGGTCCTGGCGGTGCCACCGACGGAGGCTCCATGTCGCGCACCGCCCACCACGTTTCCCCGGCCCACGCCCTCAGCCGCGCCGTGGACGACGACCGGCGTCCCGGTGCTCCTTGGCATGCCCTGGTGCTCCACGGCCTCCGCTACGACGCGCACTGCCTCGACGCCGCCCTGCGGGAAGGGCGGCGGCCGGTGCCGCGGGTGGTGGGGCGGCGGGTGGAGGTGTACGCGTTCCCTCGGCACAACCGCGACCGTACGGTCGCCCGGTGGGCGGCGCTGGAGGAGCGCCGTGCGCGGCAGCGGCTGCGGCGTGGGCTCGGGGTGCTGACCCGCCGGGTGAACTCCCCCGGCGGCCCGCTCCACGCCCATGCCGCCCACACTGTCGACGTACCGCCCGCGCGGCACCGCCGTGGTGCGCTGTGGCTCGCGTGACGGAGGCGAGGGCTCCAGGGCCCCTGCGGACGGCGGCGGCTCAGGCCGTGCGGACGCCCTTGCGCCAGACCTCGGCGACCAGCGGCACGCCCGGCCGGTAGGCCAGGTGGACGTGGGACGGGGCGTCGAGGAGGGCGAGGTCCGCGCGGGCGCCGGGGGTCAGGCGGCCGACGTCGGTGCGGCGCAGGGCCGCCGCGCCGCCGGCGGTGGCGGACCAGACGGCCTCGTCCGGGGTCATCCGCATGTCGCGGACCGCGAGCGCGATGCAGAAGGGGACGGAGGAGGTGAAGGAGGAGCCCGGGTTGCAGTCCGTGGACAGCGCCACCGTCACCCCCGCGTCCAGGAGCCGCCGCGCGTCCGGCCACTCGGCGCGCGTGGAGAACTCCGCGCCCGGCAGCAGCGTCGCGACCGTGTTGCCGGAGGCCAGCGCGTCGACGTCGGCGTCCGTCAGATGCGTGCAGTGGTCCGCGCTGGCCGCGTCCAGCTCGACCGCCAGCTGCACGCCGGGGCCGTACGAGAGCTGGTTGGCGTGGACCCGCGGGTGGAGGCCCCTGGCCTTGCCCGCGGTGAGGATCGCGCGGGCCTGGTCGCCGTCGAAGGCGCCCTTCTCGCAGAAGACGTCGACCCAACGCGCGTACGGGGCGCAGGCGTCCAGCATCTCGCCGGTCACCAGGGCGACGTAGCCGGCCGGGTCGTCGGCGTAGTCCGGGGAGACGATGTGCGCCCCGAGGTAGGTGACCTCGTCGGTGTGCTCGGAGGCGATGCGCAGGGCCCGTGCCTCGTCCTCGACGGTCAGGCCGTAGCCGGACTTGGTCTCGAAGGTGGTGGTGCCCTGCCGCAGGGCCTCGCGCAGGAAGCGGGCGACGTTCGCCGACAGCTCGGCGTCGGACGCGGCGCGGGTCGCCGCGACCGTCGTGCGGATGCCGCCCGCCGCGTACGCCTGGCCGGACATCCGGGCGTTGAACTCGGCGGTGCGGTCGCCCGCGAAGACGAGGTGCGAGTGGGAGTCGACGAAGCCGGGGATCACCGCGCGGCCCGCCGCGTCGACCCGGTTGTCAGTGGCGGGTGCTTTGCTGTTCTCACCGACCCAGACGACCCGGTCGCCCTCGATGACGACGGCCGCGTCCTGGATCAGGCCCAGGGGGGTTCCATCACCGAGGGAGGGATCGTTGGTGACGAGGCTGGCGATGTTGACGATGGCGGTGGCGGTCTTCGCCACGGCGCTGTTCGCGCTCGTGGGGGCGGAGCTCGCCGCCGGGTTGTTCGTCGCCGCGGGACTGGTGTCCATGGTGAGGGGTGTCTCCTTCAGCCGCTTCAGCCGCGCAGGGCGGCGATCGAGTCCGCGAGGGCCCGGGCCACGTCCGGGACGGTCCGGTGGACCCCGTCCCGTACGACATGGCGTCCGCCCACGATCGTGTGCCGCACGTCCGCGGCCGACGCTGCGAATACCGCCGTCTCGGCTGCCAGACGCGGCTCCGGTCCCGCTGTCCTGACCGAGTCCAGGGCGATCGTCGTGAAGTCGGCCGGGGCGCCGGGGGCGAGGACGCCCGCCTCGGGCCGGCCGAGGGCGGCCTGACCGTCGGCGGTCGCCGCCCGCAGCAGGGCGGCGGCGGTCCAGTGTCCGCGGGTGCGGGTGCGCAGGCGCTCGTTCAGCTCCATGGCCCGCGCCTCCTCCAGGAGGTCGACGACGGCGTGGCTGTCGCTGCCCAGCGACAGCGGGGAGCCGGCGCGCTGGAGGGCGACGGCCGGGCCGATGCCGTCGGCGAGGTCGCGTTCGGTGGTGGGGCACATGCAGGTGCCGGTGGCGGTCGAGCCGATCAGCGCGATGTCCGCGTCCGTCATGTGGGTGTTGTGGACGCCGGTGGTGCGGGGGCCCAGCACGCCGTGGTCGGCGAGCAGCTGCGTCGGGGTGCGGCCGTGGGCCGCGAGGCAGGCCGCGTTCTCGGCGGTCTGCTCGGAGAGGTGGACGTGCAGGGGCGCCTGCCGCTCCTCGGCCCACCGGGCCACGGTGGACAGCTGCTCGGCCGGGACGGCCCGTACGGAGTGGATCGCCGCCCCGATCGTCACGCCCTCGCGCTCCTTGAGGGCGCTCACCCGCTCGGCCCAGGCGTCGGCGGTGCCGTCGGTGAAGCGGAGCTGGTGGGGTTCGGGGGCGGCGCCGAAACCGGAGGAGAGGTAGGCGGTGTCGAGGAGCGTGATGCGGATGCCGGCCTCGCCAGCGGCGGCGATCAGGGCCTCGCCCATGGCGTTGGGGTCGGCGTAGGGCCGGCCGCCGGGCGCGTGGTGGAGGTAGTGGAACTCTCCGACGGAGGTGATGCCGGCGAGCGCCATCTCGGCGTAGACGGCGCGCGCGAGCGCGAAGTAGCTGTCGGGCGTGAGGCGCTGGGCGACGCCGTACATGACCTCGCGCCAGGTCCAGAAGGTGCCGGAGCCGACCTGGACGGTGCCGCGCAGGGCCCGGTGGAAGGCGTGCGAGTGGGCGTTCGCCAGGCCCGGGATGGTGAAGCCGCGCAGGACCTCCGCCCCGGGCGGCGGGGTGGCGATCCCGGTCCGCACGGCGGCGATGCGGCCGTCCGCGGCCACGTCCAGGGCCACGCCCGACGCGACCTCGGGGTCGAGCCAGGCGTGCTCCAGCCAGTACGTCGTCGTCACCTGCACGCCAGCCCCTCCAGTACGTCGGCGAGTGCGCGGACCCCGGCGAGGCAGTCGTCCTCGGCGGCGAATTCGGCCGGGGAGTGGGAGACGCCCGTGGGGTTGCGTACGAACAGCATGGCGGTCGGGACGGCGGCGGACAGGATGCCCGCGTCGTGTCCGGCGCCGGTGCCGAGCACGGGGACCTTGCCGACGCTCTCGCCGAGGATCCTGGCGAGCTCGTCGCGCAGCGCGTGCTCGAAGTCGACGACCGGGGTGAAGGACTCGCGGGTGACGCCGAGTTCGACGCCGTGCCGTTCGGCGTGTTCCCGGGCGGCGTTCCGGATGCCGTCGACGACCTCGTCGAGGGTGGCCTCGTCGGCGGCGCGCGCGTCGAGCCAGCCACGGACGAGCGACGGGATGGCGTTGACGCCGTTCGGCTCGACGGCGATCTTCCCGAAGGTGGCGACGGCGCCCGCGAGTTCGGCCTCGCGGCGGGCGGCGAGGACGGTCTCCGCGTACGGCAGCATCGGGTCGCGGCGGTCGGCGATCCGGGTGGTGCCGGCGTGGTTGGCCTCGCCGCGGAAGTCGTAGCGCCAGCGGCCGTGCGGCCAGATCGCGGAGGCGATGCCGACGGCGTCGCCGGACAGGTCGAGGGCCCGGCCCTGCTCGACGTGGAGTTCGACGAAGGCGCCGATGCGGGCCAGCCGCTCGGGGTCGGGACCGATGGCCTCGGGGTCGTATCCGGCGGCCTCCATGGCCTGCGGCAGGCTGATGCCGTCGGCGTCGCGCAGCTCGAAGGCCTTCTCCCGGGTCAGCTGTCCGGCCGTGAGGCGGGAGCCGACGCAGGCGAGGCCGAAGCGGGCGCCCTCCTCGTCGCCGAAGTTGACGATGGCGAGGGGCCGCCGGAAGGAGACGCCGCGGGCGCGGAGTTCGTCGAGCGCGGCGAAGGCGGACACGACGCCGAGGGGCCCGTCGAAGGCGCCGCCGTCGGGTACGGAGTCCAGGTGGGAGCCGGTGACGACGGCGTCGCCGGCGGCCGGGTCGCCGAGCCAGGCCCACTGGTTGCCGTTGCGGTCGGTCTCGACGTCGAGGCGGCGGGCCTCGGCCTGCATCCGGAACCAGAGCCGGCAGTCGGCGTCGGCGGCGGTCCAGGCGTAGCGGCGGTAGCCGCCGGTGGCGTCGCTGCGGCCGAGGGGCCGCAGCGACCGCCACAGGGCGTGGAAGGTCTCGCTCACGCCCAGTCACCCTGCGACACGGCGTCGTCGCCCTCGCGCATCGGGACGCGGACGCCGCGCTCGTCGGCGACCCGCTCCGCGATGTCGTAGCCCGCGTCGACGTGGCGGATGACGCCCATGCCGGGGTCGTTGGTGAGCACGCGGCGGATCTTCTCGCCGGCCAGCGGGGTGCCGTCGGCGACGGTGACCTGTCCGGCGTGGATCGAGCGGCCCATGCCGACGCCGCCGCCGTGGTGGATGGACACCCAGGAGGCGCCGGAGGCGACGTTGACCATGGCGTTGAGCAGCGGCCAGTCGGCGATGGCGTCGGAGCCGTCGAGCATGGCCTCGGTCTCGCGGTACGGGGAGGCCACGGAGCCGCAGTCGAGGTGGTCGCGGCCGATGGCGAGCGGCGCGGCGAGGGTGCCGTTGCCGACCATGTCGTTGAACATGTCACCGGCCTTGTCGCGCTCGCCCTGGCCGAGCCAGCAGATGCGGGCGGGCAGGCCCTGGAAGTGGACGCGCTCGCCGGCCATCTTGATCCAGCGGTGCAGGGACTCGTTCTCCGGGAAGAGGTCGAGGATCGCCTTGTCCGTCTTGTGGATGTCCGAGGCCTCGCCGGACAGGGCGGCCCAGCGGAACGGGCCCTTGCCCTCGCAGAAGAGGGGGCGGATGTAGGCGGGGACGAAGCCGGGGAAGGCGAAGGCGCGGTCGTAGCCGGCGAGCTGGGCCTCGCCGCGGATCGAGTTGCCGTAGTCGAAGACCTCGGCGTCGGCGTCCATGAAGCCGACCATGGCCTCGACGTGCTTGGCCATGGACTCGCGGGCGCGGGTGGTGAAGCCGGCCGGGTCCTTGGCGGCGGCCTCGGCCATGTCCTCGAAGGCCACGCCGACGGGCAGGTAGGACAGCGGGTCGTGGGCGGAGGTCTGGTCGGTGACGATGTCGATCGGGGCGCCCTCGGCGAGCATCCGCGGGAGCAGTTCGGCGGCGTTGCCGAGGAGGCCGATGGACAGCGGGCGGCGGGCGTCGCGGGCCTCGGTGGCCAGCTGGAGGGCGTGGGCGAGGTTGTCGGCCTTCACGTCCAGGTAGCGGTGCTCGATGCGGCGCTCGATGGCGCGCGGGTCGCAGTCGACGCAGATGGCGACGCCGTCGTTCATGGTGACGGCCAGGGGCTGGGCGCCGCCCATGCCGCCGAGGCCGGCGGTCAGCGTGATGGTGCCGGCGAGGCTGCCGCCGAACTTCTTGGCGGCGACGGCGGCGAAGGTCTCGTAGGTGCCCTGGAGGATGCCCTGGGTGCCGATGTAGATCCAGGAGCCGGCGGTCATCTGGCCGTACATGGTGAGGCCGAGCTGCTCCAGGCGCCGGAACTCCTCCCAGTTGGCCCAGTCGCCGACCAGGTTGGAGTTGGCGATGAGGACGCGCGGGGCCCACTCGTGGGTCTGCATGACGCCGACCGGGCGGCCGGACTGGACGAGCATGGTCTCGTCCTGCTTCAGGGTCCTCAGGGTGCGGACCATGGCGTCGAAGGAGCGCCAGTCGCGGGCGGCCTTGCCGGTGCCGCCGTAGACGACGAGCTTGTCGGGGTGCTCGGCGACCTCGGGGTCGAGGTTGTTCTGGAGCATGCGGAGGGCGGCCTCCTGCTGCCATCCCAGGGCGCTCAGTTCCGTACCGCGCGGGGCCCGTACGGGGCGGGGTCCTGACATGGCGATGCCTCCTCGATCCTTCGGCTATTCATTCAGCTATTCACATCCTGGCGTCCTGAATAGTCTTAGTCAACAGCTGCGGCACCATCCCGCCCGGTGGTGGGATGGCCCCATGGACGCACCCATGGCTTCCTCACTCGGATCCGACCGCCGGGAACGGACCCGCGACCGGGCCGTCCGCGCCGCGGTCGAGCAAGGACTCCTCTCCGCCTCCGAACCCGTCGTCGCCCTCCTCGACACCGACGGCATCCGCGCCTCCGCCGCCGCTCTGACCAGCGCTTTCGCCGCCGTCACCGACGCCCCCGTGCTGCACGCCTTCGCCGTCAAGGCCGCCCCGCTCGTCCCCGTCCTGCGCCTGCTGTACGAGGCGGGGCTGGGCGTCGAGGTCGCGAGCCCCGGCGAGCTGGCGCTGGCCCGCGCGGCCGGGGTGCCCCCGTCCCGTACGGTCCTCGACTCCCCCGCCAAGACCCCCGCCGAGCTCCGCCACGCCCTCGCCCTCGGCATCGCCGTCAACGCCGACAACCTCCAGGAACTGGCCCGGCTCGACGCCCTCCTCGCCTCCGCGCCCACCGCCTCACCCCTCGGACTCCGGGTGAACCCGCAGGTCGGAGCCGGTTCCATCGGCGCGCTCTCGACCGCGACCGCCACCTCCAAGTTCGGCGTGGCGCTGCGCGACGAGGGGGCGCGCGAGGCCGTGGTGCAGGCGTACCTGGAACGCCCCTGGCTCACCCGGCTGCACACCCACACCGGCTCCCAGGGCATCCCGCTCGCCCTGATGGCCGAAGGCGTCGGCGCCGCCTACGCCCTCGCCGAGGAGATCAACACCAAGGCCGGCCGGCAGCAGATCGACACCCTCGACATCGGCGGCGGCCTGCCGGTCAACTTCGCCTCCGACGAGGAGACCCCGACCTACGCGGAGTACGCGGACCTGCTCGCCTCGACCGTCCCCGGGCTCTTCGACGGGCGGTACGCGCTGGTCACCGAGTTCGGCCGCTCGCTGCTCGCCAAGCACGGCACGATCCTGGCCCGCGTCGAGTACACCAAGACCTCCGGCGGCCGCCCGATCGCCGTCACCCACGCGGGCGTGCAGCTCGCCACCCGGACGGTCTACGCCCCCGAGTCCTGGCCGCTGCGGATCCTCGCGTACGACGCCGAGGGCCGGCCCCGCGGGCGCGGACGGGAGGAGGCGCCGGAGGGGGCCGTGCGGGAGCGGGAGGCGGTCCAGGAGGTCGTCGTGGACGTGGTCCAGGACGTGGCCGGGCCCGCCTGCTTCGCCGGGGACCTGCTCGCCGTCGGCCGCTCCCTGCCGCGCCTGCGGCCCGGCGACCTGGTGGCCGTGCCGGACACCGGCGCGTACTACTTCGCCCACCACTACGCGTACAACAGCCTGCCCCGGCCCGCCGTCCACGGCTTCACCCCGACGGACGACGGCGGCATCGCCTTCACGACCGTCCGCAGGGCCCAGACCCTCGACGAGATCGTGGCGGAATCGGGCGGCGACCGGCCCGACGTACTGCTGCGCACCGCGCCGCCCGGTGATCCCATGGGGGCATGACAGCACGCACCTCCGTCGTGGTCGAGCGCCGGATCGCCGCCTCCCCCGGCCGGGTCTGGGAATCGATCACGGACCTGGAGAACATGCCGCGGGTGCTCTCGGGCGTCGAGAAGGTCGAGGTGCTCACCGAGGGCGGCTTCGCGGTGGGCACCCGCTGGCGGGAGACCCGGCGGATGATGGGCAGGACGGCCACGGAGGAGATGACCGTGACCGTCTGCGAGCCGCCCGAGCGCTATGTCACCGTGGCCGACTCGCACGGCATGCACTACGTCTCCGAGATCGCCCTCGCGCCCCGGGGGCCGGCGATCTCCGCGACCGAGAGCGTCCTGCGCATGACCTTCACCGCCCGCCCCGCCCACGACCGCGCCCCGCGCCTGGTCATGCGGCTGCTCGCCCGGCTCGGCGGCCGGGCGGTGGCGCGGGCGCTCACCAAGGACCTGGACGAGATCGCCCGGGCGGTCGAGAGCCGGGGCTGAGGCCCGGCCGGGTCCGGGCGCGGTGGGGGCGGGGCGCGGTGGGCGGGGCGCGGTGGGGCCTGGTCGGGCTCGCTCCGGGTGCCGGCCCGCGTCCGGGCTCGCGCGGCTGCCGGCCCGCGTCCGGGCTCAGCTTCCGGGGCTCCGCGTCCGGGCTCCGCATGTCGGCCCGCGGCCCGGACCCGGTGCGGCTCCGGCATCCGCTCCTGACAAATTCCTTTGGAAAATGCCAGAACCCGCCCCGCCGGTCACGACGATGAGTAGCGTCACCGTTACTGCCGTTCGTCCGCACGCCGTATCGGGAGGGGATCTCGCGTGCCCGGAATCGACGAGTGCCTGCGGGAGGCGATGAGCCTGCCGGGGGCGCGCGGGGCCTGGCTGGTCGACTGGACCAGCGGTCTGGCCCTCGGGGCGGCGGGCGAGTCCCCGGTCGGCGACCACGAGACGACCGCCGCCGAGAGCGCCGAACTCGCCCGCGTGGCGGCCGAGTTCGAATCGGCCGACGGCTCCGCCGCCCCGACCGTCCTACCGGGCGCCCCGCCGCCGCCCCCAGGCGCCCCGTCTGCCGCGCCCGGCTTACCGACCGCCCCGCCCGTCGAGGACCTGATCGTCACCACCCGCACCGGCTATCACGTGATCCGCTTCGTCGAGACCGCCTTCGACAGCAGCGTCTGCCTCCACCTCTGGCTGGACCGCACCGCCGGCAACCTCGCCCTCGCCCGGATCCGGCTCGGCGACCTCGCCGAGAGGCTGGTGCTCGGATGACCACTCCCGTCTCCCCGATGCTCGCCCGCCTCGCCGCTGAGAAGGCCACCGGCGCGCTGCTGCGCGACCACGGCACGCTCTACCTCGTCGACGGCCGGGTCGTGCACGCCGAGAGCCCCCGCTCCCCCGGCGTCGACGTCCTGCTCACCGCCGCGGGCCGACTGCCTCGCGCGGGCTGGGAGGAGGCGGTGGACCGGGCCGGTGCGCTCGGCGCCGTCGGCCGGTTCCTCGTCGACAGCGGCCGGCTGCGCGACGGCGAACTGGAGATCTGCCACCTCGGCGCCGTCTTCGACGCGGCCTTCTTCGCCCTCGCGCCCACCGCCGGGCCGACCCGCTTCCGTTACGGGGTGGCGCACTGGTTCGGCACGGTGCGGCCGGTCGACGCCGAGACCGTGGAGCGCGAGACCCGGCGCCGCCGCGAGCTCCTGGACAGCGTCTGGCCGTACCCGGCCGTCGACGCCGCACCCGTGGTGCCCCGCCCGGCGGCCCCCGGGCAGCCGGTGGGCGCACGGCACCGGGCGCTGCTCGCGGCGGCCGACGGAGTGCGCACGCCGGCGGATCTCGCCCGGCTGCTGGGCCGGCCAGCCTTCCACACGCTGCTCGACGTACGCCGGCTCGCCGCGGCGGGCCTGGTGGAGACCCCGCACGAGGCACCACCGCCCCCGCCCGCCGTACCCGCCTGGGTCGGCGAGGTCGCCACCCTCGACCCCGACATCGCCCTGCTCCGCCGGCTCCGTGACGCCCTGGAGGCAGCCCTGTGATGAGGCGTGCCCTGCGCCTGCGCGCCGAGAGGAGACAACTGATGACCGCAGAAGCCGAGGTCCTCGTCGAACTGAGACGGCTGCGGGCCCGGCTGCCGCAGCTCACCGGGGCCCTCGCGGCCAGCGTCGACGGCCTGGTGCTCGCGCAGGACGCCGTGGACGGCGAGGCGGAGAGCGTCGCCGCGCTGACGGCCGCCGCCCTCGGCGTCGGGCAGCGCCTGGCCGACACCACCGGACAGGGCGGCTTCCGGGAGCTCCTGGTCCGCGGCGAGCACGGCTACGTGGCGACGTACGCGGCGGGCGGCTCGGCCGTCCTGACACTGCTCGCCGAACCCCGGATCAACGTCGGCCGGCTCCACCTGGAGGCCCGCAGGTCCAGCGCCCGGATAGGGGAGCTGGTGGACGGCGCCCTCGACCGCTGAGACCCCGGCTGATCGTCCGCGCACCCCTGACAAGCCCACCCACCACACGCTCACGCGAAGGAAGAACCATGGCGAACACCGAGACCTCCCTCAAGGAAGCGGCCCAGATCGAAGGCGCCATCGGGGCCGCCCTCGTCGACTACACCAGCGGCATGGCCCTCGGCATCATCGGCGGCACCACCGAGCTCGACCTGAACGTGGCGGCGGCCGCCAACACGGACGTGGTCCGCGCCAAGCTCCGCGCCATGGAGGCCCTGGGGCTTCAGGACGAGATCGAGGACATCCTGATCACCCTCGGCACCCAGTACCACCTGATCCGCCTGCTCAAGACCCGGGGCGCGGGCGGCCTCTTCCTCTACCTGGCCCTGGACAAGAACCGGGCCAACCTGGCGATGGCCCGCCACCACCTGAAGAGGATCGAGGCGGAACTGGAGGTCTGAGGGAGCCGGGGGACCGGGCGGATCCCGGGGCTCACTCGACGAACAGGCCCCGGGCCGCCGCCTTCACGTCGAACTCCTCCAGGCGGGCCTGCGCGTCCGGCAGTTCGTCCGCCATCGCTTCGAGCAGCACCCGGCCGAGCAGCATCGGCGCGCACGCCGTGTCGAAGGCGAGGCCGGTGCCGACGGCCGCCGGAATGAGCAGGTCGCTGTGCGCGGCGACCGGTGCGAAGGCGGACTCGGCGACGGTCACCACCGTGAGGCCGGCGGCGCGGGCGTACGCCAGGGCATCGACGACCTCGCGCGGGTGCCGGGGCAGCGCGAAACACAGCAGCGCCGTGGCCCCGGCCCGTACGGCCGCGTCGATGCGGTCGTCGAGCATCGAGCCGCCCTCGTCGAGCAGCCGGACGTCCGGGTGGACCTTGCCCGCGAAGTAGGCGAAACCCCTGGCCTGCGAGGAGGCGGCCCGCAGTCCGAGGACGGGCAGCGGCCGGGAGGCGGCGAGCAGCCGGCCGGCCCGCTCGACGGGCGCGGGGTCGGCGAGCAGGTCGGCGAGGTGCTTGAGGTTCTCGATCTCACCGAGGACGGCCTGCTGGTACTCGTTGTGCCCGGCGAGCTCCTCGGCGACCGCCGGTACGCTCTCGCGCAGGTGCCGGCGCAGCGCCGGGTAGCCGTCGAAGCCGAGGGCGACGGCGAAGCGGGTGACGGAGGGCTGGCTCACCCCGGCCAGCTCGGCGAGCTCCACGCTGGACAGGAACGGCACGTCGGCGGCGCGCCGCACCATGCAGTGCGCGATCCGCCGCTGGGTCGGTGTCAGCCGGTGCCCCTCGAAGAGCGTCTGCAGCCGTCCGGCCGGGCTGTCGCTCATGCCGTCCCCCTTCCGTCTTCCGATTATTCATCCACCTGAACTCTGCATGAGAATATGCAGACAGGCAAGGGAAGAAGCCCGGGGCAAGGGGCCGGAAGGCCCGGGAGGCCGGCAGGCGCCGGGAGGCCCGGGAGACCCCGGGAGGCCGGGAAGAGAGAGTTGCGCGGGGACCGCCGCACCCCCGGGTGACCGGGGGGCGGGACGACGGCGGTCCCCGCGAGGGACACGGGCCCGGGTCAGGGCCGGTCCGCGTCCATGGCGCCGGCGGAAGGCCGGGAGCCGCTCCGGAGGTCCGTGGCGCCGATGAGGAACACTCTGCCGGACCGTTGTTAAGCGGGTGCTGCGGCGACGTGTCGCGCGCGTACCGATTGCGCGAACGCGCCCACCCGCGCCCGACGGCCCGTCACCACACCGGCGCCGGGCGGCCGTCAGTGCTGCTTCGTACCGCCGTTGGCGGCCAGGAAGGCCAGCAGGTCCTGGCGGCTGACCACATCGGTCGGCTTGCCCTCGACCAGCACGATCGCCGCGTCCGCGTCGCCGAGGACCGACATCAGGTCGGCGACCGGCTCGCCCGAGCCGACCTGCGGCAGCGGGGCGGACATGTGGTCCTCCAGCGGGTCCTCCAGGGACGCCTTCTGGGTGAAGAGGGCGCTCAGGAGCTCGCGCTCGACGACCGAGCCGACGACCTCGGCGGCCATGACGTCGGGGTGGCCGGCGCCCGGCTTCACGATCGGCATCTGGGAGACGCCGTACTCGCGCAGCACCTCGATGGCCTGGCCGACGGTCTCGTCCGGGTGCATGTGCACGAGCGAGGGCATGCCGCCCGACTTGTGGCGCAGCACGTCGGCGACGGTGGCGGTGGAGGTGTCCTCCAGGAAGCCGTAGTCGGCCATCCACTCGTCGTTGAAGATCTTGGAGAGGTAGCCGCGGCCGGAGTCCGGCAGCAGCACGACCACGACGTCGTCGGGGCCGAGCTCCTTGGCGACCTCGAGCGCGGCGCAGACCGCCATGCCGCAGGAGCCGCCCACGAGCAGGCCCTCCTCCTTGGCGAGGCGGCGGGTCATCTGGAAGGAGTCCTTGTCGGAGACCGCGACGATCCGGTCGGCGACGTTGCGGTCGTAGGCGGTGGGCCAGAAGTCCTCGCCGACGCCCTCGACCAGGTACGGGCGGCCGGAGCCGCCGGAGTAGACGGAGCCCTCCGGGTCGGCGCCGATGACCTGGACCTTGCCGCCGGACGCCTCCTTCAGGTAGTTGCCGGTGCCGGAGATGGTGCCGCCGGTGCCGACGCCCGCGACGAAGTGGGTGATCTTCCCCTCCGTCTGTTCCCACAGCTCGGGACCGGTGGTCTCGTAGTGCGACCGGGGGTTGTTCGGGTTCGAGTACTGGTCCGGCTTCCAGGCGCCCGGCGTCTCGCGCACGAGGCGGTCCGAGACGTTGTAGTACGAGTCCGGGTGCTCGGGGTCGACGGCCGTGGGGCAGACCACGACCTCGGCGCCGTACGCGCGCAGCACGTTGATCTTGTCCGTGGACACCTTGTCCGGGCAGACGAAGATGCACTTGTAGCCCTTCTGCTGGGCCACGATCGCGAGGCCGACGCCGGTGTTGCCGGACGTGGGCTCGACGATGGTGCCGCCGGGCTTCAGGGCGCCGCTCGCCTCGGCGGCCTCGATCATGCGCAGGGCGATGCGGTCCTTGACCGAGCCGCCCGGGTTGAAGTACTCGACCTTGGCCAGGACGGTCGCCTGAAGGCCCGCAGTGACGTTGTTGAGCTTCACCAGCGGGGTGTTGCCGACGAGGCTGATCATCGAGTCGTGGAATTGCACCGTAATCTCCGGGGTCTCCGTAATGGTGCAGCCAGCGTATTCCGTGGAATGCGTACGCGGTGCCGGTTACGGGGCAGTGAGTAAGCACAAGGCGGCGCGAACGCGGCGGCCCGTAGACGGCGAGGACGCTCGAAGGAGGTGCGTGCACCGATGTCCAGGGCGAGGGTGGCGCGACGGATCGCCGCGGGCGCGGCGTACGGCGGCGGGAGCATCGGCCTGCTCGGCGTGGCGGCCGTGGGGGTGCTGCTGGCCGAGGTGCAGCTGGCCAAGCGGAACGTGGGGGGCGGTGTGGCGCCGCTGCCGCCGGGGGCGGACGGCCGCTACGGCGGCTCCTACGGCGGGGAGGAGCCGCTGCGGCTCGCCCTTCTGGGTGATTCCACGGCGGCGGGCCAGGGCGTGCGCAGGGTCGGGCAGACGCCGGGCGCGCTGCTCGCCTCGGGGCTGGCCGCGGTGGCCGAGCGGCCCGTGGACCTGCGCAACGTGGCCCTTCCCGGGGCGCGCTCGGACGACCTGGAGCGGCAGGTGTCGCTGCTGCTCTCCTCGCCCTCCGGGGCGCCGGACGTGTGCGTGATCATGATCGGGGCGAACGACGTCACGCACCGGATGCCGCCGACGCAGTCGGTGCGGTGCCTGGCGGCGGCGGTGCGGCGGCTGCGGACGGCGGGCGCGGAGGTGGTGGTCGGCACCTGCCCGGATCTGGGCACGATCGAGCCGGTCTACCAGCCGCTGCGCTGGCTGGCCCGGCGGGCCTCGCGGCAGCTGGCGGCGGCGCAGACCATCGTGGTCGTCGAGCAGGGCGGCCGGACGGTGTCGCTCGGCGATCTGCTCGGTCCGGAGTTCGCGGCCAATCCGCGCGAGATGTTCGGCGTGGACAACTTCCACCCGTCGGCGGAGGGCTACGCGACGGCGGCGATGGCGGTGCTGCCGACGGTCTGCGCGGCGCTCGGGGTGTGGCCGGAGGCCGACCGGATCGACGCGGCCCGGCACGAGGACATGCTGCCGGTGGCGAAGGCGGCGGCCGAGGCGGCGAAGCAGGCCGGTACGGAGGTCACCGGCGCCCGTGCGCCGTGGGCGCTCCTCAAGTACCGAAGGCGCCGGCGCCTGCCGCTGCCGGGCGCCCCGGAGGGCGGAGGCGGCGACGCGGACGCACCCGACCCGCGCACGGCCGCGGACCCGGCCTGAGCGGGGGCCGCCGCCGCGGCCTGAGTCCGGGCCCGGCGGGGGCGCCGCCACCGCGGCCATAGCCCTGGCCGAGCGCGGGTCCGCATCCCGGCGGCGGGGCCGCGCCGAGGGGTCCGGGCACCCCCCGCACCGGCCGGCTGAGCGAGCGCTTAGAAAAGAGGCCCGCATCACATGCCGTGCCCGATGACCCCGTGCGGTACGTACAGGTAACTTCCCATTCTGTCCGTCCACCCAGCACCCCTCCTGGAGCCGTGATGCCCGAAGCCGTCATCGTCTCGACCGCCCGCTCCCCGATCGGCCGGGCCTTCAAGGGCTCCCTGAAGGACCTGCGTCCCGACGACCTCACCGCCACGATCGTCCAGGCCGCCCTCGCCAAGGTCCCCGAGCTCGACCCGCGCGACATCGACGACCTGATGCTCGGCTGCGGTCTGCCCGGCGGCGAGCAGGGCAACAACCTGGGCCGGATCGTGGCCGTGCAGATGGGGATGGACCACCTCCCCGGCTGCACCGTCACCCGCTACTGCTCCTCCTCGCTGCAGACCTCCCGCATGGCGCTGCACGCGATCAAGGCGGGCGAGGGCGACGTCTTCATCTCGGCCGGTGTCGAGATGGTCTCCCGCTTCGTGAAGGGCAACTCCGACTCGCTGCCGGACACGCACAACCCGTTCTTCGCCGAGGCCGAGGCCCGCACCGCGGCCGTCGCCGAGTCCGAGGGCTCCACCTGGCACGACCCGCGCGAGGACGGCCTGGTCCCGGACGCGTACATCGCCATGGGTCAGACCGCCGAGAACCTGGCCCGCTGGAAGGGCATCAGCCGCCAGGAGATGGACGAGTTCGGCGTACGGTCGCAGAACCTCGCCGAAGAGGCCATCAAGAACGGCTTCTGGGAGCGCGAGATCACCCCGGTGACGCTGCCCGACGGCACCGTCGTCTCGAAGGACGACGGCCCGCGCGCCGGCGTCACCCTGGAGGGCGTCTCCGGCCTGAAGCCGGTCTTCCGTCCCGACGGCCTGGTCACGGCCGGCAACTGCTGCCCGCTGAACGACGGCGCCGCCGCGCTGGTGATCATGTCCGACACCAAGGCGCGGGAGCTGGGCCTGACCCCGCTCGCCCGGATCGTCTCCACCGGTGTCTCCGGCCTCTCCCCCGAGATCATGGGCCTCGGCCCGGTCGAGGCGTCGAAGCAGGCCCTCCAGCGGGCCGGCCTGACCACGAGCGACATCGACCTGGTCGAGATCAACGAGGCGTTCGCCGCCCAGGTGATCCCGTCCTACCAGGACCTGGGCTTCGACCTGGACAAGGTCAACGTCAACGGCGGCGCCATCGCGGTCGGCCACCCCTTCGGCATGACGGGCGCCCGCATCACCGGCACGCTCATCAACAGCCTCCAGTTCCACGACAAGCAGTTCGGCCTGGAGACGATGTGCGTGGGCGGCGGCCAGGGCATGGCCATGGTCATCGAGCGGCTGAGCTGAGCCGTAGCGGAGGGTAGGGGTCGCCCGAGGAACGAGGGCGGCACCTGCCCGCAGCGGTGGCGAAGCTCAGCGCGACCAAAGATCGAGCGGCTGAGCTAGTCTCCCGGGCACGACGGACTAACCCCGCCGCGTCCAAGCCGTGACCGAATCTCCCCCAGGATGTGACATACGTCCCGGGGGAGAGTCGTTTTCCCAGGTCACGGCAGTTTCAGGACCGAACACCAGGCACAAATACCTGTCCATTTCGTGACGTAATGCACTGACAGACGACGCCACCCCACGACAAGCTGATGTAGGAAGTCGGGGGATCGACTCGAATCGGGAGTACGTCAGTGAGCGCACTGTCTCTTGCCCTGCTGGTGACCACGGCTGCTGCGACGGCCGTGGGCGCCGCCGCCCTGCACGCCGCCCACGGTCTCCGCAAGCAGGTCACCGCGCTGCGTGGCGAGCTCGCCGCGGCGCACGGCGTGACCGTCCCCCATGCCCGGCAGACGCCCGCCGACGAGATACGGGCCGCGGTGGCCGAGGCACTGGCGGAGGAGCGCGAGCGCGAGCTGGCGGAGGCGCGGGCCTTCTGGGCCGCGCAGGAGGCCCGGGACGCCGCCGACGCCCCGTCGCTGCTCGGCGGGCTGGCCGGCCCGGCCGAGGAGGGTCCCTTCTTCGTACCGCGGCAGTCCGACTTCGTGGGCCTGGAGGCGATGGCCCTGGAGGCCATGGAGGCGGAGGCCGCCGCGCTCGACGGCCGCGAGACGCTCGAGGGTCGGGAGACCTTCGACGCGCGCGAGACGTTCGAGGGACGCGAGACGTTCGACGGACGCGAGGCCTTCGACGGCCGTGACCCGCTGGACGTGTTCGACACCTTCGACGCCCTGGAGGAGTTCTCCGAGCTCAGCGGGGAGCTCACCGGGCCGACCGAGTACCCCGAGGACTCCCCCGAGCTCGCCGCGGCCCGCCGCCGGCACCCCTCGCACCCGGACTTCGTGCCGGTCCAGACCCCGGTGGTCACCGACCACGAGCGCACGGTGTCCCGCCTGGAGGAGCTCGCCGACACCCGCACGGCGCTGACCGACGTCCGCCCCGGCCCGCTGGGCACGCTGGACGTGTACGTCTTCGCCGACGGCACCACGCTCTGTATGACGCCGGGCCACCGCGAGACCGCCGAGCGCCTGGCCGA
The DNA here is from genome assembly GCF_040302485.1 of Streptomyces sp. NPDC126499. NCBI lineage: Bacteria > Bacillati > Actinomycetota > Actinomycetes > Kitasatosporales > Streptomycetaceae > Streptomyces > Streptomyces sp. NPDC126499. The sequence goes on along the minus strand of NZ_JBEOUO010000014.1, from coordinate 169,413 downwards.
GGCGCTGCGGGCCGGCCGGACCCCGGTGCTGCTGGGCGGCTCGGGCGTGTCCGGCGCCTACGCGCTGACCTTCTCGTGCGGCGAGGCGGCCGAGGACAACGTGTACATCCTCGCGGACCGCGTGATCGCCAGCCTGTAGCCCTGGGGGGCGCCCCGGGGCCGGGCTCTACAGCCCGGACCTGGCCTCCGCCTCCCGTACCAGCCTCACGGCCTCGTCCAGGTCCCCCTCGGGAGCACCGGCCGGGGCCGTTCGCAAAGTTTCGGCCAGATCCGTGGCGGCGACCGTCAGCTGGTCGGCGACCGTGAAGACACCCGCGTCCGGCATGGTCACCGGCTCCCGTCCGGGGAACTCCAGACGCTGCGCCCGGTTGGCCAACTCCCTTGCCAGGGCGAGCCCTTCGGCGGCGGCGCCGCGCTGGAGGCGGCTCTGCGGGGCGGCCCGCAGGCGGTCGGCGAACCGCTCTGCGGCGGCGGTCAGTTCACTCGTATCGCGCACCGTGCGACCCTATGCGCCCTCCGGGGGCCATTGCCAACGGGCGGACGCTCGGGCACGGTGACGTGAAGGAGCACACGGCACAACGCGTCCGGAGGCGCCGATGTCCCACGCATTCTCCGAGGAAACCCACCGCAACCTGCTCGCCCGCATCCCCCATTGCACCGGTCGTGAGATCGCCGACTGGCTGAGGGCCGTCGAGGAGGGCCCGTCCCTGATCCGCTTCGAGGAGAAGGTCAGCTGGCTGCGCGGCGAGCACGGCCTCGCCTACGGCCACGCCAAGGCGATCATCCACGAGTACGACCTGCGTCGGGCGGCCCGCCGCATGCTCTGACGGCGGGCGGCCCCACCCGCCGGCCCGCATCCGCCGCCGGCCCCACCCGCCGGCCCCGGCCCGCCGCCGGGCTCAGTCCTTCACGTGACGGCCGAGGAAGTCGCGGACCAGTGCCGCGATCTCCTCGCCGTGCGTCTCCAGGGCGAAGTGCCCCGCGTCGAGGAGGTGGATCTCGGCGTCCGGCAGGTCCCGGGCGAAGGCCTCGGCGCCGGCCGGGCCGAAGATCTCGTCGCCGCGGCCCCAGGCGGCGAGCAGCGGCGGCCGGTGGGTGCGGAAGTACTCCTGGAAGGCCGGATAGGCGTCCAGGTTGAACTGGTAGTCCCAGAACAGCTGGAGCTGGACCTCCTTGTTGCCGGGCCGGTCGAGGCCGGCCTGGTCGAGGGTCCAGGTCTCGGGGCCGATGCGGTCGAGCCGGTCGGCGGGGACGCCGTGGGTGTACTGCCAGCGGGTGGCCTCGGCGGTCAGCAGCGCGCGTACGTCCGCCTCGTGCGCCTCCCGGTCCTTCGCGTGGGCGAAGAGGACGTCCCAGAAGGGCGTGAAGCCCTCCAGGTAGGCGTTGCCGCTCTGGGTGACGATCGCGGTGACCCGCTCCGGGTGGCGGGAGGCGATGCGCAGGCCGATGGGTGCGCCGTAGTCCTGGATGTAGAGGGCGAAGCGGTCGAGCCCGAGCCGGTCGAGGAGGGCGAGGGTGATCTCGGTGAGCCGCTCGAAGCCGTAGTCGAAGGCGTCGACGGCGGGTGCGGCGGAGGCGCCGAAGCCGATGTGGTCGGGCGCGATCAGGTGGTACGCGTCGGAGAGGTCGGCCATCAGTCCGCGGTACATGTGCGAGCTGCTCGGGAAGCCGTGCAGCAGCACGAGGGTGGGCCGGGACGGGTCGCCGGCCTCCCGGTAGAAGACCTCCAGGCCGTCGATGGTCACGGTGCGGGCGCGCAGGGCGAAGCCGGACATGGGTCATCCCTCCAAGAAGGGGAGAACGATCGTTCTCCCGATGCCCTGTAGAGTAGGAGAACGATGGTTCTCTACGCAACGGGCTTGTCGAGGAGTGAGCGGTGATGGACGCGGAGACCGCCGAGCTGAGGCTCCTGGAGACGGCCGAGGCCCTGTTCGACGAGAAGGGCGTCCAGGCCGTCGGCATGGACGCCATCCGCGGCGCCTCCGGCGTCTCCCTCAAGCGCCTCTACCAGCTCTTCCCGTCCAAGGACCACCTGGTCTGGGCGGTCCTGAAGCGGCGCGACGCGGCCGTGCGCGAGGCCATCGCCGCCCATGGCGCCACCCACGCCACCAACCCGTACCAGCGGGCGCTGGCGGTCTTCGACTACCTCGGCGACTGGTTCGCCGCGCCCGACTTCCGGGGCTGCGCCTTCATCAACACCTTCGGCGAGATGGGCGGGATCTCCCCGGACATCGCCGAGATCGCCCGCGGGCACAAGCAGGCCCTGCGGGACTACTTCGCCGAGCAGACCGACGCCCTGAACGCCCCGCCCGCCCTCGCCGACCAGCTGGCTCTGCTCGCCAACGGCGCCATGGTCGTCGCCGGCATCCACGGCACCTCCGAGCCCGCCGCCCGGGCCAAGGACGCCGCCAGGGTGCTGCTCGACGCCCACGTCGACTAGGACCTCGCACCGGCGGACACGCGGAAGGGCCCGCCCGGCGGATGCCGGACGGGCCCTTCCCTGGTCACGCGGTGCGTCAGTCGTCGCCCTGCAGGATCGACAGCAGACGCAGGAACTCCAGGTAGATCCACACCAGGGTCAGGGTGAGGCCGAAGGCCGCCATCCAGGACTCCTCGCGCGGAGCACCGTAGGTGATGCCGTCCTCGACCTGCTTGAAGTCCAGGGCCAGGAAGCAGGCGCCGAGGATGATGCCGATGACGCCGAACAGGATGCCGAGGCCGCCGCTGCGGAAGCCGAGGCCGTCACCGCCGCCGAAGACGGCGAACAGCAGGTTGACCGCCATCAGGAGCACGAAGCCCATCGCGGCCGCCATCACGAAGCCGTAGAAGCGGCGCGTGACGCGGATCCAGCGCATCTTGTAGGCGATCAGCACGCCGGCGAAGACCGCCATCGTGCCGAGCACCGCCTGGGTGACCACGCCGTCGGCGATGTAGGTCGAGACGGCGGCGGAGATCACGCCGAGGAAGACGCCCTCGAAGGCCGCGTAGGCCAGGATCAGCGCAGGCGACGGCTTGCGCTTGAACGACTGGACGAGCGACAGCACCAGGGCGACCAGGGCGGCGCCGATGGCGATGCCGTAGGACTTGTTGATGTTCGCCGGGTCGACCGGCAGCAGCAGCCAGGACAGGACGGCCGTCAGCACGACCGTGCCGAGCGTGATCGCCGTGCGGCTGACCACGTCGTCGATCGTCATGACGTTGGCGCGGGCCTGCTGCGGCGCGCCGAGGTGGGTGTCCGCCTGCGCGTACGGGTTGGTCGCGTACGGGTTCGCCGCACCCTCGGCGTAGGGGTTACCGGTGGCGTACGGGTTGGTTCCGACGGCGGGGCCCCCGGCCTGCGGCTGCTGCGCGTTGAAGCCGGCGTAGCCGTTGTCGCGGCTGAACCCCCGTCGCGAGAAGACCGGGTTGCTGCTCCTCATCTCACTCCTCCATGGCCGCACTGCGCGGCCTTGCGTCAAGAGTAATGCGACGGCAAAAGAAACTCCCTCGTGCTGGGGGAGGATCTTTATACGATCGTGTCGGGGAGGGCAGGTCGGCGGGGGTGAGCGGTGTGCCCGGAACCGGATTCGAACCGGTACGGCCCGAAGGCCAGCGAGGTTTAAGCTCGCCGTGTCTGCATTCCACCATCCGGGCGTGACGCGATGCTCCGCGTTGGCACAGGAGCCTATCGGGGCGCGTCGCCCGTTCAGCGGAACGGTCGCCCGATGTTGTCTTATTTTATTGACGCCTGAGGGTGCGTCAGCGCAGGTGGAGTGCCCTGTGGCGTAGTGCGGCGGGGATCGCGGCCGCAAAGACCCGGCCGCCGGATTGACGAAAAGTCGCCGCCGGATCCGACCCGACTTCGTCACCTCTGCACCCCCTCCCCGGGGGCCCTCGGCGGGGCCGTTCGCGGGCCCCTTCCCCGCGCCCCCTCTCGGGGTCGCCGTCATACCTCAGGATGACCGCGCGCCCCCGCGGTCCGACTCCAGTCGCCCCCGGGAACGGGCATGTGGACGGACGCCGGGTGCCATAACGCTCGACACGATGGAGTGGTTCCCGAACGCCAGCAGTGACAGGAGTCGCCGACGTGAAGACCACCAGCCACACCGTGCCCCGCACCACCGCGGTCGCCGCCCGTGCCACCGACCTCTCGAAGGTCTACGGACAGGGCGAGACCCAGGTGGTCGCTCTGGACCGGGTCAGCGTGGACTTCCGGCAGGGCGAGTTCACCGCGATCATGGGCCCCTCCGGCTCCGGCAAGTCGACCCTGATGCACTGCGTAGCCGGCCTGGACTCCTTCAGCTCCGGCTCCGTCCGGATCGGCGAGACCGAGCTCGGCAGCCTGAAGGACAAGCAGCTGACCCAGCTGCGCCGGGACAAGATCGGCTTCATCTTCCAGGCGTTCAACCTGCTGCCGACGCTGACCGCCCTGGAGAACATCACGCTGCCCATGGACATCGCGGGCCGCAAGCCCGACAAGCAGTGGGTGCAGCAGGTCATCGACATGATCGGCCTGTCCGGCCGGCTCAGCCACCGCCCCGCGCAGCTCTCCGGCGGCCAGCAGCAGCGCGTCGCCGTGGCCCGCGCGCTCGCCTCCAAGCCCGAGATCATCTTCGGTGACGAGCCGACCGGAAACCTCGACTCGCGCTCCGGCGCCGAGGTGCTGGGCTTCCTGCGCAACTCGGTGCGCGAGCTCGGCCAGACGGTCGTCATGGTGACCCACGACCCGGTCGCCGCCTCCTACGCGGACCGGGTCGTCTTCCTCGCGGACGGCCGGATCGTCGACGAGATGCTCCACCCGACGGCCGACGGCGTGCTCGACCGCATGAAGGCCTTCGACGCCAAGGGCCGCACGAGCTGAGCCGAGCCCCGCCCTCCTCGCTCTTTCGACCCCTCCCCCGCGCCGCGCGCCCGAGACGGCGCCGCCGGGGCCCACTCCAGGACTCCCACCATGTTCCGTACCGCCCTGCGCAATGTGCTCGCGCACAAGGCCAGGCTGCTGATGACCGTCCTCGCCGTCATGCTCGGCGTGGCCTTCGTCTCCGGCACCCTGGTCTTCACCGACACCCTCTCGAACGCCTTCCGCGCCCAGTCCTCCAAGAGCTACGACGACATCGCCGTCGCCGTCACCACCGCCCCGAACCAGCAGGACCCGAACGCGACGCCGGGCCTGTCCGAGCAGACCCGGCAGAAGATCGCCGCGCTGGACGGCGTCGCCGACGCCACCGGCCGGGTGAACGGCTTCGCGGGCGTGCCGGACAAGGACGGCAAGCTGATCGGCGTCGGCTGGTCCAACAAGGGCACCAACTTCGCCCCGGGCCGCGACGGCAAGGACCCCGCGTACGACTTCACCTCCGGCACCGGCCCGGTGAAGGACGACCAGATCGCCCTCGACAAGGACACCGCCGCCAAGGGCGGCTACCAGGTCGGCGACCGCGTCCGCGTCGCCACCAACGGCCCGGTGGAGACCTACACCCTCTCCGGTGTCTTCACCACCGAGGACGGCGCGGTGAGCGCCGGCGGCAGCCTCGTCCTGTTCGACACCGACGTCGCCCAGAAGCTGTTCCTGCGCCCCGGCCACTTCATGGACATCAGCGTCAGCGCCGAGCCGGGCGCGGACGCCGACAGGATCCTCGCCGCCGTCAAGCCGGTCGTCGGCGACACCGCCGACGCCCAGACCGGTCAGGCCCTCGCCGACCAGCAGGCCAAGGACATCGAGGAGGGGCTGAGCAGCCTCAACCAGATGCTGCTCGGTTTCGCCGCCATCGCCCTCTTCGTCGGCGTCTTCCTGATCTCCAACACCTTCACGATGCTGGTCGCCCAGCGCACCAAGGAGCTGGCGCTGATGCGTGCCGTCGGCGCCTCGCGCAAGCAGATCACCCGCTCGGTGCTGGCGGAGGCCGGTCTCGTCGGCGTGGTCGCCTCCCTGGTCGGCTTCGGGCTCGGCATCGGTCTCGCCGCGGCGCTGCGCGCCGGCATGAACGCCTTCGGACTGAAGATCCCGGCCGGTGACCTGGTCATCGGCGCCACCCCGCTGCTCTCCGCGCTCGCCGTCGGCGTCCTCGTCACCATGCTGGCCGCGTGGCTGCCCGGCCGCCGGGCCGCCAAGATCCCGCCGGTCGCCGCCATGAGCAGCGTCCACGCGGTGGCCACCACCAAGTCGCTGGTCGTGCGCAACACCATCGGCGCGCTCATCACCGCCGCGGGTCTGCTCGGCATCGTGCTCGGCGCCGGCCAGGGCGGCGACGAGGGCCGGATGCTGATCGCCGGCGGCGCCTTCCTCGCCCTCATCGGTGTGATCGTGCTGATCCCGCTGCTGTCCCGCCCGGTGATCGCGCTGGCCCGGCCGTTCCTGAAGCCCTTCGGCGTGGCCGGCTCCCTGGCCGGGCAGAACGCGGTGCGCAACCCGCGCCGGACCGGCGCCACGGCCTCCGCGCTCGCCATCGGCCTCACCCTGGTCACCGGTCTGTCGGTGCTCGGCGCCACGGTCGGCTCGGCCGTCGACCGGATGACGACGGACCAGATCAAGGCCGACTACATGATCACCATGGCGAGCGGCGAGGGCCTCAGCCAGGCCGCGCTCGACGCCGTGCGCAAGGCGCCGGGCGCCACGGCGGTCTCCCCGCAGCAGGCCGGATACCTCCAGGTGAAGGGCGACTTCGCGTCCGTCTCCGGCGTGACCCCCGGTGACGTCGAGAAGGTGCTCAACCTCCACGTGATCGACGGCTCGCTCGGCTCGCTCGCCGACGGCCAGGTCGCGGTCGCCGAGAAGACGGCGAAGAAGCGGGGCTGGAAGGTCGGCTCGACGCTGCCGGTGGAGTTCTCCGACAAGAAGAAGGGCTCGCTGAAGGTCGGCGCGGTCTACGAGGACAGCGAGTTCGTCTCGCCGCTGCTCCTGGACACCAGGGTCCTCAACGCCCACGACCCCAAGCCGTACATCCCGCAGATCTTCGTGAAGACCGAGGGCGGCGCGTCGGCGGCGGCCGAGAAGGCCGTGACGAAGTCCCTCGGCGACAACCCCGCCATCACGGTCATGGACCAGAAGGACATCCGCGACGAGTTCGGCGGCGTCATCAACATGATGCTGAACATCATGTACGGCCTGCTGGCGATGGCCCTGATCATCGCGGTGCTCGGCGTCGTCAACACCCTGGCGATGTCGGTCTTCGAGCGGCAGCAGGAGATCGGCATGCTGCGGGCGATCGGTCTGGACCGGCGCCGGGTGAAGCGGATGGTCCGCCTGGAGGCCGTGGTCATCTCGCTGTTCGGCGCGGTGGTCGGCATCGCCCTCGGCTCCTTCCTGGGCTGGGCGATCGGCGAGACGCTGAGGAGCAGCCTGCCGGACTACGCGCTGGTCCTGCCGTGGGGCCGGATCGGGATCTTCCTGCTCCTGGCCGGGCTGGTCGGCGTCCTGGCCGCCATGTGGCCGGCCCGCAGCGCGGCGAAGCTGAACATGCTGGCCGCGATCAAGGCCGAGTAACCGCCCGTACGGACACGAAGGGCCGGTCTCCCGCTCGGGGGGACCGGCCCTTTCGCGTACGCGGTACGGGTCGGCCGGTACGGGTCGGCCGGTACGGGTCAGCTGCCGGCGCAGTACGCCATCAGGTGCTCGTGGTTGGCCTTGTACTGGGCGAAGAGCGTCGGGTGGTCGATCTTCAGCAGGGTCTCGTCGTTGGCCCGCAGCGCCGGGTAGGTGTAGTTGTGGCTGCCGGTCCACACCAGCTTCTTCCCCGCCACGCCGTCGTAGGTGCCCTCCACCAGCAGGTACTTGGAGTGCAGTCCGGCCTTGGCGACGCCGGTGCCGCGGTCCTCGTAGCACTGGACGCGCTGGGTGAGCTTGCCGGAGATCACCGACTCGACGGCGCTGCCCAGGGAGCCGGGGTAGCCGTCGTGGGCGAGGATCACCGAGCAGCCGGCGTTCTTGAGGGAGACCAGCTTGGTGGCGACCTCGTCGCGGGTGAAGAGGTTGGCGGCCATGCGGATCTGGGTGCCGCCGGCGCAGGAGACGTTGTCGAGGATCAGCTTGACGGTGTCGGTGGAGGCGTCGGCGTCGTAGGAGCTGCCCGCGGCCTCCTGGCGCGGGAAGAAGTACGTCTTGTACGGGCCGGTGGCGCTGGTCGGGGTCTTGTAGTAGTGGCTGAGCCCGCCGGTGGACGTGCCGTGGTGCAGGAGGTCGGTGAAGTAGGACTGGTAGATGCCGTAGAGGCCGCTGTCGACGATGGTGACGGCGTTGTTGAACAGGTCGGTGCGCTGGACGCCGGTCATGTTGGCCGAGGTCTGCACGACGACGTCGCTCGCGCCGCCGGTGTGCGAGAACAGCCAGAACTTGTTGTGGTTGATGGCGCCGTCGGTGTCGCTCGGCAGCTTCCGGGAGCCGATGCAGCCACGGCCGGCCGGGCAGGCGAAGACCCAGGAGGGCTGGGTGCGGTCGGTGCCGAGGCGGGCGGCCAGGCGCTCGTACTCGCCTCCGGTCATGGTGGCGGAGGTGTGGTCGACGATGACCCTGACCTTGACGCCGCGGGTCTTGGCGGCGCCGAGCGCGTCGGTGACGGGGTCGTCGGTGAAGGTGTAGAGCCCGGCGGTGATGGTGGAGCCGGCGGGGGCCCGGCCGATGAGGTCGATGACGTGGTCACGGACCCGGTCCTGGGCCGCGGTGTCGCCCGCGGGGTCGTTGAAGGTGGCGGTGGTGGTGACGGCCTCGGCGGCCGTGTCGGCGGCGCCCGCCGGGAACTGAGCGGCGGTCAGCAGCCCGGCGGCGGCGGTCAGGGCGAGCAGGAGACGGGCGGGGCGGCGCAAGGATTTCCCCCTCGAACGACAAACAGGGCAGATACATGACAAGGAACGTCACAGCGGGGCGGGGCACCGGCTCTCACCGGCACCCCGCCCCGCGCAACGTATCAACGCGCCTCGGACTCGCTCCACACCCTCGGCCGCAGCGGCAGTCCCGACCCGCCCGACGCCGGCGTCTTCACCGCGAGGAACTGGTTCACGCCGATCCGGTTGCGCTCGAAGGACACCGCGGACGCCGCCATGTAGAGCCGCCAGATCCGCGCGCGGCCGGGCGAGACCAGCCGGACCGCCCGCTGCCACTCCCGCTCCAGGTTCGCCACCCAGCGGCGTAGCGTCAGCGCGTAGTGCTCACGGATCGCCTCCACGTCCCGCACCTCGAAGCCCGCGTCCTCCAGGGTCGTCAGGGTGCGGCCCATCGGGGCGAGTTCGCCGTCCGGGAAGACGTACGCGTCGATGAACGGATCCACCTCGTAGGCCGACTCGTCCGGCTCGGGGCGGCGCGAGATCTGGTGGTTGAGCAGCCGCCCGCCGGGCTTCAGGAGCCCGTACAGCGTGTCGGCGTACTCCCGGTAGCGCACCGCGCCCACGTGCTCGGCCATGCCGATCGAGGAGATCGCGTCGTACGGCCCGTCCGCCACGTCCCGGTAGTCCTGCACCCGGATCTCGATCCGGTCGGTCAGGCCCTCCTCCGCGATCCGCTTGCGGGCGTAGGCGGCCTGCTCGCGCGAGAGGGTGACGCCGACGACCTGGGCCCCGTACTCACGGGCGGCGTGGATGGCCATGGAGCCCCAGCCGCAGCCGACGTCGAGCAGCCGGTCGCCCTCCTTCAGGTTCAGCTTGCGGGCGATCAGGTCCAGCTTGTCCCGCTGGGCCTCCTCCAGGGTCCCGCCGTCCGTCCAGTACGCGCACGAGTAGACCATCGAGGGGCCGAGGACCAGCTCGTAGAAGTCGTTGCCCACGTCGTAGTGGTGACTGATCGCCTGCTTGTCGCGCCGCTTGCTGTGCCGGACGCCGCTGCGGCCGCGGATCTCCTCCACGGGCGGCTTCGGCGGCGGGAGGGGGCCGGCCAGCTTCAGCAGGGCCTTGGCGGCCGCGCGCACCTTGGGGTCGCGCACGGTCTCCAGCTTGCCGCGCGGCTCCTCGTCGCGCTCCCAGATGAATCCGGCGAGCCGGTCCAGGACTTCGTACAGATCCCCGTCGACGTCGATCTCCCCCGCCACCCACGCGCGGGCCAGGCCCAGTTCCCCCGGCTTCCACAGCAGCCGGCGCAGGGCGCGGCGGTCGCGGACGATCAGTACGGGGCCGTCGGCGGGGCCGGCTTCGCTGCCGTCCCAGGCCCGCAGGCGCACCGGGAGCCTCGCTCCCAGCACCTCCTCGGCCAGGGCGGTCAGCCGCGACGCGGCGTCGGCCATGGTGCAACACCTCCGTGATCTCGTGCCCCAGAAATGCTCGTCACCAGGAGAACACCGTCCGTAGGCGAACCCATCCCCTCGCGCGCGTAAACGGCGTGAAAAACACGCGAAGGGCCGTCCGCACCACGGATGGCGGACGGCCCTTTTACGGCCTTGCGTGTACCTCTGGGTACTTCTGGTACTGCTGAGTACTGCTGGTGCTGCTGATGTCGCCGGGGTACCGCCGGAGAGATCAGGCCTTGGCCTTCTCCTGCGCCGGGGCGGCCGGCTGCGGGGCGGGCTTGGCGGCCTCGTAGAACTCCTCGCGCGGCGACTCGATGGCACCGAGGGAGACGACCTCGCGCTTGAGGAACATCGCCAGGGTCCAGTCGGCGAAGACGCGGATCTTGCGGTTCCAGGTCGGCATGGCCATGCCGTGGTAGCCACGGTGCATGTACCAGGCGAGACGGCCCTTGAGCTTGATCTTCATCTTGCCCATGACGATCATCGCGACGCCCTTGTGCAGGCCGAGACCCGCGACCGCGCCCTTGTTGGAGTGCGCGTACTCCTTCTGCGGGAAGCCGCGCATGCCGGCCACGACGTTGTCGCCGAGGACCTTGGCCTGGCGCAGGGCGTGCTGGGCGTTCGGCGGGCACCAGGCGTTCTCGACACCGGCACGGCGCGCGGCCATGTCCGGGACCTGGGCGTTGTCGCCCGCGGCCCACACGTAGTCGAGACCGTTGACCTGGAGCTTCTCGTTGCAGTCCACGTGACCGCGGGGGCCGAGCGGCAGACCGAAGCGGGCGAGCGCCGGGTTCGGCTTCACACCGGCGGTCCACACGATCGTGTTGGAGTCGACCTCCAGGCCGTTCTTCAGCACGACGTGGCCGTCGACGCAGGAGTCCATCGAGGTCTGGAGGTAGATCTCGATGCCGCGGCTCTCCAGGTGCTCCTTGCCGTACAGGCCGAGCTTCGGGCCCACCTCGGGAAGGATCTTGTCGGCGGCGTCGACCAGGATGAAGCGCATGTCCTCGCGCTTGACGTTCTGGTAGTACTTCGCCGCGTCGCGGACCATGTCCTCGACCTCGCCGATGGTCTCCGCGCCGGCGAAGCCGCCGCCCACGAAGACGAAGGTCAGCGCCTTGCGGCGGACCTCCTCGTCGGTCGTCGAGTCGGCCTTGTCGAGCTGCTCGAGGACGTGGTTGCGCAGGCCGATGGCCTCCTCGATGCCCTTCATGCCGATGCCCTGCTCGGCGAGGCCGGGGATCGGGAAGGTGCGGGAGACGGCACCCATCGCGATGACCAGGTAGTCGAACGGCAGCTCGTACGCCTCGCCGACCAGCGGCGCGATCGTGGCGACCTTGCGGTCCTGGTCGATGGTGGTGACCCGGCCGGTGAGCACCTCCGCTCCGCGCACGACGCGTCGCAGCGGGACGACGACGTGGCGCGGCGAGATGCTGCCGGCGGCGGCTTCGGGGAGGAAGGGCTGGTAGGTCATGTACGACCGCGGGTCGACGACCGTGACGGTCGCCTCCGCGTAGCGCATCTTCTTGAGGATGCGCCGAGCTGCGTACAGGCCTACGTACCCGCCGCCTACTACGAGGATCCTGGGACGCTCCGTGGTGCTCATGCCATCGAGTATCCACCCCTCCAAGGGGGGGTGCTCGTGCGCCCCTTCACAAGGTTCGGGGGGACCTCTGCTACACTCCGCCGCCCACGTGACCCATGTCATGGTCCAGCAAAGGAACCAGGGTGTACGGGCGAACGTTGTTCACCCCTTGTGAACTGGCCCGGAGAGCCTTCCTTAACGCTGAACCAAGGGGAGCGTTCACACGATGGAAACATCGAGCGAAGTGGCCTCCAGACCTGCGAAAGGGCCCTGAGGAGCCCGCAGAAGTGCCAAATAAGCTTCCCGGGGCACCCTCAGGGCCCATTTCCTTGTGAAGAACTTCACGAACGTTTTCCGACGGTGTGTCGTCGGCGCCCTCCGGAGCCCTCCATAGCCGCCCGCTATGCCAGGGATAGGGCGATCCCATCGAGGATGTCGTGCTCGCTGACGACCACCTCGGCGGCCCCGGTGCGCTCCATGACCTCCAGCAGGACGAGTGCCCCGGCGATGATCACGTCGACCCGTCCCGGGTGCAGGACGGGGATCGCGGCCCGCTCGTCGTGCGTGGAGACGAGCAGCCGGCCGACGACCTCGGCGACCTGGTCGAAGGAGATCCGGGAGCGGTGGATCCGCTCGGAGTCGTACGCGTCCAGGCCGAGCGCCATCGCGGCGACCGTCGTGACGGAACCGGCGAGCCCGACGAGGGTGTCGGCCTCGCCGATCGGCACGGTCTCGGCCGCCAGGTCCAGTGCCGCCCGGACGTCGGTGACGATCGCCTCGATCTCCGCGGCGGCCGGCGGGTCGCTGCGGACGTGCCGCTCGGTCAGCCGTACGCAGCCGATGTCGACCGAACGCGCGGCCTCGACGTGCGTGTTGCCGACCACGAACTCGGTGGAGCCGCCGCCGATGTCGACGACGAGGTACCGGTCGTCGCCGCGCAGCTCCGCGGTGGCTCCGGTGAAGGAGAACGCGGCCTCCTGGTCGCCGGTGATGACCTCGGGCTCGACGCCCAGGATCTCCACGACGCCGTTCACGAAGTCGGCCCGGTTCTCGGCGTCGCGGGAGGCGGAGGTCGCGACGAAGCGGATCCGCTCGGCTCCGAGCTCCTTGACGACCTCGGCGTACTCGCGGCAGGCCGCGAAGGTCCGCTCCAGGGCCTCCGGCGCGAGGCGGCCCGTCCTGTCGACGCCCTGGCCGAGCCGGACGATCGTCATCCGCCGGTCCAGCTCGATCAGCTCGCCCGTCGCGGGGTGCACGTCGGCGACGAGCAGGCGGATGGAGTTCGTACCGCAGTCGATGGCGGCGACCCGGGTCATTCCGAGGACTTCCCTTCGGCGGCGTCGGTGCACGGGGTGACGCAGGGGCCCTTCGCCCACCACTCCGGCAGCATGGCGATCGCCTCGTCGCCCAGCGGGTTCACGCCGGGGCCGGCCGCGAGCGAGTGGCCGACGAGCACGTGCAGGCACTTGACCCGGTCGGGCATGCCGCCGGCGCTCGGGAAGCCCTCCAGGACCTCGATGGCGTCCCGGCGCGCGATGTAGTCCTCGTGCGCGGCGCGGTAGGCGGCGGCGAGCTCCGGGTCGGTGCCGAGCCGGGCCTGCATCTCCTTCATGACCCCGTTGGCCTCCAGGGTGCCGATGGCGGAGGCGGCGCGCGGGCAGGTCAGGTAGTACGTGGTCGGGAACGGCGTGCCGTCGGGGAGCCGGGGCGCGGTCTCGACGACGTCCGGGTTGCCGCACGGGCAGCGGTGCGCGATGGCGCGCAGGCCGCGGGGCGGCCGGCCGAGCTGCTCCTGGAACGCGGCGACGTCCGCGTCGGTGGGCTCGGTGCGTTCGGTCTGCGGAGGGGGCGTTTCCATGTCTGCCTTGCTCGTCGGTCGGTGCGGGCGTCGGTGCGGACGCCGTGACGGATCTTCTGGCGGATCGCGTGACGGCTGCCGTCAGGGGCGGTCGGCGCGGTCCACGCCGTCCCACAGGTTGTCGTACCACGGACGGTCCGTCGCGCCCTGCTCGGTGCGGGGCCGGTGCTCCGCGTCGGGGTCGTTCACGGTGAAGCCGGTCTCGCCCGGCAACACGTAGTGCAGGTGCTCGCGGGCCAGCCGCCGTACGTAGGCCGGGTCCTGGAGGCGGGCCTTCTCGTCCCGCAGCTCCTCGACCCGCTTCGCCGCCTCGGCGGCCTTGCGCTCCTGGTCGGCGATCTCGCCCTGCTGCGAGACGTACTGCCGCATCGGGTAGGCGAGCGCCACCACGAGCGAGCAGACCACCAGGGCCAGGAAGGCCGCGCGGCCGGTGAGCCGCGAGCGGCGGGCCTGGCGGCGGGTCTGGGAGCGGTAGACACGGGCGGCGGTCTGCTCGCCGAGCAGCCTGATCCGGGTCGCGGTCGAGAACCGGTCCCGGTCCTTCACGGCCATGTCGTGCGCCTCCCCGTGTCACGCGCCTGTGTTCAAACGTACGTCCCCGCACACGGTACGGGACCGGGTGCGGGGACGTAGGTAACCGGGCTTCCGCCGGATCAGCCCTTGAAGCGCGGGAAGGCGCTGCGGCCGGCGTAGACCGCCGCGTCGTCGAGGATCTCCTCGATGCGCAGGAGCTGGTTGTACTTGGCGACGCGCTCGGAGCGGGCCGGGGCGCCGGTCTTGATCTGGCCGCAGTTGGTGGCGACGGCCAGGTCGGCGATGGTGACGTCCTCGGTCTCGCCGGAGCGGTGGGACATCATGCACTTGAAGCCGTTGCGCTGGGCGAGCTCGACGGCGTCCAGGGTCTCGGTCAGCGAGCCGATCTGGTTGACCTTGACCAGGAGGGCGTTGGCGGAGCCCTCCTCGATGCCGCGGGCGAGGCGCTCGGGATTGGTGACGAACAGGTCGTCGCCGACGAGCTGCACCTTGGTGCCGAGCTTCTCGGTGATGGCCTTCCAGCCGGCCCAGTCGTCCTCGAAGAGCGGGTCCTCGATGGAGACCAGCGGGTACGCGGAGACGAGCTCCTCGTAGTACTCGGTCATCTCGGCGGCCGAGCGGGACTTGCCCTCGAACTCGTACGAGCCGTCCTTGTAGAACTCGGAGGCGGCGACGTCGAGCGCGAGCGCGATGTCCTTGCCGGGCACGTAGCCGGCCTGCTTGATGGCCTCGAGGATGAGGTCGAGGGCCTCGCGGTTGGAGCCGAGGTTCGGGGCGAAGCCGCCCTCGTCGCCGAGGCCGGTGGACAGGCCCTTGTCCTTCAGGACCTTCTTCAGGGTGTGGTAGACCTCGGTGCCCCAGCGCAGGGCCTCGGAGAAGGACTCGGCGCCGATCGGCGCGATCATGAACTCCTGGATGTCCACGTTGGAGTCGGCGTGCGAGCCGCCGTTCAGGATGTTCATCATCGGAACGGGCAGCAGGTGCGCGTTCGGGCCGCCGAGGTAGCGGAAGAGCGGCAGGTCGGAGGCCTCGGAGGCGGCGTGCGCGACGGCGAGGGAGACGCCGAGGATGGCGTTGGCGCCGAGGGAGGACTTGTCCGGGGTGGCGTCCAGGTCGAACATCGCCTGGTCGATCAGGCGCTGCTCGGTGGCGTCGTAACCGACCAGCTCGGGGCCGATCTGCTCGATGACGGCGAGAACGGCCTTCTCCACGCCCTTGCCCTGGTAACGGTTGGGGTCACCGTCGCGGAGCTCGAGGGCCTCGAACGCACCGGTGGAGGCACCGGACGGGACGGCAGCACGGCCGGTGCTGCCGTCGTCGAGGCCGACCTCGACCTCGACCGTGGGGTTGCCTCGGGAGTCCAGGATTTCCCGGGCTACGACGACGTCGATGGACGGCACGAGCATCTCCTTCTGGGATGTGACGCTGGTTGTGACGCATGCGGCAAGGTCTCGTTCGCCTTGCGACAAGAGCCTAACCGCCCGGGGGCCTCCGGCCAGCCGGGCGCCCGCCCCCTGGGACGAAAAAGGACCCGAGGGCATGCATCCCGGGACGAAAGCCCCCTACCTACTCATCGGTAGGGCGGGAAAGGGCAGACCCCGGCCCGGAGCGCACGGGGGAAGGGCGCTCCGGGCCGGGGTGGTCACCGCGGGGAGGGGGCAGTCGCCCGGACTACTTCAGGTGGAGCTGCTGGCCCGGGTAGATGAGGTCGGCGTCCTGGACGACGTCCTTGTTCAGCTCGAAGAGCTTCTCCCAGCCGCCCTCGACGCCGTGCGCCTGGGCGATCTTGCTGAGCGTGTCGCCGGTCACGACCTTGTACTCGCCGTCGCCCTTCTTGACCTTCTTGCCGGTCGGGGTGGTGACGGTCTGCTTCGACTCGCTCTTCTTGGCCGTGCTCTTCGGCGCGGTGCGCTGCTCGCTGCGGGTGGTCGGCTGCTCGGCCTTCCGCTCCGGCCGCGGCTGCGCCTGCTCGGCGGAGCCGCCGTCGTACGAGGCGCTGGACAGGCCCACGCCGCAGCTCGGCCACGCGCCCTTGCCCTGGCCCGCGAGGACCTTCTCGGCGACGGCGATCTGCTGGGACTTGGAGGCCTGGTCGGCGGTGGGGGCGTAGGCGGTGCCGCCGTACGCGGCCCAGGTGGAGGCCGAGAACTGCAGGCCGCCGTAGTAGCCGTTGCCGGTGTTGATGGACCAGTTGCCGCCGGACTCGCACTGGGCGACGGCGTCCCACTCGGAGGCGGTGGCGGCCGAGGCCGAGGACGCGCCCATCAGCGGGGCCGCGATGGCGACACCGGCGGCACCGGCGAGCGCGACGGCGCGGGTGGCCTTGGAGGAACGACGGTGTTTGCCCTTGCCGGAAAGCAGCATGGAAATCTCCCTCACCGACGCCTGCGAGGTGAGCTGTCGGGTTCGGGCCGATGGGGCCTCCCCGGTTCCGTCGGAACCCGGGAGGAATTGCCCGGCCGCGTGACGTGCACGCGGCTTCACCCCAAGCCGGTCGTCGGCCGCCCGTCTCGGGCGGCCGGGGCCGGCGACTTACCTGGGTCCCCCGCTCCTGCCTTCGGCGCTTGCGCGACGACTGTTCCCATCGACCGGCGGCAGGATTCGGCGTTCCCGGTCGGTGGGGCCCGCGGTGGCGAGCGGTCACGACCGTAGACACAGACCCGGGGGAAGTTCAAAGACCATCAAGCCGGGAAAATCGCCCCTACTTGCACCCCGTCAGGTGGCGTTTGCGCAGGTGAGCGGCGGCGCGAGCAAAGTTTGCGGACGTGACACGCCCGTTCGACAAGAGAGACCCATGTCTCACTCGCACAGAACGGACATTAGCCCCCGAACTACTCCCCGAGCACGGTCGGTTCGGGCAGCAGTTCCAGGCTCTGACCAGGGAGGATGAGATCCGGGTCGGAGCCGACCGTCTCCTTGTTGGCGTCGTAGAGGGCGTTCCAGCCGCCGAGGAGACCGTTCTCCCGCGCAATGTCCGACAGACTGTCACCCGGCTTGACGGTGTATTCGTCCGCCTTGTCCGAATGGTCGCCGGTCACACCGCCCGTCGCCCCGTCAGCCGGTGCCGCATGGCGCCCGGATTCGGAGCCCGTGTCCGTCATGCCCGGTTCTTCTGTCGCGGCGTCACCCCGGTGCTTGCCGGTGCCGGGGGCGGTCCCGCCCGGCGAGCCGGGCGCACCCGGCGCACCCGGCGTAACGGACACGTCCGGTGTTACGGGCGTACCGGGCGTTACGGGACTGCCGGGGGTCACGGGGGTGGTGGGCGCGGTCGGGGACCCGGTCGAGGGCGCCGTCGGGGAGCCCGTCGAGGGACCCGTCGACGGGGCGGCCGGGGAGGTCGGGGAGGTCGGCGCGACGGGGGTCGTGGCCGGCGCCGAGGGCGCGGCGGTCCCGGTGCCGGTGGTGGTGTCGGCCGGCAGGCCGTCGGTGCGGTTGGACTCGGGGACGGGCCCCATGGGCTTCTTGGGGGTGACACCGGGGCCCGGGTCGACGGCGGGCACCTTGCCGTCGTTCGTGAGGCCGGCGATCGGGGCGCAGGTGGCCCACTGGGTGTCGCCGGCGGCGAGCGCCTTGTCGGCGATCGCGATCTGCTGCGCGCGGCTGGCGAGGTCCGCGCTCGGGGCGTAGGCGAGGCCGCCGTGCCGCTCCCAGCTCTCCTGGGTGAACTGCAGCCCACCGTAGAGCCCGTTGCCGAAGTTGGCGCTCCAGGCCCCGCCCGACTCGCATTCGGCGACCCGGTCCCAGGTCGCCGCGTCGGCGGCGGAGGCGGAACCGGCGGCGAGCAACGGCAGCGCCATGGCCGATCCGGTCACACCCGCGGCGACGACGAGAGCGGGAGCCTGGCGGGGTCTGCGGTGACGTCCGTTTCCGGAGCGCATACGAAAGAGCCTTTCGCGTGACTGCTGAGGTTGCGGGTGAACGTAGCGGCATTCGAACGGAAGTCACAAGCCGATGCAGCCCCGATCACGCGAAGATCACATTTCTGACGGAACGTCAGTCAGCGGGCGGTGGTGCCCTCCGGGGCGAAGGCCACCGGAAGGGTGCGAAGTCCCCGCATGATGAGCCCGCCGCGCCACCGCAGTTCCTCCGGTTCCACGCCAAGTCGCAGGTCCGGCAGGCGGGTCAGCAGGGTCGCGAGCGCCGTCTGCCCCTCCAGACGGGCCAGCGGCGCCCCCAGGCAGTAGTGGATGCCGTGCCCGTACCCGAGGTGCTGGTTGTCGCGCCGCGCGAGGTCGAGCGTGTCCGGCGCGTCGAACCGCTCCGGGTCCCGGTCCGCGGCCGCGAGCACCACGAGCACCGGGTCACCGGCAGGGATCTCCTGCCCGCCGATCGTCAGCGGCCGCGTGGCGAACCGCCAGGTCGCCAGCTCCACCGGCCCGTCGTACCGCAGCAGCTCCTCCACCCCGGTCTCCAGGAGGCCCCGCTCCCCGGCGGCGAGCGACGCCTGGAGACGCTCGCGCTGCTCCGGATGGCGCAGCAGCGCGTAGACCCCGTTCCCGATCAGGTTCACCGTCGTCTCGAACCCGGCGAAGAGAAGGATGAAGGCCATCGCTGCGGCCTCGTTCTCGGTGAGGTGCTCCCCGTGGTCCGAGGCCCTGATGAGCCCGGAGATGAGGTCGTCGGCCGGGTCGAGCCGCTTGCGGTGGATGAGCTCCGCGAGATAGCCGCGCATCTTCTTGACCGACCGCGCCACCCCACCGCGCGGCCCTCCGCCGTGCCGGATCATCATCCCGGCCCAGTCCCGGAAGTCGTCCTGGTCCTCGCGCGGCACCCCGAGCAGGTCGCAGATGGCGTAGATGGGCAGCGGGAACGCGAACTCGTGGATGAGGTCCGCGCTCCCCCGCTCCGCGAAGCCGTCGATGAGCCGGTCCGTCAGCTCCTGCACGCGCGGCGCGAACTCCGCCACCCGCCGCGGGGTGAACGCCTTCGACACGAGGCGCCGCAGCCGGGTGTGGTCCGGCGGGTCGATGTTGAGCAGATGCGTCATCAGCTCCGCCTTGCGCTCCCCCGGGATACCCGTCTTCCCCTTGGCGTGCGCCGGCTCGTCGTGGTGCGCCGGATTCTTCGACAGCCGCTGGTCGGCCAGCGCCTGCCGGGCGTCCGCGTACCGGGTCACCAGCCACGCCTCCACCCCGCTGGGGAGGGTGGCCTTGTGCACGGGCGCGTGCTCGCGCAGCCAGGCGTAGGCCGGGTACGGGTCGGTGGCGAACTCCCAGGTGAAGAGCTCGGGCGCGGGGGGCGTGCTCATGCACCGACCGTACAAGGCGTGGGGGGTGGGGCGGACGGGCAGTGGGCGGGCGGGCCTGCGGACCGACGGGCGGGCGCGGTGCCGGGAGGTGCGGGCGGGCGGCGGGCCCGATGCGGGCCCCTCGCCGGCACCGCACCGGGCGGCGGGCGGGCGGCGCACCGACGGCCGGGCGGGCGGGCGGGCGTTGTCAGTGGGCCGTACTACCGTCGGCCTCACCATGATCTTCGGGGGGAAGGGATTCTCATGACCACGGACAGCGCGGGAAGCAAGGGCACCACCGGCACCGTCGTCTCCGCCGACGGCACCACCCTCGCGTACGAGCTGCGCGGCTCCGGACCCGCCGTCGTGCTCGTCGGCGGCGCCTTCATGACGCGTGGCGACTCCGCCGACCTCGCCGCGCTGCTCGCCGAGCGCTTCACCGTCCTCACCTACGACCGCCGGGGCCGCGGCGACAGCGGCGACACCGCGCCGTACGACGTCGTCCGCGAGATAGAGGACCTCGACGCGCTCGTCGAGGGCCCGGCCGGCGGCTCGGCGATGGTCTTCGGGATGTCGTCCGGCGCCGTCCTCGCCCTGGAGGCCACGGCCCGTGGCAGCGCCGTGACCCGTCTCGCGCTGTACGAGCCGCCCTTCGTCACCGACGCCAGCCGGCCGCCGCTGCCCGCCGACTACGTGGAGCACCTGACGGAGCTGGTGGCGAAGGAGGCGTACGGGGACGCCGTCGCCTACTTCCTGACGGCGGCGGTCGGCCTGCCCGGCGAGGTCGTCGCCGGCATGCGGCAGGCCCCCTTCTGGTCCGGCATGGAGGCCGTCGCCCACACGCTGCCCTACGACGGCCGGATCATGGGCGACACCATGTCCGGCCGCCCGCTGCCGGTCGACCGCTGGGCGTCCGTCACCGTTCCCGTCCTCGTCGGCAGCGGCGACGCCGGCGCTCCGCACATGCTGACCGGCGCCCGGGAGCTCGCCGCCACGTCCGAGCGCTACACCCTGCGGGTCTTCCCCGGCCAGGAGCACGGCATCGACCCGGGGGTCCTCGCCCCGGCCCTGATCGACTTCTTCGGCGGCGCGGTGTCCTGACGAACTACCGCCGTCCGGGCGTGCGGTGACACTCCGTGGCTTAGATTCACGGCGTGGATGCCCAGTTGCTCAGAAGCACGTTCGCGGTCGTCGAGAGACGGGCGGAGCACGCCGTCACCTTCTTCTACTCCCATCTCTTCTGGCACAACCCGGGCGTCCGCGAGCTCTTCCCCGAGGACATGGCCCCGCAGCGCGACCGGCTGTTCGCCGCGCTCACGCACGTGGTGACCCGCCTGGAGGACCCGGGGCTCGCCGGGTATCTGGGGCAGCTGGGGCGCGACCACCGCAGGTTCCTGGCCACGCCGGCGCTCTACAGCGCGGTCGGCACCAGCCTGCTGGCCGCGTTCGCGCACACGGCCGGGGCCGCCTGGACGGTCGAGGCGGAGAAGGCGTGGACCGAGGCGTACGGGCTGGTCGCCGACCTCATGAAGGCGGGCGCCCAGGAGTCGGCGCGGGCGGGGCAGCCCGCCTGGTGGGACGCCGACGTCGTACGCCACGAACGGTACGGCGACGACCTCACCCTGCTCACCCTGCGGCCCCGGCAGCCCTACCCGTATCTGCCCGGCCAGTACGCGAGCGTCAGCACGCTCCACGTCCCCCGGGTCTGGCGCACCTACTCCCTCGCCAACGCGCCGCGCCCCGACGGCACCGTCGACCTGCACGTCAGCCGGGTCGCCGGCGGGCTGATGAGCACCGCGCTGACCTCCACCCTCCGGGTGGGCGAGACCCTGCGGCTGAGCAGCCCGGGGGGCGCGCTGACCGCCCGTACCCCGCCCGGCAAACCGCGCACCTACATCGCGGCGGGCACCGGCTGGGCACCGGTGCGCGCGCTCCTCGAAGAGGCTGCGGCGGACGAGCCGGAGCTGGAGGGGCGGCTCTTCCTCGTGGCCCGCGCGAAGGAGTACCTGTACGGGCGGGCCGACGCCGAGCGGCTGAGCGCGCTCATACCCGGGCTGCACGTCACCTGCATCACCGCCGCGCCCTGCCGCCCCCGCGACCAGGCCACCGAGCGGCTGGTCCAGGCGCTGCGGTCCTCCCTCAACTGGCCGGCCCACGACGTCTACCTCGCGGGCCCGCCCGCCTTCCTCACCGAGGTCGCCGAGGAACTGGAGGAGCTCGGCGCCGACCCGGCCCGCGTCTTCCACGACCGCCTGCCGGCCGTGGGCCGGTTCGCCCAGCGCCCCGGCAGCCGCGCGGAATGGCTGATCGAACCGCCCCCACTGCACTGGCACGACCCGGCGGCCCGCGCGCCGCGTGAGCCGTACGCGTGACGTCGCGTACGGGGGCGGGGCGGCGGGGGGCCGAGAGACGCGGGCCGGGAGCTGAGGAAGGCGGGCCGGGGCCGAGGAACGCGGGCCGGGGCCGAGGAACGCGGGCCGGGAGCCGTCAGTCCCGGTCGGCCGGACCGACGCCCTCCGCCGCGCGGATGGCGTCACGGTAGAGCCGGCCCGCCGCCCGCAGGGCCGCCTCCGGGTCGACGCCGGCGGCCTCCGCCCGTACGGCGAGGGCGAGGAGCTCGTAGCCGATGCCGTCGCCGGCGGGCAGCGGCACGTCGAGGCCGGCGGTCCGCACCCGGTTCGCGAGCTTGGCCGCGAGGGCGAGGCCCGGCTGCCCGAGCGGCACCCCGTCGGTCACCGACTCCCGCTGCTTCTCGACGGCCTTGGTGCGCCGCCAGTGCTCCTTGACCTCTTCCGGCGTGGTCGCTGTCGCGTCACCGAAGACGTGAGGATGCCGGTGGATCAGCTTCTCCACGATCGTCCCGGCCACGTCGTCCACCGAGAACGGCTCCTCCTCGTCCTCCTCGGCGATCCGCGCGTGGAAGACCACCTGGAGCAGGACGTCGCCCAGTTCCTCGCGCAGCGCCTCCCGGTCGCCGTCCTCGATGGCCTCGACGAGCTCGTACGCCTCCTCGATGCCGTACTTGGCGAGCCCCTCGTGGGTCTGCCGCGAGGACCAGGGGCACTCGCGGCGGATCCGGTCCATGACCTGGACGAGGTCGAGCAGCCGCGCGCCCGGCAGGTCGTACGAGCCGGGCAGCAGCTCCAGGTCCGGCATGGCGACGCGGCCGGAGCCGGCCATCCGCGCGAGCCCGTCGGTGAGCGCGCGGTCCCCCTCGCCGGCCGGCAGCACCACGATCGTCCGGCCGCCGGCGCAGGCCTCGACCAGCTCCTCGGCGGATGGCCGCAAGAGCTCGACGGCGACCCCCGCCTCCCGCAGGTACGGCAACTGGGGGTGAGCGGCGTCGGGGCACAGCACCCGGTCGGCCGCGCGCAGCGCCTGCCAGGCGGGCCAGGACAGCAGTCCGGGCGCCACCCGGTGGCTGGCGGTGAGCAGGACGATGCGGCCGGGGCCGGGACCGGAGGCGTCAGTGTTCACCCCTCGACCTTACGTCGCGGCCCGAGGGCTCAGGCGACGGCCTCCGGGGCCTTGCTGATCTGCCGTACCCACGGCGCCGTGTACGCGGCGAGCTGGATCTTGTCGTCGTCCCAGGCGCCGTAGCGCGGGTTCACATCGATCCGCAGCTCCTTGGAGGCCCGGCTGAAGGCGTCGGTGAGCTTCTTCTGGCCCTCGGGGCTGTCGGTGACGCCCAGCTTCGCGGCGATCTTGTTCATGAGGACGGCCCGGCGGGCGACGTCGTCGATCTCGTCCGGCGCGACGCCCTGCTGCTGGAGCAGCACGGCCTTCATCTGCTCCTCGCCGCCGCTCTGGCGGGCGAAGTCGCCACGGGTCCGCTGGATCTCACCGCGGCTGGCGGTGACGCCGTTGTCCTTGGCGACCTTCGCGACCACCCGGTCGAAGATCATCCCGTGCAGCTTCTGCCGACTGAGGTCCCCGCTCTCCCTGAGCAGCTGCGCGCCCTGCGGCGAGGCCTTCTGGGCGGCCCGGACGTCCTTCACCTGGGCCTGGAGGCTGGACACCTCGATCCGCTGCCCGCCGACGACGGCCGCCGCGCCCGGGTGGGCGTCACTGCCGCAGGCGGTGAGCAGCGGGGCCGCGGCGAGGAACGCGGCGGCGGAGACGGAGAGCGCAGTGCGGCGGTGCAAAGGAGCCTCCCGGCGTGGGTCGTGCGTCAGTGGAACGACCGTGCGGTGATCGATGTTAGGCAGTCGCCGTGGCGCGGGCCACTACTTGGAAGCGACTGTCTCAGTTGAATCGGTCAACGACTCACGCGTTCGGGTGGTGTCGGGTCCCCGCATGATCGTCCGGGGGCCGTGGCCGAGCCCGTCTCCGCACCGGAGGAGCGTCAGGACGATGGAGCGTTGCGCATCTCCACGAGCTTCTCCGCCTCCGCGAGCCTGCCGCCGATCCGGCCGCCCCGGCTGATCTCCTCGTCGCTCACGGACTCACCCATGGCGAAGATCTCGTGGATCCCCTCGAAGCGGTGCGCGACGAGCATGTCGAGGAACCACCTGACCGCCTGCGACCGGTCCACCGCGACCCCGATCCCGTCCCGGTAGCGCGAGGCCACCGCGAACATCGCATCGGTGTTGCCCGCGTGGGCGGCAGCCTCGTACCAACGGTGGGCGCCGTTCGCGTCTCCGGCCGCGTCGAGTTCGTCGCCGAGCCGGACCGCCGCCTCGTCGACGCCTCCCCGGGCGGCGGATTCCAGGAGGGACAGGGCTTCGTCCCTCACGTCGGGACGTCCCAGCTCGTCGAGAAGGAGAATCGCGAGGTTGTACTGCGCGATGACATCCCCTTCTCCCGCAGCCGCCCGGAACAGCTCCTCGGCCGCGACGACGTCCTTCGCCACACCGGCACCCTCGATCAGGAGGTACCCCAGACTCCGCCGTGCCTCGTTGTTTCCGCCCTCGGCGGCTTTCCGGAACCAGACGGCCGCAGCGGCGGGATCCTCGTCCCACGCCAGCAACACGCCGCCCAGGACGTTCTGACAATCGACATCCCCCGCGCGTGCCGCCACCTCCAGCTCAGCCTTGGCTGCGGGAAGCAGCGCCAGCGCCTCGGCGTTCTCGGCCTGAGCCGCGTGCAGCAGCCATCGGGCCCGCTCGGCGACACCGGACACCGAGGCCAGTTGCAGCATCGCCCCGGCGTCGCCGGCTTCGGCCCTCTCCAACGGATTGCTGTTCACGCTCACTCAGGCCCCCCGACAGCCGCGGTCCGCAGTCATCGCAGCAATGTAGCGCGCCGACTCGGCACGTTCCCTGTCCGCGTGACGTCGGCGGCCCGTCGTGACCCCGCCCTCCGACGGCTCCGCTAGCGCGCGGGCTCCTTGGCGGAGGTCTCGACGTCGGTCGGCTCGTGGGGGTGGTCGGGTCCCAGCATGATCGTCCGGGAGACCAGGAAGGTGACCGGGATCGCTGCCGCCGCCGCGATCAGGGGGGCGTAGCGGGTGTCGGTGCCGAGGAGGTCCACCAGGACGTAGACGCCGGCCGTCGTGATGACGAAGTTGGCCGCGTTGGTGAGGGGGAAGAGGAGGAACTTCCGCCAGGTGGGGCGG
Organism: Streptomyces sp. NPDC126499; assembly: GCF_040302485.1. Classification (NCBI taxonomy): domain Bacteria; kingdom Bacillati; phylum Actinomycetota; class Actinomycetes; order Kitasatosporales; family Streptomycetaceae; genus Streptomyces; species Streptomyces sp. NPDC126499. The sequence goes on along the minus strand of NZ_JBEOUO010000014.1, from coordinate 144,468 downwards.
GTGCGGTAGGTGACGTACGAGGTGAGGAAGAAGGAGCCGACCATGGACAGCGCGAAGGCGGCGACGTGCGCGGCGATGTACGGCAGCCAGTGGCCGAGGAGCAGGTAGAGGCCGTAGTAGGTGCCGGTGTTGACGGCGCCGACCAGGCCGAAGCGCACCACCTGCCAGGTCACGGCGGTCCGGGTCATCGGCGGACGAGCTCCTCTTGCCTGCTGGTGGTGACGCGTGCGTTGGTCGCCTTCACCAGGTAGTGCGGGCGGCGCTTCACCTCGTAGTAGATGCGGCCGACGTACTCGCCGACCAGGCCGAGCATCACCATCTGGACGCCGGCGAGTGCCGTGACCGTCACCAGCAGGGTGACATAGCCGGGCGTCTCCACGCCGTTCACGAGGGCGACACCGACGATCCAGGCGGCGTACGCGAAAGCGACGGCGACCAGGATCATTCCGAGGTAGACGGCGGCCCGCAGCGGTTTGTTGTTGAAGGAGAGAAGGCCGTCGAGGCCGTAGTTGAGGAGCTTTCCGAAGGTCCATTTCGAACGGCCCTGCTCACGCACCGCATTCTCGTACTCGAAGGTCGTCGACCGGAATCCGACCCAGGCGAAGAGACCCTTGGAGAAGCGGTTGTATTCGGTCAGTTCGAGAATCGAGTCGACCGTGCGGCGGGAAAGGAGCCGGAAGTCGCCGACGCCGTCGACGAGCTCGACGTCCACGAGCCGGTTGATCGCCCAGTAGTAGGCGCGGGCGGTCAGGGTGCGGGTGACCCGGTCGCCGGTGCGGGTGCGGCGGGCGATGACCTGGTCGTATCCCTCGGCGTGCAGGGCCACCATGCGGTGCACGAGCTCCGGCGGGTGCTGGAGGTCGGCGTCCATGATGACGACGGCGTCGCCGGCCGCGTGCCGGAGGCCGGCCAGCATGGCGGCCTCCTTGCCGAAGTTGCGGCTGAAGGAGACATAGCGCGCCCGGGGGTCGTCGGCGGCGATCCCCTCCAGGAGCGGCAGCGTACGGTCACGGCTTCCGTCGTCCACGTAGACGATCTCGAATTCTCCGTCGAAACGGGAGAGTTCTTTCGTCACATGGTCGTGGAAGCGACCGATGATCTCTTCTTCGTTGAAGCACGGGACCACGATCGAGAGCAGCACGCACGCCACGACAGCCGGTGCGGATGTCGCCCCCGGATTTGGTCGGTGACGGTCAGGCGACCATTGCGTGAACTGCCCGGCGGGCCGGTCGATTTCGGTATGGTCGCTGCCATATTCGTTCCACGATGAAGATCCCGAACATGCGTGCAGCCGGCCGGGCGCCGATGCCGCCCGGACCACTGGCGCCGGCGCTCGCCGCGCTGCTGACCGCCGTCGCCGTGTGCGCGGGCGACGCCGTCGCCCGCACCTTCCCGTTCGGCCCGCACCGGCGCAGCGTCAACGACCTGGGCAACCAGTTCCTGCCGTTCCACTCCCGGCTGTGGGACCTGCTGCACGGGCGGGCCGACGGCGGGCTGCTCCTGAACTGGCAGTCCGGCTGGGGCACCAGCTTCCTGCCCGACCTCGGCACCTATCTGACGAGCCCGTTCGCCCCGCTCGTCGCGCTCTTCCCGCGCGCGGACCTCGCGTACGCGCTGTACGCGATCACCGTCCTGAAGATGGCGGCCGCGGCGGCGGCGATGGCCTGCGCGCTGCCGCGGACGCGGCCGGGCGTGTGGTGGGGCGCGGGACTGCTCGGCGCGGCGTACGGGCTGTGCGGCTGGGCCCTCCTGGAGGCCGTCTACAACCCGATGTGGATGGACGGCCTGATCGCCTTCCCGCTGCTGTGCCTGGTAGGCGTGTGGGTACGGGAGGGCCGGCGGCCGCTGCTCGGTCCGCTGGTCGTCGCCGCGTGCTGGCTCGCCAACTTCTACACCGCGTACATGGCGACGCTGGGCGCCGCGCTCGTGCTGCTGGTGTCGGTGCCGCACGGGCGGGACCTGGTCCGGGTCCTGGTCCGGGGCGCGGTGACCGTGCTCCTCGGGATCGGGCTCGCGGCGCCCTTGCTCGTGCCGGTCTTCCTCGGGACGCGGCACGCCCACCCGGGCGTCGTACGGGACTTCGCGGCGGCGAGCGGGCCCGATCTGGCGGCGCGCCTGATGCCCGTCACGTACGGCTTCTCCACCCCGGCGCTGTTCGTGTGCACGGCCGTCCCGGTCCTGGCCGCCTCGCTGCTCTTCCGCCCCGGGCCGCGCCGGACGGAGTGGCGGTGGCCGGCCCTGGCCGTGGCCGTCGCCCTGTCCCTCCAGTGGGGCCCGACGCATCTGGTGTGGCACGTCTTCGCCACGCCCAACGGCAGCCCGTACCGCCAGACCTTCGTCCTCGCCGGCGTCCTCGTCCTCGCCGCGTGGGCGGCCCTCGCCGACGGCCTGCCGGACCGGCGGGCGCTCCTCGGCGGGGCGGGCGTGGTCGGCCTCCTCGGCCTCGGGGCCCTGGGCAGCGGGCAGGCGACGGTGTGGGGCGGGGCGCTGTTCGCGGCGGGTCTCGCGGTCCTCTTCGTACGGCGGGGCCGGCTCGCCGTGCTGCTGCTGGTCGGGGTCCTGGTGGCGCAGGCGGCGGCGACGACCGCGTACGGCGACCGGGAACGGCTGCGCCGCCTCGACGACTACCCCGCGTGGAGCGCCGCCGACGGCCGGCTCGCCGACGCCCTCGCCGAGGCGGACGGCTGGCCCGCGTACCGCACCGACTCCGGCCGTCCGCACACCACCGCCAACGAGCCGATGACGCTGGGCGGCCAGGGCGGCGCCTACTACAGCAGCCTCACGCCCGACGTCCTCACCCGCACCATGGCCGCGCTCGGCGCCGGCTGGACCTCGCGCGGCCGCAACCTCCAGAGCCTGGACAACCCCGTCACCGACGCCCTGTTCGCGGTGGGCGCGCGCCGGCGGGACGGCGCCCTGGTCCGTACGGGCCCGGCGCTGCCGCTGGTGACGGTACGGCCGTCCGGGCCGGGCCCCGCGTACGGCCCCTCTCCGTTCCGCAACCAGGAACTCCTCCTGGGCGCCCGCGTCTACGAGCCGCCGGGCCCGACCGGCGCCTGCCGCGTCGGCACGGAGGCCTTCCTGTGGGCGCCCGACGTCACCGGCACCGCCCGCCTGGGACCCGTGACGGTCCGGCTCCGGGGCGAACTCCCCAGGTGGCGGGCCGCGCTGGTGTCCCTGGGCGTCCAGCGGGTGCCGGGGCTGCGCCCCGAGATCCCCGCGGAGGCCGCGTCGGCCGCCGGGGGCGTCGAGCTCGCCTGCCTGGACCACGGGCGTCTGCGGACCGCCGTGGCCGCGCTCCGGGCGGCGGCCCCGGCCAAGATCCGGGTGACGTCCACGGGCGTCCACGCGCTCCTCCGCCCGGGCACCACCGGCACGCTCGTCCTGTCCGCGCCCCGGATCGCCGGCTGGACCTGCGACGGCCGCCCGGCGTCGTCGTACGGCGGCCTGGTGGCGGCCCCGGTGCGGCCCGGCGCCCGGGAGGTGAGCTGCGCCTTCCGTCCCCCCGGCCTGCGGGCGGGCCTGGCGGCGGGCGGGGCGGCGCTGGTGCTGCTGGCGGTCTGGGTGGGTCTGACGGCCCGGCGCCGTTCCCGCGACGGGGGCGGCGGAGGCGGGGAGGGCGAGGGGGACGTCGGAGGCGACGGGGGCGGTGAGCCTGCCGGGGAGAGGCGTCCCCGTACGCCGGTCGTCGATCCGCCCGCCTCGTCGAGGGTATGACGCGGGTCACATCCCGTCCTGTCACACTCCCCCGGCGCGCTCCGTCGTAGCTGTGTAGCGAACATCGAGCACGGCGGAGGAGCCCCCCATGGAAGCCCGACTCAACCTCTTCGGCAGCCCGACCGGCAACAAGGTCATCAAGCACTTCACCGCCGCGGGCAAGGCCATCGCGGACACGGGTCTGCCGTACGCGACCCAGGAGCTGGTGAAGATCCGCGCGAGCCAGATCAACGGCTGCGGCTTCTGTCTGGACATGCACACCAAGGACGCGGAGGCGGCCGGCGAGACCTCGCTGCGGCTGCACATGGTCGCGGCCTGGCGCGAGACGAAGCTCTTCACCGAGGCCGAGCGCGCCGCCCTCGCGCTGGCCGAGCAGGGCACCCGTATCGCCGACGGGTCCGGTGTCCCGGACGAGGTGTGGGAGGAGGCGGCCAAGCACTACGACGAGGAGCAGCTGGCCGGTCTCGTCGGGCTGATCGCCCTGATCAACGCGTACAACCGCGTGAACGTGATCCTGCAGCAGCCGGCGGGCGAGTACCGGGTGGGCATGTTCGGCTGAGCGCCGAAGCGGGGCGGCATGCGCGAGGGGCCGGTCCCGTCGGACCGGCCCCTCTCCTGCGTACGGCTGCTTACTTCGCCGCGACCTCTTCGAGGCAGAGCACGAACTTGTCCGAGCCCAGCTGCTGCGCGAGGGCCGAGTACTTGTTCTGGTCGCACTTGCCGAGGTCGAAGGTGCCCTCGTGGACGGCGGCGACCTTGAAGAGGGCGGCCTTGCCCGAGTCGCAGCCCTGGGTGTCGACCTTCGGGGCGTCGTCCGGGCCGGTCACGGTGACGCACTCGCCGACCTTGGCGTGGACCGGGGCGTCACCGGTGAGGTGCGGCAGACCGACCTTCACGGCGACGGCGACGATCACCAGCACGACGATGCCGCCGATCTTCTTCAGCAGCCCGCCCTTCTTCTTCTCCGGGGCGGGAGCCTGCTCGGGGGCGCCCGGGGCGGGAGCGGCGAACGGGTCGGACGGCTGAGGCGTGGTCATGAAGGGTTCCTTGGAAGGCGTGGACATGATCAGACGCGCACGTTACACAGCGCGAAACGACCAAATCGGACCTCTACCTTCCGTTTCCGAATCAGATGCGCAGTCGTGACTCTGCCGAGCCGTCAGAAGGCCCCGGGCACCCGCCAGGCGCAGGACCGTCAGGTGTGGGACCGTCAGGCGGGGGACCGTCAGGCGTAAGGCCCTCAGCCGTGCGCGCCGCCCATCTGGCGTCGGCGGTCGAGCGCACGGCGCAGATCGGCGGCCAGCGGGTGGTAGGGCCCGTCGAAGCGCTCCACGTCGTACAGGAGGGCGCCGAGGCCGGAGAGGGCCGCCGTGTGGTCACCGATCGCGAGCTGGAGCAGGCCGATCCGGTGCCGGATATCGAAGGCGCGGGACCGCTGGGCGGGGTCCGTCTCCGCGCCGTGCTCGTGGTACGGCAGGAGCGCGCGGTACTCGGCGAGCGCGGCGGACGGGTCGCCGAGCTGTTCCAGGCACACGGCCGCGTCGTAGCGGAACCGGAGGGTCTGCGGGTCGGCCGGGCCGGCCTCCGCCGCGCGGTCCTCGGCGAGGCGGCGCAGCTCCGGGAGCGCCCGGCGGTACTGGCCGTCGTCCATCAGCGTCGTCGCGTACTGCTTGCGCAGGATGCGGACGACCGGCGAGTGCTCGCCGTGTTCGGCGGCGGCGGCCGGGAGGATGCCGCCGAGGATGTCCACGGCCTGGGTGATGGAGCCCTCGCCGAGCAGCCGCTTCACCTCGTCCACGGCCGCCGCCACGTCCGGCTTCGCCGGAGCCGGCGCCGCGCCCGGGAGCGGGACCGGGACGGGAGGCGTCGCGGCCTGCACCGCGTGGTCGGGCCAGGGGGCGTGCGGGCGGCGGAAGGGGCGGGTCGGATCGAGCGGACCCGACGGCCCCGGCGCGCCGCGCGGCGGCAGGAGCGGCAGCAGGTACTCGTACACCTCTTGCGCGCCCGAGGGCCGGGCCTGCGGGTCCTTGGCGAGCAGGCGCAGGACGAGCGCTTCGAGGGCCTCGGGCACCTCGGGGCGCAGCCGGCGCACCGGAACGGGCGGCTCGTACAGGTGGCGGTGCAGCACGCCGAGCGCGGTCGAGCCGGCGAAGGGGACGTTGCCGCTGAGGAGTTCGTGGAGCAGCACGCCGAGCGCGTACAGGTCCGTGTACGGGCCGACGGCGCCGCCCATGGCCTGCTCGGGCGCCATGTAGGCGGGGCTGCCGATGGGTGAGCCGGTGTGGGTGAGGCGGGTGGTGTCGGTGTCGAGGACGGACGCGACGCCGAGGTCGAGCACGATCACCGTGCCGTCGGGGCGGACCATCACGTTCCGCGGCTTGAGGTCCCGGTGCACGATCGGCACGGCGTGCACGGCGGCGAGCACCGCGCACAGCTGGGCGGCGACGGACACCGCCCACGGCCAGGGGTAGGGGTCGTGCTCGGCGAGGTGGTCGGCGAGGTCGGCGCCCTCCACGTACTGCATGACCAGGTACAGGTCGTCGCCGTCGCTGCCCGCGTCGTGGACGGTGACGAGGCCGGGGTGGCCGACCTGTGCGGTGACCCGGCACTCGCGCACGAAGCGGCGCCGCAGCTCGTCGGCGGCCGTGGCGGGGCCGCTGATGGCGGCGGGGTTGAGCAGCTTGACGGCGACCCGCCGGTCGAGCCGGCCGTCGTACGCCGTCCAGACCTGGCCCATGCCGCCCTGGCCGATCAGGGTGGCCAGCTCGTAACGCCCGCCGACGACCCGGCCGTTCACTTCCCCTCGTCCTTACGGAGCAGCCGGCTCAGCTCGTCGAGCTCCGCGCGGACCTCGTCGATGCGGGGGCCGGTGCCGGGGCCGGCGCCGCCGGCCACCGGGGGCGACGGGGGCGTGTGGAACTGCGGGGGCGTCGTGGGCGGGGCCACGGCGTGCGGCGGGGGCGACGCGAGGGGCTGGGCGGGGGCGACGGGCTGGGCCGGGACGGGGGTCACGGGCGCGGCGGGGGCCACGGGCGGGTAGCCGTAGCCCTGGTGGCGCTGCGGGACCGTCGCCGCGTACGGGTTGTACGGCGGCGGGACCTCGCCCGGCACCGGCGCGCCGGCCGCACGGACGCGGGCGTGGCGGATGTCCGCCACCAGGAAGTACGCGGTGAACGCCACCGCGTTGAGCAGCACCATTCCGACGACCAGGTCGCCCTGGAGGGACGTGTCGTTCTCGTCCTCCGGTATCAGCACGAAGGCCGCGATGACGACGGCCACCGACACCGCGAGCAGGACCCAGTCCACGACCCTGCGAGTCAGCAGGCCGATCCGCAGCGCCGTGACCCAGGTGAGCATGCCGAGGCTGAGGAGCGGCAGCACCGCGAAGAGCACCCGCAGCACGATGACGGACGCCGGAACACCGCGCTGCGGTGGCGCGGGCTGCGGGTAGCCGTGGCCCTGGCCGTACATGGCTGCTCCTGGTCACCTGGACGAGATGGCTCTGCTGTCGGGGACGAGCGTATACACCGCCTCGGACATCGGTCCCGGGGTTCCGGGTTCCGGGATCAGGGGGCCACGGGCCAGGGGGTCAGGGGGCAGGGCGGCAGGGGCCGGAGGCCGGGGCCAGGGGCCAGCGGTCAGGGCGCGACCGAGCCGTCCGCGAGGCCGTCGTACATCCCCTGCACCAGCTGCTCGCCGAGCCGTCCCGCGAGCCGCAGCGCCTCCTCGAACTCGGCGAGGGCCCGGAACCGTTCCCCGTAGCGCCGCTGTTCGCCGAGCGGCAGGCGAGGCAGCTGGAGGCGGCGGACGTCGAGCCGGGTGGCGGTGGAGGCGTACGAGCTGGCCTGGCGGTTGTTGGCGGTGGCGCGCAGGAAGCCGGCCAGGAACCAGGGGTCGAGGGCCGCCGGGTCGGGGCGCAGGAGGTGGACGTTGCGGCCGAGGGCGGCGCCGGCCGTGGTCGCGTCGACGACCCGGGCGACCGAGCCGCCGCCGAGGACCGGGACGACCACGTCGCCGGCGGCGAGCAGCACGGGTTCCTCCGCGGGGCCTTCGGCCGGGGCCTCGGGGAGCGTGCCGGAGGGGGCGTGGCCGGCGAGGACGTCGGTGTCGGTGAGGACGGGGACGGGGGCCGGGGCGCCGGCCGGGGTGGCGCCGGTGCCGCCGGCGCGCAGGGTCAGGGCGCCCGCGCGGGCGAGTTCGCCGACCGTGGTGGCGGGCCAGCGCAGGGATCCGGAGCCGCTGTCGGCGGCGGGCGGCGGGGTCAGTTCGCGGGTGCGGCGCAGGGTCTCGGTGAGCCGCTCGCGGACGCCGGTGAGCTGGGCCGCGCCCTCGGCGGCGGGGGGCGGCGGGAGGTGGCGGGCGGGTGCCAGGTCGACGTCGTCGTCGAGGAGTTCGATGACGGGGACGGCGCGGCTCTCGCCGGGTGTCTCGGTGAGGGTGCCGTCGCGGTCGAAGGGCCGCCAGGCGGCCAGGACGGCGCTCTCGACGGCCGCCCAGTCCAGGCGGTCGCGGCCGCCGGTGGCCGCGCCCGTCGCCGCGCCGCCGGCGGCGGTCTCGTGCGCGGTGTCGACGAGGAGCAGTTCGGCGGCGGGGCGTTCGCCGGGCACGGGCCTGCGCAGCACCCAGAGGTGGAGCGGGATGCCGTACGGGGGCGCGGCGCCGGCGGGCAGGGCGACGACGGCCCGCAGGGCGCCGCGGCGCAGCAGGTCGGCGCGGATGCGGCGGCCGGAGCGGCGGGAGGCGGCGGCGGGCGGCATGAGGAGGACGGCGGTGCCGCCGGGGCGCAGCCGGGCCAGGGCGTGCTGGACCCAGGCCAGCTCGGACTCCGTACGGGCCGGGAAGCCGTACTCCCAGCGGGCGTCGTAGGCCAGTTCGTCGTGGCCCCAGTTGCGCTCGTTGAACGGCGGGTGGCACAGCACGGCGTCGGCGGCGAGGGCCGGGAAGGCGTCGGCGCGCAGGGTGTCGCCGGACAGGACGCGGACGTCCACGGCGGTGTCGGTGGCGAGCGCGAGGCGCAGCGCGGTCAGCGCGGCCAGGTCGGGGTCGGCGTCCTGGCCGTAGAGGGCGGTGGGGGCCGGGGTGGTGCCGCCGGGGGCGGGCGCGGCAGCGGTGGCGGTGGCGGTGGAGCCGGGCGCGGTGGCGGTGGAGCCGGGCGCGGTGGCGGTGGCGGTGAGGAGGGCGCCGGTGCCGCAGGCGGGGTCGAGGACGGTGGACGCCGGGCCGGCGAGCGCCGCCATGAGGGCGGCGGGGCCGGGCGGAGTGAGCGTGTACTGGCGGGGGTTGGCGTCCAGATGGCGGCCGAGGAGGAAGTCGAAGACCTCGCGCGGGGCCGTCCCGGCCGCCATGTCGGCCACCCCGCGCAGGAGCGGGACGGACGGGGCGAGGGCGCGGGCCGTGGGGGTGTGGACGCTCCGCTCGGCGCCGAAGCGCTCGGTCAGCGTCTCCTCCAGGGGTACGGGAAGCAGCTCCGCGAGCCGCTCGTCGGGTGCCGCGGCGAGGGTGGGCCAGGCCGCCGCCCGGTCCCGTACGAGGAGGAGGGCGCAGCCCGCGTGGACGAGGGCCGTGACGGCGCCGGCGGGGTGTCCGGCGATCTGCTGCCAGACGCGCTCGCCGAGCGGGACCTCGGCCAGCTTGCCCTGGGCGCGCAACCAGGCCTCGACGTCGGCGAGGGCGAAGGAGGGGCTGGTCTCGGTGCCGCCGACCGGTTTGGGGAAGTCGGCGTGGCGTCGGCGCCAGTTGCTCACGGCGGCCCTGCCGACTCCCGCGAGGCGGGCGATGCCCGCGGCGGTCACCTCAGCTGCGCTCTCCGGCACGTGCCGCTCCTCTCGTCCCGCCTGACGTGTGACGCCGATCTTACTGACGAACGCCCGCCACACCACTTCACAGCGTGAGCCGATCCATTTCCTGTGAACCGTGTTGACTCGGTTCACAGGCTCTGCTGTTATTGATCCATCGCGCCAGTCATCTTCACTGTCCGGGAGGACACACTCATGTCGCACGACACGCAGCTCCCGCACGCCCCGGCTCCGACCGCCCTGCGCAACGGACTCGGCACCGCCGCTCTGATCCTCGGCATCATCGGCACGCTCTCCGGCCTGATCCCGCTGCTCTTCTGGCTGGCGGGCATCCTCGGCCTGATCGCGCTGATCCTGGGCCTGGCCGGCAAGGGCCGCGTCAAGCGCGGCGAGGCCGGCAACAAGGGAGTCGCCCTGACCGGCGCGATCCTGGGCCTCGCGGCCCTGGTGCTCTCGGTGGTCGGCGCGGTCATCACGTTCACGGCCGTCAGCGACGCCGTGGAGGAGATCGACAAGACCATCCAGGACGCCGCCCCGAAGGACCCGGGCGGCAAGGCCGGTGCCGGCAAGGCGCTCGCCGCGGGCGAGACGACCTCGTACGACGACGGTCTGAAGGTCACGGTCTCCGCCGCGAAGCCCTACACCCCGGGCGAGTCCGCGGTGGGCCACACCGAGGGCAACAAGGCGTACCAGGTCACCATCACCCTCGAGAACACCGGCAAGAAGGCCTTCGACGCCGCGCTCGCCCTGCCGGAGGTCCGTGCGGGCAAGGACGGCGTCACGGCCGAGCAGATCATCGACGACAAGGTCTCCGCCGGCTTCCAGGGCTCGGTCCTGCCCGGCAAGAAGGCCACCGCGACCTTCGCCTTCGACGCCCCCGCCGACGCCAGGAACCTCACGGTCGAGCTGGCCCCCGGCCTGGACCACAAGGCCACCCAGTGGGAGCTGAAGGTCGGCTGACCTACCCGCCCCTTCCGGCCCCTTCCCCCGCTCCCCCTGCTTCCCCGTACCACCCCATCCCCCTCGGAGAACCACCATGCCTGCCACCGTCCGCCCCCGCCGCGCCGCCCTCGCCGCCGCCCTCTGCTCCGCCGTCGCGCTCGGCGCGACCGCCTGCGGCCCCTTCTCCGGCGGCGACGCGAAGGCCACCGGACCCTTCGGCGACCTGACCGGGCCCCGGATCGTCGACAAGGCGGTGGCCGAGACAAAGACCGCCACGTCGCTGACCATGGACATCTCCCTCAAGACCACCGAGGGCCCGCTGAAGGCGTACGTGTCGACCGACCTGGCGGGGAAGTGCGCCGGGACCATGACCGTCGGCACGGCGGGCACGGCCGAACTGCTCCGGCCCGCCGACAAGGCCGTCTACCTCCGCTTCGACGAGGCCTTCCTGAAGGAGCAGGCCGAGGGAGAGCCGGAGGAGGTCCAGAAGGCCCTGCTCAAGGAGCTCAAGGGCCGCTGGGTGAAGACCGACGCCGAGGATCCGGACGCCAAGGACATGCTCGAACTCTGCGACCTCAAGGCGCTCCTCGCCGACTTCGAGCAGACCACCGCCGGCACGGTCCGGGGCGAGGAGACCACGGTCGGCGGGCGCGAGGCGCTGACGCTGACGCAGGACCTCAAGGGCGAGAAGACCACGTTCTACGTGGCCACCGAGGGCAGGCCGCACCTGCTGAAGGTGGTGACGACCGGCGGCGAGGAGCCGGGCACGATCACGTTCTCGGACTACGACAAGCCGGTGGCGGCGCAGACGCCGCCGAAGAAGGACGTCGTGGACGAGAAGAGCCTCGGCTGACGGTCCGCCGGGTACGCGCGGACCGCATGAGACGTGAAAGCGGACCGCGTGAGACGTGAAAGGCGTGAAGGCCTCCGGAGGGGGGTGGCCTTCACGCCTTTCGCACGTGGTTCGGCGAGGGGAGCCGGGGGCGGGTCACAGGCGGTGGCGGACCCAGACGTTCGGCTCGACGTACACCGCGTAGCCCCGGGACGCCTCGCAGTGCACCGGCACCAGGGCGCCCTCGACGTCGACCGGGCCGTCGGTGTCGAAGGGCAGGCCCGTCCAGCGCCGCCACTGCTCCACGGAGCCGCCGATCGTCATCGACGCCGGGGCGACCTTCTCCACGGTGCCGCCCGCGCGGACGTGGACGCGCAGCCACGGGTCGTGCGGCAGACCGTCGGACGCGCGGGTGCGGAAGGCGTACTCGTGCATGGAGGACGCGGCCTCCAGGTGCTTGCCGTTGGGCCGCACCGGGGCGACGACGTCGGAGAAGCCGAGCCGGCGGGCGTTGTCGCGCATGGCCGCCAGCATGCGGTGCGAGACGCCCTGCCCGAGCGCGCTCGTGTCCACGGTGATCTCGATCGCGCTGACGGTGTCGGGCGTGCGGCCGTGCCGCAGGTCGGAGAACGCCCAGAGCAGGACCTGGTCCCAGCCGGTGTCGGGCAGTTCGCCGCGCCCGTCCGCCTGGAGCTGGAAGGGCACGCTGAACCCCCGCGCCACGAACGGCCCGTCGACCCCGTCGGTGGCCACGAGGACGTACTCGGGGAAGTCGGTCACGATCTTCCCCATGTGGGACCAGCCGACCGGGTCGTACATCATGAACTCGGGCCAGAGGTGCTTCATGCCCCACATGGCGCCCTGGAGTTCGGGGCGTTCGGCGAGCGTCGTGATGTGCAGGTCCATGGGCGGGAGGCTAACCGCGGCCCGGGAAGCGAGAGAAACGATTTTTCGCCGCCGCGCGCCTACGGAAGCCGCTGGTCCGGGCAGCTCCCGAGCACCCTCTTCATCGCGTCCCGCTCGGCGCCGGTCACCCAGACCCCGTACTTCTTCTTCACCGCGACCTGCCGGGCCACGTACGCGCAGCGGTACGCCCGGTTCGGCGGCAGCCAGGTCGCCGCGTCACCGTCGGACTTGCGGCGGTTGGCCGCCGCGTCCACGGCGAGCAGGTTGAGCGGGTCGTTGGCGAACCGCAGCCGCGTGCCGGCGTCCCACTTCTGCGCGCCCTTCTGCCAGGCGTCGGACAGCGCGACGACGTGGTCGATGTCCACCTTGCTGCGGCCGCGGACGTAGTCGACGGACCCGCCGGTGTACGGGTCGTCGGCCAGGGTGCCGGAGGCCACCTTGCAGTGACCGCCGTCCTTGAACCGGACGCCGGTCAGATCGCGCCGGAGTATGTCGTCCCGCGTGCCGCAGCCGTTGCGGTCGACGTCCGTCCAGGCGCGCCCGAACTTCTCCCGGTCGTAACCGGTCTTCGGCGCCCTGCCCTTCACCGTCAGCGCGTCCACGGCGGCGAGGGCGGTTCCGGCGTCTCCCTTGGCGGAGGGGGCGTCGGCGCCGGGCGAACAGGCGGCGCCGGCGAGCAGGACGAGGAGGGCGAAGGCCGGGGCGGTGAGGGACTTCTGATGCGTCGGCACCCCACGATCCTAGGGCGGGGCCTGCGGATCCCTGATGTCGGATGTTGGATATTGGATATTGGATCCGGGGTATCGGGGTATCGGATGCGGGGTATCGGATGCGGGATATCGGATGTTGGATATCGGATGTTGGATATCGGATCCAATATCCGAACGCCCACTCCCGCTCCCCGCCGCCATCAGATCCTGGATATCGGATCCGATATCAGATCTTCCCGATCCCCAGCGTGTTCTCGGGTGGCAGCAGTCCGGATCCGATGGCCGCCAGCCACGGCCCGCCCAGCAGCTCCGCCAGCCGCCCCGTCGCCTCCGGCCCCAGCGCGGCCCACGGGGCGGCGGCGAGTTCGTCCGTGCGGCGTTCGACCTCGGCGCGCAGGGCGTGTCCGGCGGCGGTGGCGGTGCCGTCGGGGTGGAGCAGGCCGCGGGCGGCGAGCCGGTCGCGGGCGGCGTTCCACTGCGCGTCGCTCCAGCCGCGGCCGGCGAAGCTCTCCTCGGCGGCGGCGCCGATCGCCGCGAAGGAGACGAGGGACTCGACGGGGTCGAGTCCGGCCGCCATCAGGGCGACGAGGTGGCCGTCGCCGCGGTGTTCGCGCAGGAGGGTGGCGGCCTGCCAGAGGGCGAGGTGAGGGACGTCGGACCAGGGGAGTTCGGCGTGCGCGGCGGCCAGGGGGCGCCCGGCGGTGCCGGCCGCCTCGGCGGCGCGGCGGGCCAGGGCGGCGGCCTCGGCGAGGGTGGGGCTCGCGAGGACGTCGGCGCCGAGGTGCGCCCGGTAGGTCCGGTCGACGGCGCGGAGCCGGGCGGCGAGGACGTCGGCGGGTGCGGCGGCCTCCCAGGCGGCGGGGACGTACCGGGCGACCTTGTCCGGACTGAAGGAGTAGAAGGCGGAGGCCACCCGTTCGGCGCCGACGGGGCCGAGGGCGGCGGCGCGCCAGGCGAAGTAGGAGGGCCAGCGCTCCTCGACGTCGTAGCCGAGGGCGGCGGCCTCCTCGAAGGCCTCGGGGGCGTAGTAGTGCAGGGCGTGCAGCGGTTCGAGCAGGTGCCACATCTGGCGCACCCGGCCGGGCTCGACGGCGCTGCCGGCGCCGGAGCCGTACGTGGTCTCCTCGGTCATGACGTCCACGTCCTCCCTCGCATCCTCATCTTGTCACTGCCTAGATTCCTCCCACCCCCGCAACTTGTCAATGACTAGATCCGGCGTACGCTGCTGCCATGACCAGTCGGCGCACCTACCACCACGGCGACCTGCGGCAGTCCGTCCTCACCGCCGCCCTCGACGTCCTCGCCACCGACGGCCCCGGCGCGCTCAGCCTGCGCGACCTCGCACGCCGCGCGGGCGTCTCGCACGCCGCCCCCGCGCACCACTTCAAGGACCGCACCGGGCTGCTCACCGCGATCGCCGCCGAGGGCTACGACCTGCTCGCCGACGCCCTCGCCGAAGCCCCTGACCTGCGGGAACGCGGGGTGCGGTACGTACGGTTCGCCGCCGCCCACCCCGCGCACTTCCAGGTGATGTTCCAGCCCGACCTGTACCGCGCCGACGACCCCGCGCTGCTCGCCGCCAAGGAGCGGGCCGGGGAACGGCTCCGGGCCGGCATCGCGGAACTGCCTCCGGTGCACGGCGCCCCGGACGCCCGGCTCGCGGGCGTGGCCGCCTGGTCCCTCGCCCACGGCTTCGCGACGCTGCTGCTGAGCCACAACCTCACCGCGCCGCTGGCGGGCCGCGACCCGGAGGAGACCTTCCGTACCCTCACCGGCCTGCTCTTCACGGCGGGCACCGCCCCCGCGACGACCGCCCTCGAGACGGCCGCCCCCGCGCCGCCCGCCGGGGAGCCGACCGGGGAGCCGATCGTCCCGGGCGACGAACCGGTCATCCCCATCGAGGAGCCCGCCCCCTCCCCCAGCGCCCCGACCGGAGGGACGTCATGACCCACCCGACCTGGGATCCCGCCGGGCCCGGCGTGCTCGCCCTGCCCTCCGGCCGGCTGGTGCGCGGGCGCGGCCTGCGCCACCCGCTTCCCCCGGGCCCCGAACCGGACTTCGCCGTCCACCTCCTCGGCAAGGAGCCCCCCGAGGTCCCCTGGGAGACGGTCTGGGTCCGGTGGCCGGACTTCTGGCTGCCGCACAGCCACGGCCTCGCGCGCACCGCCCTCGGCGAGGCCTGGGACCGGGCCGCCGCCGAACGGGTCGAACTCGCCTGCCTGGGCGGGCGGGGACGTACCGGAACCGCCCTGGCCTGCCTCGCCGTCCTCGACGGGGTCCCGCCGGACGAGGCCGTCGCGTACGTCCGCGAGCACTACGACAAGCGCGCCGTGGAGACGCCCTGGCAGCGCCGTTACGTCCGCCGCTTCCCGGCCGCGCGACCGGACGGCCAACTCCCCGGGGAATAACCGGAGTCGGCCGCCGCTTGTGCGTGATCGTCAACGACACGACATTCACGGGCGGATACAGATGCGAACCACGAACACCCTCCGGCGCACGGCCATCGCCGTGCTCGCCGCGACGACCCTCGCCACCCTCCCCTTCGCGGCGGCGGGAACGGCCACCGCGCACACCACGGCCGCGCACACCACGGCCACCGCTCAGGCTCCCGCCTCCGCGTGGCGCGGTGCCTGGGCCACCTCGCCGCAGGCGCCGGGCGGGCTGTTCGGCCCCAACTGGTCGGAGCAGGGCTTCTCGAACCACACCGTCCGGCAGGTCGTCCGCGTGACGACCGGCGGCACCGCCGCCCGGATCGAGCTCTCCAACCGCTACGGCACCAAGCCGCTGCGGATCACCGGCGCGACGGTCGCCCGTACCGCCGAGGCAGGCGCCGTCAAGCCCGGCACGGTGCGCCACCTGACCTTCGGCCACGGCCGCTCCGCCACGATCCCCGTCGGCGGCACCCTGCTCAGCGACGGCGTGCCGTTCCGGCTGAAGGCCCTGGAGTCGGTCACCGTCACCCTCCATCTGGCGGGCGAGACCGGCCCGGCCACCTTCCACCGCTTCGCGGGCGCCACCAGCTACCGCGCCTCGGGCGACCACCGCTCCGACGTGTCCGGCGCCGCGTTCGGGGAGACCAGCACGTCCTGGTACTACCTGACGGGCGTCGAGGTCCTCGGGGGCCAGGCACCCCGCCGGGACACGATCGTCACCTTCGGCGACTCCATCACCGACGGCGTCGGCGGCACGAACGACGCCGACAACCGCTACCCCGACGAGCTGGCCGAACGCCTCGCCGCCGACGGCACCCCGCGCGCCGTCCTCAACCACGGCATCGGCGGCAACCAGGTCGTCAACGACACGACGTGGGCGGGCGAGAAGGGCATCGAGCGGTTCAAGAAGGACGTGCTGACCGAGCGCGGTGTGCGCACGGTCATCCTCCTGGAGGGCATCAACGACATCGGCGGCAGCGGCCCCTCCTTCCCCGGCGGTCCCACCCCCGAGGTCTCCGTCGAGCAGCTGATCGACGGCCACCGCGAACTGATACGCCAGGCCCACGCCAAGGGCATCAAGGTCGTCGGCGCGACCCTCACCCCGGTCAAGGGCTCCTTCTACTTCAGCCCGGCCAACGAGGCCAAGCGGGACGCCTTCAACGAGTGGGTCCGCACCTCCGGCGCGTACGACGCCGTGGTCGACTTCGACCGCGCCGTCGCCGACCCGGCCGACCCCGACCGCATCCTCCCCGCCTACGACTCCGGCGACCACCTCCACCCGGGCGACGCCGGCTACCGCGCGATGGCCGAGGCCCTCGACCTCGACACGCTGTGACGGCGGTGCCCCGGGCCCGCCCGCGCGGCCCGGGGCACCCCGCCCCTGTGACCTGACCTCCTACGACCCCAGGATCTCCGCCAGGAACTCGCCCGTCCACGCGAGCAGTTCCCGCCCCACCACCGGCTTCCCGCCGATCTTCCCGGTCGTCGGCCGCGGCACCAGGATCTGGTGGACGGCCGGCTTGATGACCGTGCGCGGATAGAGCCGCTTCAGGCGCAGCTCCTGCGACTCGCGCAACTCCACCGGCGCGAAGCGGATGTTGGGACCCTGCAGGACGATCTCGCCGACGCCGCACGCACGCGCGAGCATACGCAGCCCGGCCACCAGGAGCAGGTTCTCCACCGGCTCCGGCAGCTTGCCGTAGCGGTCGGTGAGCTCCTCCCGTACGGCCTTGATGTCCTCCTCGGTGTTGGCCGAGGCGATGGCCCGGTAGGCCTGGAGGCGCAGCCGCTCGCCCGGCGCGTAGTCGTGCGGGACGTGCGCGTCGACCGGGAGCTCGATCTTGACCTCCAGCGGCGGCTCCTCCTCCACGCCGCCCTCCAGCGAGGCCCGGTAGTCGGCCACGGCCTCGCCGACCATGCGGACGTACAGGTCGAAGCCGACGCCGGCGATGTGACCGGACTGCTCACCGCCGAGCAGGTTGCCCGCGCCGCGGATCTCCAGGTCCTTCATCGCCACGTACATGCCCGCGCCCATCTCGGTGTGCTGGGCGATGGTGGCGAGCCGCTCGTGGGCGGTCTCGGTCAGCGGTTTCTCCGGCGGGTAGAGGAAGTAGGCGTAGCCGCGCTCGCGGCCGCGGCCGACCCGGCCGCGCAGCTGGTGGAGCTGGGACAGGCCGAAGTTGTCGCCGCGTTCGACGATGAGGGTGTTGGCGTTGGAGATGTCGATGCCGGACTCGACGATCGTCGTCGACACCAGCACGTCGAACTTCTTCTCCCAGAAGTCGACCACGACCTGCTCCAGGGCCGACTCGCTCATCTGGCCGTGGGCGGTGGCGATCCGTGCCTCGGGCACGATCTCCCGCAGCCGGGCCGCGGCCCGGTCGATGGACTCGACCCGGTTGTGGATGTAGAAGACCTGGCCCTCGCGCAGCAGTTCACGGCGGATCGCGGCGCCGATCTGCTTCTCCTCGTACGGGCCGACGAAGGTGAGCACCGGGTGCCGCTCCTCCGGCGGGGTGGTGATCGTCGACATCTCGCGGATGCCGGTGACCGCCATCTCCAGGGTGCGCGGGATCGGGGTCGCGGACATCGTCAGCACGTCGACGTTGGCGCGGAGCTTCTTCAGCTGCTCCTTGTGCTCGACGCCGAAGCGCTGCTCCTCGTCGACGATGACCAGGCCCAGGTCCTTGAACGTGGTCTCGGAGGAGAACAGGCGGTGGGTGCCGATGACGACGTCCACGGAGCCGTCCTTCAGGCCCTCCAGCGTCGCCTTCGCCTCGGCGTCCGTCTGGAAGCGGGACAGGGCGCGGACGTTCACCGGGAACTGGCTGTAGCGCTCGGAGAAGGTGCCGAAGTGCTGCTGCACCAGCAGCGTGGTGGGGACGAGGACGGCGACCTGCTTGCCGTCCTGGACGGCCTTGAAGGCGGCCCGTACCGCGATCTCCGTCTTGCCGTAGCCGACGTCACCGCAGATCAGACGGTCCATGGGGACGGTCTTCTCCATGTCCTCCTTCACCTCGGCGATGGTGGACAGCTGGTCGGGCGTCTCCGCGTACGGGAAGGCGTCCTCCAGCTCCCGCTGCCAGGGGGTGTCGGGGCCGAAGGCGTGGCCGGGGGCGGCCATCCGCGCCGAGTACAGCTTGATGAGGTCGGCGGCGATCTCCTTGACCGCCTTCTTCGCGCGGGCCTTGGTCTTCGTCCAGTCGGCGCCGCCGAGCCGGTGCAGGGTCGGGGCCTCGCCGCCCACGTACTTGGTGACCTGCTCCAGCTGGTCGGTCGGGATGTACAGGCGGTCGCCGGGCTGGCCGCGCTTGGCGGGGGCGTACTCGACGAGCAGGTACTCGCGGGTGGCGCCCTGGACGGTCCGCTGGACCATCTCGATGTAGCGGCCGACGCCGTGCTGCTCGTGGACGATGTAGTCGCCGGCCTCCAGCGTCAGCGGGTCGATGGTCTTGCGCCGCTTGGCGGGCATCCGCTGCCCGTCCTTGCCGGCGGCCTTCTGCCCGGACAGGTCGGTCTCGGTCAGGACGGCGAGCCTGAGGCCCGGGTCGACGAAGCCGTGGTCGATGGAGCCGCAGGCCACGTGGACGACGGACGGGGAGATGTCGCTCAGGTCGGCGTCGAGGCGGGCGGCGATGCCCTCGCCGCCGAGGACCTCCACCGTGCGGGAGGCCGGGCCGTGCGCCTCCGTCACGTACACCGTGCGCCAGCCGTCGGCGAGCCAGCCCTTGGTGTCGGCGAGCGCGCGGGCGGTGTCGCCGCGGTACGACTCCGGGGCGCGCATGCCGAGCTTGAGCGTGTCGGCGTCCGTGTCGAGGCCGCTCTCGTCGGCCGCGAACGGCGACACCGACCACCACATCATGCCGAGCTCGCGCGCCCGGTCCCGTACGTCCGCGATCCCCCACAGGGAGGCGGCGCCGACGTCGATGGGGGCCTCGCCGCCGCCGGCCGTGGCCGCCCAGGACGCCTGCAGGAACTCCTGGGAGGTCGCCACCAGGTCGGCGGCCCGGGTGCGGACCCGCTCCGGGTCGCAGACGACGGCCATGGAGCCGGCGGGCAGGACGTCGAGCAGCAGCTCCATGTCGTCGACGAGGACCGGCGCGAGGGACTCCATGCCCTCGACGGCGATGCCCTCGGCGATCTTGTCGAGGAGCTCGGCGAGCTCGGGGTGCCGCTCGGCCAGCGCGCGGGCGCGGGCCCGTACCTCGTCGGTGAGCAGCAGCTCGCGGCAGGGCGGCGCCCACAGGCCGTGCTCGGCGACTTCCAGGGACCGCTGGTCGGCGACCTTGAAGTAGCGGATCTCCTCGACGTCGTCGCCCCAGAACTCGATGCGGAGCGGGTGTTCCTCGGTGGGCGGGAAGACGTCCAGGATGCCGCCGCGGACGGCGAACTCGCCGCGCTTCTCCACGAGCTCCACCCGGGAGTACGCGGCGGCCGCGAGGCCCGCGACGACCTCCTCCAGGTCCGCCGTCTGGCCGCTCCTGAGCGCGACCGGCTCCAGGTCGCCCAGGCCCTTGACCTGCGGCTGGAGCACGGAGCGGATGGGCGCGACGACCACGGAGACGGGGCCCGCGGCCGGGTCGTCGTCGCGCGGGTGGGCGAGGCGGCGCAGCACGGCGAGGCGGCGGCCGACGGTGTCGGAGCGGGGCGAGAGCCGTTCGTGCGGGAGGGTCTCCCAGGAGGGGTACTCGGCGACCGTGTCCGGGTCGAGGAGGGAGCGCAGGGCGGCGGCCAGGTCCTCGGCCTCCCGGCCGGTGGCGGTGACCGCGAGCACCGGCCGCCCGGCGTCGCGGGCCAGCGCGGCGACGGCGAAGGGGCGGGCGGCGGGCGGGCCGACCAGGTCGACATGCGTGCGGTTGCCGTCGCGGGCGGCCGTGACCGCCTCGGCGAGGGCCGCGTCTTCGACGACGACGTCAAGCAGACCGTGCAGGCTCATGGGTCTTCCATCCCGACAGTGGGCAACGCGAACCGCCCGACACGTCTCACGGGCCGGGGTCTCCACCCTACGACGCCCCACCGACACCCGCCGCCGAACGCGACCGGGGCGCGGCCCGCGGCGACCACCTGGGGCGACCGCCAGGCACACCGCATGGCAGCACCAGAGGCGACCGCCAGGCACATCCCTCGGCAGCACCCGGGGCGCCCCCGACGACCATCGGGGGCGCCCCCGACGAGCGCCCCCGGGGCGCCCCGCCGCGAGCGAGGCGCCCCGGGGGCCGAGGCGTGGTGCTACTCGGTCGCGATCGCGTTCAGGACGTTCATCCGGCCCGCCCGGAACGCCGGGATCAGGGCCGCGAACAGGCCCACGAACGCCGAGCCCGCGAAGACCGCCAGGATCGTCGGCCAGGGGATCTCCAGGACGCCCAGGCCCTCCAGGGCCAGGAGCTTCTGGGCGGCGGTGCCCCAGCCCATGCCGAGGCCGAGTCCGAGCAGCGCGCCGAAGAGGGCGATGACCACGGACTCCAGGCGGATCATGCGGCGCAGCTGGCGACGCGAGAGGCCGATGGCCCGCATGAGGCCGATCTCCCGGGTGCGCTCGACGACCGACAGGGCGAGGGTGTTCACGACCCCGAGCACGGCGACGACGATGGCGAGGGCGAGCAGCCCGTACACGATGTTGAGCAGCTGGCCGACCTGGTCCTTGAGGGTCTTCTTGTAGTCGGCCTGGTCGGCGACCTTGTACTGCGGGTAGGGCTTCAGGGCGTCCTTCAGGGCCTGGTAGGCGGCCGTCTCCTGGCCGTCCTTCGCCGTACCGAAGACGATCGTGCTGCGGGGCATCCGGTCGTCCGGCAGGTGGCGCGCGACCGTCGTGATGTTCGTGTACATCACGCCCTTGTCGATGTTGTTGTCGTCGGAGGTGATCGCGGCGATGCGCAGCACCGCCCGCTGCCCGCCGTGGAAGGCGACGGTGAGCCGGTCGCCGACCTTGACGCCGTGCTCGGCGGCGTAGGCGCTGCCGACGGACATCGCGCCCGGCCCGTAGGCGTCGGTGAGCGTCCCGGCGGTGGTGTCGCGGCGCACGTCCTTCGCGTACGTGGGGTCGGCGGCGACCAGGCCGGTCTTCTTCGCCTTGCCGCGCGGGTCGGTGACGGTGGCCTCGACCCACTTGTACTCGGTGACGTGGTCCAGGCCGGGTGTCTTCTCGATGGCGGCCTGCGCCTGCGGCACGATCGGCTGGCCGTTGGTCGCCTGGACGATGAAGTCGGCGCCGACGGACCGGTCGAGCTCCTCGGTGGCCGAGGCGACCATGGAGGAGCCGACCACCGACAGGCAGGCGACGAGCGCGAGACCGATCATCAGGGCGGCGCCGGTGGCTCCGGTACGGCGCGGGTTGCGCAGCGCGTTGCGTTCGGCCATGCGGCCGACGGGGCCGAAGACGCGCAGCACGACGGCGCCGAGGACCCGGACGACGCCGCCCGCGAGGAGCGGGCCGATGACGACGAAGCCGAGGAGGGACAGGACGACGCCGAGGCCGAGCCAGAGCGAGCCCGCGCCGGCCTTCTCGGCCTGGGTGGCCGTCCACAGCGCGGCGGCGCCGGCGGCGGTCAGGAGCAGGCCGACGGCGGCGCGCACCTTGCCGGCGCGGCCGTCGGCGGGGGTGCCGGCGTCGCGCAGGGCGGCCATCGGGGACACCTTCCCGGCCCGGCGGGCGGGCACGAAGGCGGCGAGGACGGTGACGACGACACCGAGGACGAGGCCGGTGACGGGGGTGGTCCAGCGGACGGTGAGGTCCTGGGTGGACAGCTCCATGCCCATCGACGTCATGATCTCCATCAGGCCGACGGCGAGTCCGACGCCCGCCGCGACGCCGGCGAGGGAGCCGACGACGCCGAGGAGCAGGGCCTCGACGAGCACGGACCGGTTGACCTGGCCGCGGCTCGATCCGATGGCCCGCATGAGGCCGATCTCGCGGGTGCGCTGGGCGACCAGCATGGAGAAGGTGTTGACGATGAGGAAGATGCCGACGAGGAAGGCGATGCCGGCGAAGCCGAGCATGGCGTACTTCATGACGTCGAGGAAGCCGGCGACGTCCTCGCGGCCGGCGTCGGTGGCCTCGGCGGCGGTCTGCAGCTGGTAGCCGGAGCCGAGCTTCGCGGCGATGGCCGCCTTCAGCTTCTCGTCGCTGACGCCGGGCGCGGCGTCGACGCTGACCTGCGTGAACAGGCCCTCCTTGCCGAGGAGTTCGCGCTGGGCGGTGGCGGTGTCGTACCAGACGACGGTGGCGCCGGGGTTGGTCACCTTGAAGGCGGCGATGCCGGAGATCCGGGCGGTGAAGTCGCCGGTGACGGCGATGGTGCGCAGCTCGTCGCCGATCTTCAGCCGGTGCTTGTCGGCGGTGGCCTCGTCGACGACGACGTCGGTGGGGCCGCGCGGTTCGTGGCCGGAGGCGATCTCGACCGACCGCAGCTCGTTGGGCGACCAGTTTCCGGCGATGGTCGGCGCGCCGGAGGTCGGGCCGATGTTCTCGTCGCGGGAGTCGACGACGGTGACGGACATCGACACGACGCCGCCCTGGACGGCACGGACGCCCTCGACGCTCCTGACCTGGTCGGCCACGGAGGCGGGCAGGGCGGCGGGGCGGCCGTTCCGCGGTATCTCGTCGTTCGCGGCGGCGTCCTTCGGACTGACGGTGACGTCGGACGCGGTGGTGGCGAAGAGCTTGTCGAAGGTGGTGTTCATGGTGTCGCTGAACACCAGGGTGCCGCAGACGAAGGCGACGGAGAGCAGGACGGCCACGGCGGACAGCGCCATGCGGCCCTTGTGCGCGAGGAAGCTGCGCAGGGAGGTCTTCAGGACGGTCATGACGTGCGCCCCCGGGCGTCGAAGTCGGGGGTCTGGGGGTGTCCCCCGGAGAAGAGGAGCATGCGGTCGAGGACCTGCTCGGCGGTCGGCGCGTACATCTCGTCGACGATCCGGCCGTCGGCGAGGTAGAGGACGCGGTCGGCGTAGGAGGCGGCGACGGGGTCGTGGGTGACCATGACGATGGTCTGGCCGAGCTCGTCGACGGACTGCCGCAGGAAGCCGAGGACTTCGGCCCCGGCGCGCGAGTCGAGGTTGCCGGTCGGCTCGTCGCCGAAGATGATCTCGGGCCGCGCGGCGAGCGCGCGGGCCACGGCGACGCGCTGCTGCTGGCCGCCGGACAGCTGGTTGGGCCGGTGCTTCAGGCGCTCGCCGAGGCCGACGGTGTCGACGACCCGCCGCAGCCACTCCTGGTCGGGCTTGCGGCCGGCGATGTCCATGGGCAGCGTGATGTTCTCCAGGGCGTTCAGGGTGGGCAGCAGGTTGAACGCCTGGAAGATGAACCCGATCCGGTCGCGCCGGAGTTGCGTCAGCTTCTTGTCCTTCAGACCGGTGATCTCGGTGTCACCGAGGAAGATCTGGCCGCCGCTGACGGTGTCGAGACCGGCGAGGCAGTGCATGAGCGTGGACTTGCCGGAGCCGGAGGGCCCCATGATGGCCGTGAACCGGCCTCGTGCGATGTCCACGTCGACGTGGTCCAGCGCGACGACCCGGGTCTCCCCGGAGCCGTACGCCTTGACGACCTGCCGCGCCCGCGCGGCGACGGCCGTCCGCTCTCCCGTGTCCCCGTGCCTGGGGACGCTCACAGCCGAAGTCACGGTATGTCTCCTAAAGAGGGGTAGAGGTGGGCGCGGTCGATGTCCGCGTTCGAGTCTGTCCGGGTGGCGGGGGCCGGGGCACTGGTGCCCGGCGCAGTCTTCGCCCTGGGGTTGTCCGTAAGAACAAGCTAAGGACAGCCGGGCCCCCGGCTCGTCCTCCGCCGGGACGAACGGCCCCTGGACCGAATGGGGGAGGCACCCCTAGGGGTTCCTCCTCCCCCGGTCCGAGTGAGAGGCTGCCCCGGGCGCACTTAGATGTACGAAGCATCCGACGGGTCGGAGAGAGGGGCGGGGCCGGATGGCCGAGGCGACCACGGGGAGGGCGGCGCCGCCGAGGGCGGGCGCCACACGGCGCGGGCCGGTCGTCGCCGCGCTGATGCTGGGCATGGCGCTCGCCGCGCTCGACGGCACGATCGTCGCCACGGCCGTGCCGCAGATCGTCGGCGACCTCGGCGGCCTGTCGGTCTTCTCCTGGCTGTTCTCCGGCTATCTGCTCGCCGTGACGGTGACGCTGCCGGTGTACGGGAAGCTCAGCGACACCTTCGGGCGCAAGCCGGTCCTGATCGCGGGCATCGTGCTCTTCCTGGTCGGCTCCCTGCTGTGCGCCTCCGCCTGGAACATGGGCTCCCTGATCGCCTTCCGCGTGGTCCAGGGCCTGGGCGGCGGCGCCCTCCAGGGCACGGTCCAGACGCTCGCCGCCGACCTCTACCCGCTGAAGGAACGTCCCCGCATCCAGGCCCGGCTCTCCTCCGTGTGGGCCACCTCCGCCGTGGCGGGCCCGGCGGCGGGCGGCCTGCTCGCCGGGTACGCGGACTGGCGCTGGATCTTCCTGATCAACCTGCCGGTGGGGGCGGCGGCGCTGTGGCTGATCGCCCGCCACCTGGTCGAACCGGGCCGCCGCCCGGCGCCGGGGGCGGGTCCCGTACGGGGCGCGGCGGACGGGCCCGTACGGGGTGGCGTGACCGGAACGGGGGTCGAGGCGGGTCCCGTACGGGGTGGGGCGGACGGGCCCGTACGGGGTGGCGTGACCGGAACGGGGGTCGAGGCGGGTCCCGTACGGGGTGGGGCGGCCGAGCCCGTACGGGACCGGGGTGCGGACCGGTCCGGCCGGCGGCCCGGGTGGTGGTGGCCCGTGCGGTGGTGGCCCCGGCGGTCACCGCGGTCCGGGGCGGCCCGGCCGCGGGTCTCCGTCGACTGGGCCGGCGCCCTCGCCATCTTCGGCACCGGCACCCTCCTGCTGACCGCCCTCGTCCAGGGCGGAGTCGCCTGGCCCTGGCTGTCGGCGCCCTCGCTCGGCCTGTTCGGCGGGTCGGCCGCGCTCGCCGCGCTGACCGTCCTCATCGAACGCCGGGCCGCGGAACCGATCATCCCCGGCTGGGTGTGGCGCCGCCGCACCATCGCCGCCGTCAACGTGGCCCTCGGCGCGCTCGGGCTGCTCATGGTCGCGCCGACCGTCTTCCTGCCCACGTACGCGCAGGCCGTGCTCGGCCTCGGCCCGATCGCCGCCGGTTTCGTGCTCTCCGCGATGACCCTGAGCTGGCCGGTCACGGCCGCCCTCTCCAACCGGGTCTACACCCGCATCGGCTTCCGCCAGACCGCCCTGCTCGGCATGGGCCTCGCGCTCCTGGTGCTGCTCGCGTTCCCGCTGCTGCCCTTCCCCGGCGAGCCGTGGCAGCCGGCGCTGCTGATGCTGCTGCTCGGCGGGGCGCTCGGCTTCTTCCAGCTGCCGCTGATCGTCGGGGTCCAGTCGACCGTCCCCTACGAGGAACGGGGCACGACCACCGCCTCCGTCCTCTTCGTCCGCCAGGTCGGCCAGAGCGTCGGCGCGGCCCTGTTCGGCGCCGTCGCCAACGGGGTCCTGGCCGCGCGGCTCGGCGAGGGAAGCGGTGGGGGCACTGGAGGCGGAGGAGGCGCGGACCTGGACGGGCTGGTCCGCGCCCTGGAGACCCCGGGCGCGCTCACCGGCCCGGCCGCCGACCATCTGCGCCGGGCGGTCGACGCGGCCGTCGACTACGTCCACCTCGGCGCCGCGGCCGCCGCCGCCCTCGCCATCCTGGCCCTGCTCACCCTCGCGCCGCGCCGCTTCCCGGTCCTGGAGGACGGCGAGCGCGGGGACCGGGACGAGGACGCCTCTTGAGGGCGCCCTGACCCCCGCCTCCGACGCCCGGAAGGGCCGGGACCGGACTCCGGTCCCGGCCCTTCCGGGTTCTTCGCGGGTTGTCCCGGGTTCCTCCGGACCTCACCGGCCCTCCGGGGCCTCCGAGTCCGCCGCAACCTCCGCGTCCTTCGCGTCCTTCACGCCGTCGGCGTCGGCGTCGGTGACAGTGCCGGTGTCAGTGTTGGCGTCGGCGTCGTCCGGCCGCGCCTCGCCCTCCCGGGCCTCGGGCTTCTCCGGCCCCGGGCCCCCCACGCGGCCCGTCAGAGCCGCGAGCGAGGAGCGGATGTGCTCCATGTGCGAGTGGATCTCGTCGCGGGCCTCTTCGTGCTCGCGCAGCACCCGCTCGGTCTCGCGCTCGATCCGCTCCCGCTTCAGACGCGCCTCCGCGAGCAGCTCGGCCGCCTTCGCCTCGGCGTCCTCCTGGCCGTGCCGGGCGGCCTCCTCGGTCCTGGCCAGGGCGCGCCGGGCCTCCGCGAGGCGGCCCTCCGCCTCGGCGATCAGCTCGTCGTTCCGGGCGTCCAGCTCGGCCGCGGCCGCCTGCGCCGCGCGCTCCGCCTCGTCCCGTACGGCACGCTGCTCCTCGCGCTGCCGGGCGAGCAGCTCCTCGCCGCGCCGGGCGGTCTCCTCCGCGTACGCGCGCGCCGCGTCCCTGGCGCCCTCCGCGTCCCGGCCGGCGACGGTACGCAGCTCGCCGGCGCGCTCCTCGGCCCGCTCCAGAGTGGCGCGGGCCGCCTCGTCGGCCGCCGCGCGCACCTCTTCCGCGTAGGCGCGGGCCGCCTCCCGGGCCTCGCGTGCGGCCACGTCGGCCGCCTCGGCGAGCTCCTGCGCCTCGCCCTCCGCGGCCCGTACAAGCCGCTCGTCCTCCTGCTCCGCGAGCTCCAGGATCTTCTGCGCGGCCTCGCCGAGGGACTCGTACCGCTGCGGCTTCAGACCCGCGACCACCTCCCGCAGCCGCGCCAGCTCCTCCGCCATCTCCTCGGCGAGCACGGTCAGCCGCTCGGCCCGCTCCACGGCACCGTCGCGCTCCTCGGACAGCGCGGCGAGGTAGGTGTCGACCTGCTCCGGGCGGTAGCCCCGGCCCCGTCCGAACGCGAAACCCATCCCTGACGCCCCTTCCCTCACGAGCTTCTGACCTGTGCGCACTCCGCGCCGCCCCTCCAGGATGCGCCATAAGAACGGACAAAAGACGCCCGACGTGAGCACACACCGAGCGCCTTTGGTCACATCCCGTCTACGGGCCGACCGACTACAGCAGACCGTCCCACATCTGCTCCAGGAGCACCGACCACCAGTTCTCCGGCGACGACAGCGCCGCCGGATCCAGCATCGCCAACTGCGCCTGGAAATCGACCGTCCACCGGCCCGCCTGCTCCGGGTTCAGCCCGAACCGCAGCCGCCACATCCGGCCGAGCAGCGCCAGGCAGCGCACGAACTCCGGCAGCCCGGTGTTCACGAACTGCGGCGGCACCGGCTGCCCGCCCGGACCCGCCTCCACCGGTACGGCGACGATGTGCGCCGTCCCGTACTGGACACAGATCGCCCGGCCGAAGTCCGAACCCAGCACCAGATACGAGCTCGCGTCCGACGCCGGCTGCACCTGACGCTGCGCCGCCAGCTCCGCCAGCGTCGGCACCACCGGCATCGCCGGCTGCGCCCAGAAGAACGGCCCGAAGTCGGCCGGCAGACCCGCCCACACGAGCGTCACCGCCAGCAGCTCCGGCACACCCTGCCTCGACACCGCCCGCTGGTCGAAGCGCAGGATGCCCGGACCGAACGCCCCGGCCAGCTCCTGCGCCACCGCGTCCGGCGGCAGCGGCGGCGCCGGCTGCACCTGCGGCAGCGGCGCCCGCACCGGCGCGGGCCGCGCCGGGCCGTCCGCGACCTGGTGCAACTCGCCCTGGTGCGTCAGCAGTTGACGCATGCCCTGCTGACGGCCCGCGTGATCACGGCCGTACGGCGCGATGTTGGTGATCCGCGCCTGCGGCCAGGTCTCCCGGATCATCCGCGCGCAGTAACCGCCCGGCAGCTCACAGGACTCCAGCTCCGTGTGCAGTTCGAGCACCTGCTGCGGCGGCACGTTCATCGCACGCAGCTCGTGCAGGATCTGCCACTCGGGGTGCGGCGTGCCCGGCGCGGAGCGGCGGATGATCTGCTGCTCCGAACCGTCGGGCGCGCGGTAGCGCAGCACGGCCTGGTAGCCCGGACCCACGGTCGGCACGCCCGTCGGCTGCGGCTGCGGATAGCCGTAGGCCGGCGGCGCGGGCGCGCCGAGGGGCGCGGGCGCGGGTCCCGGCGGCGGAGGCGGCCCGAGGGGACCGGCCTGGCCCGGGTGCGCCAGCATCGTCGCGGCGTGCGCCACACCACCGGGCGGCGTACCGGCACCGGCACCCGGCACACCCGGCGGCGGAGGCGGAGGCGGCGGAGCACCCGGACCACTCTGACCCGGCTGCCCGGCCTGGCTCGGATGCGCCAGCATCGTCGCGGCGTGCGCCACACCGCCCGGCGGCGTACCGGCACCGGCACCCGGCACACCCGGCGGCGGAGGCGGAGGCGGCGGAGCACCCGGACCACTCTGACCCGGCTGACCGACCTGGCTCGGATGCGCCAGCATCGTCGCGGCCTGGTGCACGGCGGGCGGCGGCGTCGACCCGGGCGGGGCCGGAGGGGCGGGGGGCCCGGGAGGTCCAGGAGGGGCCGGCGGGCCGGGAGGCTGCGGGCCGTCGGGCCCGAGCTGCGACACCAGCTGCGTCCGCACATAGCCACCGGGCGGCGGCGTCTGCGCCTTGCTGGTCGCCGCGTCGGCGATGTCGGCGGCCCCGGGAGCGGACGGAACGGGAGGCGCGGGGGGAACGGCAGCCGCGGGGGGCGTGGGCGGCGCCATCGGAGGGGTCGCGGGAACGGCGGGCGCGGACGGCGGCGCGGGCGGAACCTGCGGGCCGCCCTGTCCGAACGTGCCGTCCGTGTTCAGCCGCGGCGCGATCGCGGTCGGCGGCAGCGCGCTGCCGCCCTTCATCAGCGCCGTGGGCGCGTCCGGGCCCACCGACGGCGGCGGCGCGTCCTCGTCGTCCGCCCCCGACAGGGGCGGCGCGAACACCGTCGCCGGCAACGGCACGGCGCCGTCGGCACCGCCCACGCTGGCGTTCGCGTCGGCCCAGGGGCTCTGCGCGGGCACGCCGTCCGAAGCGGTCGGTTCATGGCCGTCCTCGGCGGCACCCGAAGCCGCCGCCCACGGCGCGTCCGACACCTCCGGCGCGGCCTCGCCGGCACCGTCGCCGGCGTCCGCCGACGCGTCGGCGGACGCACCGGACCCGGACCCGGACCCGTCACCGGACCCGGCCCCTGCGGAACCACCCACGGACGAAGCACCGTCCGAAGCGGCCTCCCACGGCGCGGCCGACACCTCCGGCAGGGAGTCCCCGGCCGAGCCCGTGGCGAGGGCCCCGGTCCCGGCGAACGCCCCGTCGGCCGACGGGCTCTCGGCGGACGGCCCGCCGACGGACGAGCCCCCGACGGACGGCGCCCCGGAAGCGGCACCCGAAGCCGCCGCCCCGGCACCAGGCTCCCCAACACCGGACACCCCGGCACCAGGCTCTCCGGCACCAGGCTCCCCAGCCCCCGGCGCCACCGGCGCAGCCTCCGGCAGCGCGCCCGCGGGAGCCGTACCCGTACCCTCGCCGCCGCCGCTCCCGCCGCCGCCCGGCATCGGCAGCGGCGGCGTGTGCGAGGCCGACTCCGGCGACGCGTCCGCGGCCGCCTGGGACGCGTTCGAGGCCACCGGCGGAAGACCGATCTTGTCCGCCGCCTCCTGCAGCCACTCCGGCGGACTCAGCAGGAACGACGTCTGGTTCAGATCGACCCGCGCCGCCTGGGCCGGAACCGGAGCCGCCGCCTCCGCGGCCGCCGCCCCGTACTCCTCCTCATAACGGCGGATCACCTCACCCACCGGCAACCCCGGCCACAACGTCGCCTCGCCACTGTCCCGCGCGATGACCAGACGCTGCCGGCCCCCGTCCGGAGTCGGCGCCTCCGCCCGGTCCTCCGCCCACACCACGAAACCGAGACCGAACTCCCGCACCCGCACCTCACGATGCAGATACGCCGGCACATCGCCGTTGATCCACTCCTCGGCACGCTCCTGCGCCTGCGCGAACGTCACCACAGCCAGCTCACTCCCCCACCGGGACCACGGGCACGGCACGCGCGAAGCCACCGTCCACCATCAGATTCGCCACCGTCTCCAGCTCCGGCGGACTGCCCGCCAACCGCTGCAAGAACGCGTCGAAATCCTCACCACAGGGCAGCAGCAACCGCTCCACCCGCTCGTTCACCGTCCAGCCGGCCGCCACCTCGCCACCGTCCCGCGCGTCGTCATACGCACAGAACCACACCGAGCCGACCGCCTCGCCCTTCACCTTCACCGCGAGCAGACCGCCCTGCACGAAGGCCACACCCAGGAAGTCCTTCGTCAGATGATCACGAAGACACTTGTTGACGTACACCAGGTCATTGACCCCCGCCTCCTCACGCACCGTGAAGAACGGCTGGTCCACCAGAAGCCCCAGCTCCGCGTCCAGCGCCGTACCCACCGGCGCACAACCACCCGCCGCCTTCAAGAACGCGCGATACGCACCCGGCAGCCGGTACCCCAGATCCTCCTCCACCCCCTGCACCTGCTGCTCCGACACCGCCGCCCCGCGCTTCGGCAACCGGAAATGCACCGGCCGGGTCTCCTGCAACGGCCGCGTACCCCGCTTCGACTGGTCCACCGACCCCGCCGTCGCCACCCCGCCGTGATGCCGCAGCAGCGCCTTCACCTCGACCGGAACCAGCTCAAGCCGCCGCGAATGCGCCACGTGATGCCACGTCCAGCCATGCGGCGTCGCCACCGCCGGAATCGTGTCCCACAGCTCATGACCCGTCGCCGCCAACGCCGCGTTCGCCGACACGTAATCCGTCAGGCGCAGCTCGTCGACCCCGAAACCCTCCGGAGGATCCGCGATCTCCGCCGCCGCACGCGCGTACGGAGAGAAATCCGGGTAGCCGCGCTCGTCCACCCGCACCCCTCGCGGATGACGGGAAGCCCGGACCGGATCCGGGAAGTGCACGACCTGCCCGGCGTACGCCGCGTTCGGCGGCACGGTGTCCTGGCCGAGCCGACCTGTCGTCATGGCGGTTGCCCCCTGAGTGGCTGCTGTGGCGTCTGCCGCGTGGCTTCTACTGGTACCTCGTACCGGCTGGTCCGCACAGCCTAAGCGGTGCCCCCACCGCACCACCCGGCCAGATGCCGGCCGACCACCCCCACCCCGCCCACGGTGACCAACTGTCACGACGACATGACAGCACCGCCATGATTCCGACACACCGAAAGCACGTTTCCACGCCCCAGCTTCCCCATCGGGCACCCCGTTTGGCAGGCTGTTCACGCAACTCGGGGGATTGCAGGAGGGGAAGACGAGCACCATGCACGCAAGCACGACACCGGCACCACCACCCACACAGGGTGACCCACGCCTCAACTGGGGCAGCGACGCCGACACCCACCGCGCCCCCTTACTGCGCCACCGCCGAGACGGAATCCTGCCCACCGTCGGCGCGGCCCTCTCCGTCCGCGGCGAAACACTCACCTGCACCGCCGCCCGCGGCGACCAGCCGCC
This sequence comes from Streptomyces sp. NPDC126499, assembly GCF_040302485.1. Taxonomy (NCBI): domain Bacteria; kingdom Bacillati; phylum Actinomycetota; class Actinomycetes; order Kitasatosporales; family Streptomycetaceae; genus Streptomyces; species Streptomyces sp. NPDC126499. The sequence goes on along the minus strand of NZ_JBEOUO010000014.1, from coordinate 112,704 downwards.
CGTCCTGCACCCACTCGTCCAGGACTTCCTCGACACCCTCACCAGCGGCCAGCGCGAACGCTTCACCGGACGCTGCCCCGAAGCGATCCTGCTCTCCCGGCACCTCACCGCCGCCGAGCACGCACGCTCCAAACGCGCCCAGCGCAAACCACTCACCCACAGCGAGGCCCGCCGCTCCCTCAAGCACGCCAAACTCACCGCCCGCCGCATCCGCGAGGACGGCGACCCGCTCCACGGCAGCTACGCCCCGCCCTGCCGCTCCTGTACGGCCATGCTCGCCCACTTCGGAGTCCGCACCGTCGACCCCACCAGCGCCCAGAACGGCTGAACCCGACCCCCATGCCCGACCTCAACAGCACCCGCTTCCCCGTCAACGTCGACGCCGCCCTCCGCGAAGCCGGCTGGCAACCCGGCCGCTGGGACATCAAACTCGCCGAACAATGGGCCGACACCCTCCGCGGCCACGTCTCCCCCGCCGGACACCGCCACACCGTCTTCCCCGCCGTCGTCGAAGCCTGGGCCGAATTCGGCGGCCTCCACATCACCGCCCCCGGCCACGGCCGCCAGATAGCACCCGCGACCGTACGCATCGACCCCCTCGCCGGGCTCCACCTCGCCCGCACCCTCGGCGACCTCGGCCGCGCCCTCCACACCGAGCTCGCCCCCCTCGGCGAGGAAACCGACCACGACGAACAGCGCGCCATCCTCGCCATGGACATCGAAGGACGCGTCTACAGCGTCGACCACACCGGCGACTGGTACCTCGGCCGGGACATCGACACCGCCCTGAGCACCCTCATCACCGGCACCCAGCCCACCCGCCTCGTCCAGGCCCCCTGACGCCCCGCACCCCGCCCCCCACAGGGCCCCGTCACACCTTCCCGTCCACCGGCAACACCGCACTCACCCGGAAACCACCCGCGTCCGTCGGACCCGACACGAACACCCCACCCAGCCGCGACACCCGCTCCCGCATCCCCACCAGACCGTTCCCCCCACTCGGCAGCCCCGCACCCGCCACCGCCGCATCCGACGGACCGTTCTCCACCTGCATCGCGACCTCCCCCTCCCGATGCGCCAACCGCACGACGACCTCCGCACCCGCCGCATGCTTGTGCACGTTCGTCAACGCCTCCTGCACCACCCGGTACGCCGTCCGCTCCACCTCCACCCCGTACCGCCGCCGCTCCCCCGACACCACGAGCTCCACCACCGCACCCGCCTGCCGCGACTGCTCCACCAAACCCTCCAGAGCGTCCAGACACGGCCCACCGTCCTCCGCCGCGGCCTCGGCGGCAGCCGCCGCCGCACGACCCACCGCCGCCAGCGGCACCGACTGCGCGGAAGCACCCGCAGCCCCCTCCCGCAGCACCCCCAACATCTCCCGCAACTCCGTCAACGCCTGCCGGCCCATCTCCCCCACCAGCGCCGCGTTCCGCACCGCCTTCTGCGGATCCTTCAACGCCACCGCCTGCAACGCCGCCGCGTGCACCACCATCAACGACACCCGATGCGCCACCACGTCGTGCATCTCCCGCGCGATCCGCGTCCGCTCCTCCTGACGCGCCCACTGCGCCCGCTCCTCCGCCCGGTCCGCGAGCAACGACAGCTCCTGCTCCAGACTGTCCGCCCGCTCCCGCAACGACTCCATGAGCCGACGCCGCGCCCCTATGTACAGGCCGAACAGCACCGGCGGAGCGTTCAGCCCCAGCGTCATGAACATCGACACGACCGGCACGTACCAACCGCTCGGATCGAAATCCGGCTGCCCCGCGTCCGCCTCCGCGACGTCCTGGCGCATCCGCACCACCGTCACGACGTACACGGCCACCGTCGACATCCCCGCGAGGCCGGCCGTATACCGCCGAGGCACCTCCGACGCCGCCAGCGAATAGAGACCGACGATCCCCATCAGGAAGCCCATCTCCGCCGGCGTCACCGCGATCGAGACGAGCACCACCGTGATCGGCCACCGCCGCCGCACCAGCAGCACCGACCCCACCACCAGCCCGAACACCACCCCCACCGGCACCGGCACCGGCACCGACGCCTCACGCGCGAACCCGACCCCCTCGAGCCCACACTCCAGCGCGGACGCGACGGCCAACGCCACGTCCAGCACCACACTGCGCCGTCTCCCCCACCACCACCAGCTCCGACGGACCACCTCCGTGCCCGCCGCGTCCCGGTCTGCCCCCGTTGCGGTCATGCCTTCCACCCTACGGGCGAGGGCCACCGGTTTTCCTGGCGCGTCGACGCATCCACACACCAGTCCCTCGAACTGGTGAATCGACCGCACTTTCGACCCGGACGTCCGCATTCCGGACGAACCTCGTCCCATGACACCCGAAACGAACCGCTACGCGGACTTCGAGACCCCGCGCGAACAAGCCGTCGCGTTACGCCGCGAAGGCCTCAGCCTCCGCCAGATCCGCGACCGCCTGCAGATCTACAACAACGACCTGCTGAACAGGCTCGTGAAGGGCGAACCCCCACCAGACTGGACCCGCCGCCCCCGCGCCAAGGACGACCTCCGCGCCCGCGCCCGCGAGCTCCGCCTCCAGGGAATGACCTACGACAGCGCACCAAGGAGGCCGCCGCGCGCGCGGTGGGCTCACTCTCCGAGCGCGAACTCTTCCTGGTGGGGGTGGCCCTCTATTGGGCCGAGGGCACCAAGGACAAGTCGTACGCCCGCCGGGAACGGGTAACGTTCGTGAACAGCGACCCCGGCATGATCCGGACCTTCATCGCCTGGCTCGACCTGCTGGGCGTGGAGCGGGAGCAGCACGCGTACCACATCATGATCCACGAGACTGCCGACACTTCTGCCGCCGAGCAGTACTGGGCGGAGGTCACAGGTGCCGCACCCGAGCAGTTCGGCAAGCCGGTCATCAAACGCCACAACCCCAAGACCGTGCGCAAGAACGTCGGCGACGGCTACCAGGGCTGCCTCGCCATCCGCGTTCGCCGAAGCGCCGACCTGTACCGTCGCATCGAGGGCTCCTGGTACGGCATAGTGGAGGCCGTCGAGGCACGGGACTGACAGATGTCCGTTTCGACCTCTTATGCCATCCCCTGTGGTGTAATGGGCAACACGGGTCACTTTGGATGATTTGTTCCAGGTTCGAGTCCTGGCAGGGGAGCTGCTCGGTTCGGGTCCCGACCTCCCCGGTCGGGACCCTTACTCATGTCCGCCCCGGTACCCCCCGGTATCCTTCGGAAGTCCACCACCCGAAAGCCGAAGGGCATTCCCGTGAGCGCCAATCGCCCGGCCGCCGTCGTCGTCCTCGCAGCGGGTGAGGGCACCCGCATGAAGTCGAAGACCCCCAAGGTTCTGCACGAGATCGCCGGGCGGTCGCTCGTCGGGCATGTCGTGTCCGCCGCTCGTGAGCTGGAGCCCGAGGACCTGGTCGTGGTCGTGGGGCATGCGCGGGAGCAGGTGAAGGGGCATCTGGACGCGTTCTACGCGGGGACCCGGACGGCCGTGCAGGAGGAGCAGAACGGCACGGGGCACGCGGTGCGGACGGCGCTGGGTGAGCTGGGGCGGGCTCCCGAGGGGACCGTCGTGGTGGTGTGTGGTGACACGCCGCTGCTGTCCGGGGAGACGCTGAAGGCGCTGGCGGCGACGCACGTGGCCGACGGCAACGCGGTGACGGTGCTGACGGCCGAGGTGCCGGATGCGACCGGTTACGGGCGGATCGTGCGGGACGCGGTGTCCGGTGCGGTGACGGAGATCGTCGAGCACAAGGACGCGACGGAGGAGCAGCGGGCGATCCGGGAGATCAATTCCGGGGTGTTCGCGTTCGACGGCGTGCTGCTGGCGGACGCGCTGGGGCAGGTGCGGACGGACAACAGTCAGGGTGAGGAGTACCTGACGGACGTGCTGTCGATCCTGCGGGAGGCCGGCCATCGGGTGGGTGCGTCGGTGGCGTCGGATCACCGGGAGATCCTGGGGATCAACAACCGGGTGCAGCTGGCGGAGGCTCGTGCGCTGCTGAACGCGCGCCTGCTGGAGCGGGCGATGCTGGCGGGTGTGACGGTGGTGGATCCGGCGTCGACGTTCGTGGATGTGACGGTGACGTTCGAGCCGGATGCGACGGTGCTGCCGAACACGCTGCTGCTGGGTTCGACGCATGTGGCGGAGGACGCCGTGGTGGGTCCGAACTCGCGGCTGAAGGACACGAGGGTCGGCCGGGGCGCGCGGGTGGACAACACGGTGGCGGACGGGGCCGTGGTGGGCGAGGGCGCCTCCGTGGGGCCGTACGCGTACTTGCGTCCGGGGACGGATCTGGGCGCGCGGTCCAAGGCGGGTACGTATGTCGAGATGAAGAACGCGGTGATCGGTGAGGGGACGAAGGTCCCTCATCTGTCGTACGTGGGTGATGCGACGATCGGCGAGTTCACGAATATCGGTGCGGCGAGTGTGTTCGTGAACTACGACGGTGAGGCGAAGCACCACACGACGATCGGTTCGCACTGTCGTACCGGTTCGGACAACATGTTTGTGGCACCCATCACGATCGGGGACGGCGCCTACACCGCTGCCGGGTCCGTCATCACGAAGGATGTGCCGCCCGGTTCGCTGGCCGTCGCCCGTGGCCAGCAGCGGAATATCGAGGGTTGGGTGGCTCGGAAGAGGCCGGGGAGCGCCGCGGCGCAGGCCGCTCAGGCTGCCAGTGAGAAGTCCGCCGGCGAAAGCTGACCGGAAACGAGTACGCCGAACTCGGCGTACCGTGATACGTGCACACAAATTCGGCTGGCTCGCACGCGCGCACGGGAGCGCGGGGTTTTTGCGGCCAGAGAACCCGTCGAGGAGACAGTGCTGTGACCGGGATCAAGACGACCGGCGAGAAGAAGCTGATGCTCTTCTCCGGCCGCGCCCACCCCGAGCTGGCCGAGGAGGTCGCGCACCAGCTGGGTGTCGGCATCGTGCCGACCAAGGCTTTCGACTTTGCCAACGGTGAGATCTACGTCCGTTTCCAGGAGTCCGCGCGGGGCGCGGACTGCTTCTTGATCCAGAGCCACACGGCTCCGATCAACAAGTGGATCATGGAGCAGTTGATCATGATCGATGCTCTGAAGCGGGCTTCGGCCCGGAGCATCACGGTGATCATTCCTTCGTATGGCTATGCCCGTCAGGACAAGAAGCACCGTGGTCGTGAGCCGATCTCGGCGCGTCTGGTGGCGGATCTGCTGAAGACGGCGGGTGCGGACCGGATCCTGACGGTGGACCTGCACACGGACCAGATCCAGGGCTTCTTCGACGGTCCGGTGGATCATCTGTCGGCGCTGCCGGTCCTCGCGGACTACGTGGGTGCGAAGGTGGACCGGACGAAGCTGACGATCGTGTCTCCGGACGCGGGTCGCGTGCGGGTGGCGGACCGGTGGTGTGACCGTCTGGACGCGCCGCTGGCGATCGTGCACAAGCGTCGTGACAAGGACGTGGCGAACCAGGTGACGGTCCACGAGGTCGTGGGTGACGTCGAGGGTCGTGTGTGTGTGCTGGTGGACGACATGGTCGACACGGCGGGCACGATCTGCGCGGCGGCGGAGGCGCTGTTCGCGCATGGTGCGGAGGATGTGATCGTGACGGCGACGCACGGCATCCTGTCGGGCCCGGCGGCTGATCGGCTGAAGAATTCGAAGGTGAGCGAGTTCGTGTTCACGGACACGCTGCCGGATCCGAGTTCGCTGGAGCTGGACAAGATCACGGTGCTGTCGATCGCGCCGACGATCGCGCGTGCGGTGCGTGAGGTGTTCGAGGACGGTTCGGTGACGAGCCTGTTCGAGGAGCAGTGAGCTTCGGCTCGTAGCTCGTGGCTCGTGGCTCGTAGCTGATGTAAGGGTCGCTTCCCAGGGGGAGGCGGCCCTTACGCGTGCTCCTCGTGCCCCTCGTGCTCCGGCCGGGCGTGATCCATTTGGGCGGTTCGGGTGGGGCCGCTAGACTGTCGTGGTTGCTCGGCGAGGGAGGCCGTACCCGCATGTGGGTCCGGCGGTCCGTTATCGACGCGCTCTTCGTAGCAGGCCATCGGCAGTCGTGGCCGGGTGACAGTCGTATCCGTCACCACACATACGAGGAGTGCACATGTCCGAGGTCAAGCTCGCCGCTTCCCTCCGCACCGAGTTCGGCAAGGGTGCCGCCCGCAAGATCCGCCGTGACGCCAAGGTTCCCGGTGTCCTCTACGGCCACGGTTCGGACCCGATCCACCTGACCCTTCCGGGCCACGAGCTGACGCTGGCGCTGCGTACGCCGAACGTCCTGCTGTCCCTGGACATCGAGGGCCGTGGCACCGAGCTGGCGATCCCGAAGGCTGCTCAGCGCGACCCGCTGAAGGGCTTCCTGGAGCACGTCGACCTGCTGCTGGTCCAGCGGGGCGAGAAGGTCACCGTCGAGATCGTCGTCGAGACCGAGGGTGACCTGGCCCCGGGTGCCTTCCTGGTCGAGAACGTGCTGAACACGATCTCCGTCGAGGCCGAGGCCACCCACCTGCCCGAGGCCGTGACCGTGTCGATCGCGGGCCTGCAGGCCGGTGACTCGATCCACGCCAAGGACATCGAGCTGCCGAAGGGCGCGACCCTGGTGACGGACCCCGAGGCCGTCGTCATCCAGATCCTGGCCGCGCAGGCCGAGGAGCCGGCCGCCGAGGGCGAGGCCGCCGAGGGCGCCGAGGCCTGAGCCGTAGGCTCTGCCTGACGTGACGGGGTGACGGACCGGGAACGGTCCGCCACCCCGTTTCTTTCTGTTGCGAGGACGAGGAGACGAGACGCAGATGACGGACGACGCGAACGCCCCCTGGCTGATCGTCGGCCTCGGCAATCCGGGCCCGGATTACGCGGGCAACCGGCACAACGTGGGGTTCATGGTGGTGGACCTGCTGGCCGAGCGGATCGGTGGGAAGTTCAAGCGGGCGCAGAAGGCGCAGGCGCAGGTGGTGGAGGGCCGGATGGGTCCGCCGGGGCCGGCGAACCGCCGGGTGGTGCTGGCGAAGCCGATGTCGTACATGAATCTGTCGGGCGGGCCGGTGACGGCGTTGCGGGACTTCTACAAGGTGCCGACGGCGCATGTGGTGGCGGTGCATGACGAGCTGGACATCGACTACGGGGTGCTGCGGCTGAAGATCGGTGGCGGTGACAACGGGCACAACGGTCTGAAGTCGATGACGAAGGCGATGGGCGCGGAGTACCACCGGCTGCGCTTCGGGATCGGCCGGCCGCCGGGTCGGATGCAGGTGGCCGATTTCGTGCTGAAGGATTTCTCTTCGACCGAGCGCAAGGAGCTGGACTATTTCGTGGACCGGGCGGCGGATGCGGTGGAGTGCCTGGTGACGGAGGGTCTGGAGCGGGCGCAGTCGGCGTACAACTCCTGACCTGGTTCGGGTACGACTGTACGATCGCGGGTCATGACGCATGCCCGTAACGCCGCCGTGGCCCTCGTCGTCCTGCTCCTCGTGGTCGCGGGCGCGTGGTCGTCCTGGAACACGGCCCAGCATGTGCTGTTGCCGAAGGGGCGGGAGCACGGCACGTTGGTGGTGACCGGTTGCAACGAGGAGATGTGCAGCGGGCGTTATGTGTCGGATGATCCGGCGTCGCCGCATCACACGCTGAGGATCGCGCATTCGGTGGCGGCGCGGAAGGGCGAGACGCTGCCGGTGGTGGTGAAGCCGGGTACGGACGAGGCGGTGCGGACGGGCTGGGGTGGCGGTCTGCACGCGTGGCTGCCGCTGGGCGGGGCGTTGGTGCTGGCGGCGCCGTTGGTCGGGGGCGGGATGCGGATGGTGCGGACGGCGTGGGCGCTGGCGGGGGCGGGGGCGGCGGTGCTGGTGGGGGCGTTCTTCGCGTTGTAGGGCGGCGGGGCGGGTGGCTGTGGGGGATGGCCGGATCGTTATGCCCCTTGGGTTAAGGGTGACTTAAGGCGACGGATAGGCTGCCCCCGCCACCTCCCACGGCATCCTTCTCATCTCTCAGATGGACAGCAGCCCTATGCGACGTACCCTCATTTCCGCCGCCACGGTGGTCAGCACCGTGACCGCGGCTTCCCTGCTGCTCGCCCCGGTCGCCTCCGCCACCGGTAAGCCCAAGGGCGACAACGGCACCGTGAAGATCCACGACTCCAAGACCGGGGAGGAGCTCAAGCACAACGAGCCCAAGGTCTGCTCCTTCTACGTCGACGCGTTCGGCTTCGACGCCGGGCAGAAGGTCCAGTGGCACATCGAGGCCTGGGCCAACAACGAGCAGGAGAAGGGCGACACGGTCAAGGAGGGCACCCTCGTCCTCGACGCCGACGGTCACGAGCGCACCGCGGACATGACGCTCCCGAACGGCCAGTACAAGCTGTTCTGGAACTTCGAGGGCGAGAACGGCCGGGCCAAGCAGAAGGTCTTCAAGACCGACTGCCCGCCTGGTGAGGAGAACCCGGGCAAGCCGACCGACAAGCCCTCCGGCAAGCCGTCGGACAAGCCGTCCGGCACCCCCTCGACCACGCCGTCCGGCACGCCCGGCACCGAGACGCCCGGCTCCTCGGAGTCGCCGTCGCCGTCGGCGTCCGCGTCCACGCCGGCGGGTGGCGCCACCACGGCGCCCGGTGCCGGCGGCAACGGCGGCAACGGCGGCGCGGAGGGTGACCTCGCCGAGACCGGCTCCAGCGCCCCCGTCGGCATCCTGGCCGCCGTGGCCGTCGCCCTCGCGGGTGCCGGTGCGTTCCTGGTGAGCCGTCGTCGTAAGGCGCAGCAGCACTGACCTAGCCCGTCATGACGGTGCCCCCGCGGGTGTTCCCGCGGGGGCACTGTCATGTGCGCCGGGACGCCGGGAGGGCGTCAGCCGGTGTTGCGCAGGCCGGCGGCGACGCCGTTGACGGTGAGGAGGAGGGCTCGGGCGAGGAGCGGGTCGGGGTCCTCGCCGCGTTCGGCGGCGGCGCGCTGGCGGGCGAGGAGGGCCACCTGGAGGTAGGAGATGGGGTCGAGGTAGGCGTCGCGGATGGCGAAGGTCTGCTGGAGGACGGGGTTGGAGTCGAGGAGCTTCTCGCCGCCGGTGATCTTGAGGACTTCGGCGACCGTGAGGGCGTGTTCGGCCTCGATGGTGGCGAAGACGTGCTTGAGCTCGTCGGGGACGAGGGTGTCGACGTAGTGGCGGGCGATCCGCAGGTCCGTCTTGGCCAGCGTCATCTCGACGTTGGAGAGGAAGTTGCGGAAGAAGTGCCAGTTCTCGTACATCTCGCCGAGTACGGCGTCGAGGCCGGCCTCGCGCAGGGCCTTGAGGCCGGAGCCGACGCCGTACCAGCCGGGGACGATCTGGCGGGACTGGGTCCAGCCGAAGACCCAGGGGATGGCGCGCAGTCCGTCGAGGCCGGCGCCGGAGTCGGGGCGCCGGGAGGGCCGGGAGCCGAGGTGGAGGTCGGCGAGCTGGTCGACGGGGGTGGAGGCGAAGAAGTAGGCGGGCAGGTCGGGGTCTTCGACCAGGCGCCGGTAGGCGGAGTGGGCGGCGTCGGAGACGGTGTCCATGGCCGCGTCCCAGCGGGCGAGGGCCTCGTCGGACTGGCGCGGCGCGGTGTGCAGGGCGGAGGCCTGGAGGGTGGCGGCGACGGTGAGTTCGAGGTTCTCCCGGGCGAGCGACGGGATGAGGTACTTGTCGGAGATGACCTCGCCCTGCTCGGTGACCTTGATCTCGCCCTCCAGGGTGCCCCAGGGCTGGGCGAGGATGGCGTCGTGGGAGGGGCCGCCGCCGCGGCCGACGGTGCCGCCGCGGCCGTGGAAGAGGCGCAGGCGGACGCCGTAGCGGTGGGCGACGTCGCGCAGGCGGCGCTGGGCGCGGTGGATCTCCCACTGGCTGGTGGTGATGCCGCCGAACTTGGAGGAGTCGGAGTAGCCGAGCATGACCTCCTGGACGTCGCCGCGCAGGGAGACGAGGCGTCGGTAGGAGGGGTCGGCGAGCATGTCGTTGAGGATGACGTCGGCGGCGCGGAGCTCGTCGGTGGTCTCCAGGAGCGGGACGATGCCGATCTTGGCCCAGCCGGCGTGGAGGTCGATGAGTCCGGCCTCGCGGGCGAGGACGGTGGCGGCGAAGACGTCGTCGGCGCCCTGGCACATGGAGATGATGTAGGACTCGATGACCTCGGGGCCGAAGCGTTCGAAGGCTTCCTTGATGGTTCCGAAGACGCCGAGGGTCTTGGCGCCGGCGGCGTCGAGGGGCGCGGGGGTGGGGGCGAGGGGGCGGCGGGAGCGGAGTTCCTTGGCGAGGAGCTTCTGCCGGTAGTCGCGCGGCATGTCGGCGTAGCGCCAGGATTCCTCGCCGAGGCGGTCGAAGAGCTGGCCGAGGGCGTGGTGGTGGGCTTCGGCGTGCTCGCGGACGTCCATGGTGGCGAGCTGGAGGCCGAAGGCGGAGAGCGTGCGGATGACGCGGTCCATGCGGCCGTCGGCGAAGAGGCCGCCGCGGTGTTCGCGCAGGGAGGTCTGGATGAGGGTGAGGTCGCGCAGCAGTTCGGCGGTGCCGAGGTAGTCGCGGCCTTCCTGGTGGGGGGTGCCCTTGGCGAGGCGTTCGCGGGTGTTGAGGAGCTTCTGGCGGACGCAGGTGACCTTGAGCCGGTAGGGCTCCTCGGCGTTGAGGCGCTTGTAGCGGGGGCTGATCTCGGGCAGCAGTTCCAGGTCCTGCTGGAGGGAGTCCAGGAGTTCCTGGGTGGCTCCGGCGTAGCGGATGGAGTTGGAGAGCAGGCCGCGGAGGAAGTCGACGAGTTCGAGGGCGTCGGTGATGCCGTGCTCGTGCTGGAGGATCAGGACGTCCCAGGTGACCTGGGGGGTGACGTTGGGGTTGCCGTCGCGGTCGCCGCCGATCCAGGTGCCGAAGGTGAGGGGGCGGGTGCCGGCGGGCAGCTCGAAGCCGACGCGTTCCAGTTCGGCGGCGAGGTCTTCCAGGACGTCGCCGACGGCGCCGGCGTGGAGCTCGTCGAGGTAGTAGATGGCGTTGCGGGCCTCGTCGGCGGGCTCGGGGCGCACGACGCGCAGTTCGTCGGTCTGCCAGATGAGGTCGATGTTCTCGGCGAGCCGGAGGTCGGTGCGGCGCCGGTCGGCCTGGATGACGGGGGTCTCCAGGAGGGCGGCGATGCGCCGGAGCTTGTTGAGGACGGAGCGGCGGGCGGCCTCGGTGGGGTGGGCCGTGAAGACGGGCCGTACGTTGAGGTTCTTGATCGTCTCGCGTACGTGGGCGGGGTCGCCGTCCTTGAGCATGTCGGCGGTGCGGGCGAGGAGGCCGCCCTCGGCGGCGCGCTTCTCGCGCATCTCGCGGCCGCGGTGGACCTGCTCGGTGACGTTGGCGAGGTGGAAGTAGGTGGAGAAGGCGCGGACGAGCTTGGCGGCGGTCTCCAGCTCGACGCCGCGCAGCAGCTCGGCGGCGGCTTCGCCGTCCTCGCGGGTGAGGCGGCGGACCTTCTCGACGAGGTCGAGGAGCTCGTGGCCCTCCTGGCGGACGAGCGTCTCGCCGAGGAGGTCGCCCAGTCGGCGGATGTCGGAGCGCAGTTCGGCGCTGGCGTTGGAGGTCTGGTCGGCACTGCTCACAGGTGCGGCTCCTTGCAGTGTTCAAGCACGTCTGGAGGGGTACTGGAGGCTTGCGGACCGCGCTGTCCGACGCTCCCAGGATAGGTGTCCATTCCCTGGACATCGGCGAGGGTCCCGCTTGTGCCCTCTTGCCGCGTGCCGCCGCGCTGCCATACTTACGTCGCCGTAGGTTACGCGACCGTAGCCTCGGGCGATCTTTCCGTACCCCCCCACCCTCGACCCCCCAGGGACACGTATGACCATCAGCCCCGAGATGACCCCGGCGTCCGGTGCGCCCGACGCGGCGGAGGGCCTGCCCTCCGCGACGCTCGGCGGGGACAGCAAGCGTTCCATCGAGCAGATCACCCTGTTGCTGTTCATCACGGTGCCGTTCGCGGCGCTGGTCGCGGCGGTGCCGCTGGCCTGGGGGTGGGGGGTGAGCCTGCTCGATCTGGGTCTGATGACGGCGATGTACTTCATCGGCTGCCACGGCATCACGATCGGCTTCCACCGGTACTTCACGCACGGCTCGTTCAAGGCGAAGCGTCCGCTGCGGATCGCGTTGGCGATCATGGGTTCGCTGGCCGTGGAGGGGCCGCTGGTGCGCTGGGTGGCGGATCACCGCAAGCACCACAAGTTCTCGGACGCGGAGGGCGATCCGCATTCGCCGTGGCGGTTCGGGGAGTCGGTCCCGGCTCTGATGAAGGGGCTGTGGTGGGCGCACATCGGGTGGATGTTCGACGAGGAGCAGACGCCGCAGCACAAGTACGCGCCCGATCTGATCAAGGATCCGGCGATCCGTACGATCTCGCGTCAGTTCGTGCTGTGGACGATCGTGTCGCTCGCGATCCCGCCGGTGATCGGCGGTCTGGTGACGATGTCGTGGTGGGGCGCGTTCACCGCGTTCTTCTGGGGCTCCCTGGTCCGGGTGGCGCTGCTGCACCATGTCACCTGGTCGATCAACTCGATCTGTCACGCGGTGGGCAAGCGGCCGTTCAAGTCGCGTGACCGTTCGGGCAACGTGTGGTGGCTGGCGGTGCTGTCGTGCGGTGAGTCGTGGCACAACCTGCACCACGCGGATCCGACCTCGGCGCGGCACGGTGTGCTGCGGGGGCAGATCGATTCCAGTGCCCGGCTGATCCGCTGGTTCGAGCGGCTGGGCTGGGCGTACGACGTGCGCTGGCCGGCCAGGGAGCGGATCGACGCCCGGCGGCAGCGCGTGCCCGCAGACGCGGCATGATGGAAGACGTGGCGATCGACGGCAGTACCAGCAGCGCGAGCGAGCAGCAGAAGCCCCGGCGTGGCCGCCGGGTGAGGATGACCGGCGCCGAGCGCCGGGAGCAGCTCCTCGACATCGGTCGCACGCTCTTCGCGGAGAAGGGTTTCGAGGGCACGTCGGTGGAGGAGATCGCGGCGAAGGCCGGGGTCTCCAAGCCGGTGGTGTACGAGCACTTCGGCGGCAAGGAGGGCCTGTACGCGGTCGTGGTGGACCGGGAGATGCGCCAGCTCCTCGACATGGTCACCGGTGCGCTGACCGCCGGCCATCCGCGTGAGCTGCTGGAGCAGGCGGCGTTCGCGCTGCTGGACTACATCGAGCGCTATACGGACGGCTTCCGGATCCTGGTCCGTGATTCGCCGGTCGCGCAGTCGACGGGCACGTTCGCCTCGCTGATCAGTGACATCGCCACGCAGGTGGAGGACATCCTGGGTCTTGAGTTCAAGGCGCGGGGTTTTGATCCGAAGCTGGCGCCGCTGTACGCGCAGGCGCTGGTGGGCAGTGTGGCGCTGACGGGGCAGTGGTGGCTGGACGTGCGCAAGCCGAAGAAGGCGGAGGTCGCCGCGCATCTGGTGAATCTGGCCTGGCACGGTCTTGACGGTCTGGAGCAGAAGCCCCGGCTGATAGGGCATCGCAAGAGCTGAGCGGGCATCGCCGAGAGCCGACCGCCGGTGACGGGGGCGCCGCACGTGGGTGGGGCGCCCCCGTCCGTAACATCAGGCGGCCTTCCGTGCGACGGCGAAGATCCGCCGGAAGGGGAACGGGGTGCCGTGGGGTCCGCGCGGGTAGGCCTCGCGCAGCAGGTCGCGGTACTGGGCGAGGAAGGCCTCGGTGGCGGCCCGGTCGTCCCTGAGGGCGGTGAGCACGGGCCTGAGGGCGGTGCCCTTGACCCAGTCGAGCACGGGGTCCTCACCGGGGAGCATCTGGTGGTACGTGGTCTCCCAGACGTCCGTCTCGCAGCCGAGGTCGGTGAGCCGCTGCAGGTAGTCGGCGGCGTCCAGGATGTGGACGAACCGCCGGCCGAGGTCCCCCACCCGGTCGCGCCACTCCGGGGTCTCGCACAGTTCGCCGAGCAGGGCGTGGCTCGGCGAGGTGAAGTTGCCGGGCACCTGGAAGGCGAGGGTGCCGCCGGGCCGGAGTCCGTCGATCCAGCAGGCGAAGGACTCGGGGTGGTTGGGCACCCATTGCAGGGCCGCGTTGGAGACGATCAGGTCGTAGGGCTCGTCGGGGGTCCAGTGGGCGGCGTCGGCGGGCCGGAAGTCGAGCCATCCGCCCCCCGCGGTGGTGCCCGCCCAGTCCTTCTCGGCCCGTTCCAGCATCTCGGGCGAGAGGTCGAATCCGGTGATGTGTGCGTCGGGCCAGCGCTCGGCGAGCAGGACGGTGACGTTGCCGGGGCCGCAGCCGAGGTCGGCGATCCGGGCGGGCCGGCCGCCGTCGGGCAGCTGCGGTATTCGGGCGAGCAGGTCGAGGAAGGGTCGGGTGCGGTGTCCGGAGTGACGCAGGTACTGCTGTGGGTCCCACGTTGGCGCGGCCGAGTCCACGGAATACATGTTCGAAGCCCCCTTGCTGGAATGAGATACCGAAGCGGAACGGAGTTCCGGCCCGGTCTCTTCCCCATAGTCCAGGAGAATATATCTCGATGCCAAGATTCTTGATGTCGACAATAACGATGGCAAGAGACTTTATGTCAACAGACCCTCTACACTGATCGTCATGGAGGACGAGGTCGACCGACTGGTCGCTGCATGGCGCCGCGAGCGCCCCGACCTCGACGTGGAACCGCTCGAGGTGCTCAGCCGTGTCTCACGCCTGGCCCGCCACCTGGACCGCGCCCGTCGGCTCGCGTTCTCCGAGCACCAGCTGGAGCCGTGGGAATTCGACGTCCTGACGTCCCTCCGCCGGGCCGGCGCGCCCTACCAGCTCTCCCCCGGCCAGCTGCTCACCCAGACCCTGGTCACCTCCGGCACCATGACGAACCGCATCGACCGGCTCGCCAAGAAGGGTCTGGTCGAACGGCTCCCCGACCCCAGCGACCGGCGCGGCGTGCTTGTCCGCCTCACCCCCGAGGGCCGCGACCGCGCTGACCAGGCCCTCGCCGGCCTGCTCGCCCAGGAGCGCGCCATCCTGGCCCGCCTCTCCCGCACCCAGCGCGGCGAACTGGCCGCCCTGCTACGCCAGTTGACCGCCCCGTTCGACAACATCCCCGGCTGAGGGACCGTCCTCCACCGGCCCGACCCCGGCCCGCCGCGCCAGCGCCACCGCCGCCAGCGTCGAGTGCACCCCCAGCTTCCCCAGCACGTTCTGCATGTGCGTCCGCACCGTGTGGGGGCTCAGGAACAGCCGCTCCGCGACCGCCTTGCGCCCGAGCCCGGCGACCATGCAGCGCAGCACCTCGCGCTCCCTCGGCGTCAGCGACTCCACGAGCCGCTCGCTCTCCGTACGGTGCCGGCGGGCCTCCGTCAGCTCCCGCAGCACGCCCGTGAGCAGCGCGGGCGGCAGATGCGTCTCGTCGCGCAGCACCCCCCGCACCACGGCGAGCAGCCGCTGCAGCGAGCAGTCCTTGGCCACCCAGCCCCAGGCCCCGGCCTGCAGGGCGAGCGCCGCGCGCCGGGCGTCGTCCTTCTCGGCGAGCACCACCACCCGCACCCCGGGGCGGGACTCGCGCAGCTCCCCGGCCCAGGCCACCGCGTCGGCGTCCCCCAGATCGGCGTCGACCAGCATGACGTCGAAGCGCCGCCCCTCCGCCGCGCCCCGGTCCAGACAGCGCAGGGCGGCGGGCCCGCTGCCCGCCGCGGCCACGTCGATGTCGGGCTCCGCAGCGAGGGCAGCGGCCAGCGACTCGGCGAAGACCCGGTGGTCGTCCACCACCAGAACCCGGATACGGGCCACGGACACCCCCAATCGTGCGAGGAAGCCCGGCGCGGGCACGGCAGCGGAGGGAGGGCGGGTCCGCCGGGGACACGGCCGCCGCCGGGCCCCACAGTCACCCCGCCCCGGGCGCCGTACCCGGCCGGTCTCGATACCCCTGATCAGCACCGGCCCCCACCGGCGCTGCGCACAGACTACGGGCGTACCGCAGCGCCCGAGGCGAAAACACCGATGTCCGACCCGAACGGGCACCCCCGGGGGAAGCGGGTGACGCGCGAGGGGCCGCAAGGGGCCCTCGCGCGGCCCGGTGTCACCCCATCCGCCCCTTGGCCTCAGCCCACCCGCCGCGCCCCCGCGGCCGGCACGGCCGTGAAGATCCGGGGCGCCGCGTGACCGGCCTCGCCGAAGGCCTTCTCCACCGCCGCGGCCACCGCGTCGGCCGCGGCGTCCTCCACCAGGACCACGGCGGACCCGCCGAAGCCGCCGCCCGTCATGCGCGCGCCCAGCGCCCCGGCCGCGTTCGCCGCGTCGACCGCGAGGTCCAGCTCGGCGCACGACACCCCAAGGTCGTCCCGGAGCGACGCGTGTCCCTCGGTCAGCACCGCGCCGACCCCGCGCACGTCCCCCGTGTCGAGCAGGGCGATGACCCGCTCCACCCGCCCGTTGTCGGAGACGACGTGCCGGACATAGCGGCGAACCGTTTCGTCGTTCAAACGCCCGAGGGCGTACGGAAGGTGCGCGGCGCTCACGTCACGCAGCGCCCGCACGCCGAGCGCCCGCGCACCGGCCTCGCACCCGGCGCGCCGCTCCGCGTACGCGCCGTCCCCGAGCGCGTGCTTCACGCGGGTGTCGACGACGAGGAGCCGCAGCCCCACCGCCGCGAGGTCGAACGGCACCTGCCGGTACGACAGATCACGGGTGTCCAGGTGCAGCGCGTGCCCCTCGGTGGCGCACGCGGAGGCCATCTGGTCCATCACCCCGCAGGGCACGCCCACGAAGCCGTTCTCGGCGCGCTGTGCGAGCACGGCGAGCGCGGGCCGGGAGAGCCCGAGGCCGAACAGCTCGTCGAGGGCGAGGGCGGTCACGACCTCCAGGGCGGCGGAGGAGGAGAGCCCGGCCCCGGTCGGCACCGTGGAGGCGAGGTGCACATCGGCGCCCCCGACCGCGTGGCCGGCGTCCCGCAGCGCCCAGACGACCCCGGCCGGGTAGGCGGCCCACCCCTCGACGGAGCCGGGGACGAGCGCGGCGAGCTCCACCTGGACGACACCGCCGTCGACGTCGGCGGAGTGCAGCCGCAGCACGCCGTCGTCCCGGCGACGGACCGCGGCGACGGCGGTGTGCGGCAGGGCGAGCGGCAGCACGAAGCCCTCGTTGAAGTCGGTGTACTCCCCGATCAGGTTGACCCGCCCGGGCGCGGCCCAGACCCCGTCGGGAGCCGCCCCGTACAGGGCGGCGAACTCCGCCGCTACCCGCGCCGCCGCCTCCGCCGTGGCCTCGGCGACAGCACCCGGCCCCGTGGCCCGTACGTCCGCGCCCGGCCCCGCGGCCTCGCCCGCCGGAGCCTCGGCGACAGCACTCGCCCTGGCCCGCGCGTCCACGCCCGCCGTGGCCCCGCCCGCCGTGACCTCGGCGACAGCACCCGGCCCCGCCGCCGCGCCCTCAGCCGCACCCGCGGCCGTCGCGTCCCCCGCAGCGGCCCCCGTACCGACGCCCGCCCCGACACCGCTCATCCCCGGCCCTGCTCCTTCTTCCTTGCGAACGCCCAGGCGTCCTCGACGATGGCCGCCAGATCCGGGCGGGACGGAGTCCAGCCGAGCCGCTCGCGGGCGCTCTCGGCGGAGGCGACGAGCACGGCCGGGTCCCCGGCGCGGCGCTCGGCCATGACCTCGGGCACCGGGTGGCCGGTGACCTTGCGGACGGTCTCGACGACCTCCCGCACGGAGAAGCCGTTGCCGTTGCCGAGGTTGCAGATGAGGTGCTCGCCGGGGGTCATCGCGTCGAGGGCCAGCAGGTGGGCCTCGGCGAGGTCGGCGACGTGGATGTAGTCGCGTACGCACGTGCCGTCGGGCGTCGGGTAGTCGTCGCCGTAGACGTTGATCGCCTCGCGCTTGCCCAGGGCCACCTGGAGCACGAGCGGGATCAGGTGGGACTCGGGGTCGTGGCGCTCGCCGCAGTCGCCGTAGGCGCCGGCGACGTTGAAGTAGCGCAGCGAGACGGCGGCGAGGCCGTGGGCGGCGCACTCGCCGGTGATCATGTGGTCGACGGCGAGCTTGGTGGCGCCGTAGGGGTTGGTCGGCGCGGTGGGCGCGGACTCGGTGATCGGCACGGTCTCCGGCTCGCCGTAGGTGGCGGCGGTGGAGGAGAAGACGAGCTTGCGGACGCCCGTCTCGCGCATGGCGGCGATGAGCGCCATGGTGCCGCCGACGTTGTTGTCCCAGTACTTCTCGGGCTTCGCGACGGACTCGCCGACCTGCGAGAAGGCGGCGAAGTGGAGCACGCCGTCGTAGGAGGGGTCCAGGTACCGGGCGGCGTCCTGGATGCGGCCCTCGATGAAGGCCGCCCCGGCGGGCACGCCCTCGCGGAAGCCGGTGGAGAGGTCGTCGAGGACGGTGACCTCGTGTCCCGCCTCCAGGAGGTGGGCGGCGACCGTGCTGCCCACATAGCCGGCTCCACCGGTCACCAGGTACTTGCTCAACTGCTTGCCACCTCTCGGAGTCTGTCGGCCGCGGACTCGGGCGACACGTCGTTCATGAACGCGCCCATGCCGGATTCGGTGCCCGCGAGGTACTTCAGCTTGCCAGAGGCCCGCCGGACGGTGAAAAGCTCCAGGTGCAGCGCGAACGCCTCCCGCTCGGGGTGCGCGGCCGGCGCCTGGTGCCAGGCGGCGATGTAGGGCGTCGGCGGCTGGTCCGTACCGAAGAGGCGGTCGAAGCGGCGCAGCAGCTCCAGGTAGATCCGCGGGAACTCCTCCCGCGCTGCCTCGTCGAGGCGGGTGAGGTCGGTGACCCGGCGGGTGGGGTAGAGGTGCACCTCGTACGGCCAGCGGGCGGCGTACGGGACGAAGGCCACCCAGTGCTCGCCTTCCAGGACCACGCGCTCGCCGGCCCGCTCCCGCTCCAGGACGTCGTCGAAGAGGTTGCGCCCGGTGCGGGCGCGGTGCGCGGCGGCGTTGCGCAGCATGGTGGCGGTGCGGGGGGTGGCGAAGGGGAAGGCGTAGATCTGTCCGTGGGGGTGGGCGAGGGTGACGCCGATCTCGGCGCCCCGGTTCTCGAAGCAGTAGACCTGGGCGACGCCGTCCCGGGCGGAGAGCTCCGCGGTGCGGTCGGTCCAGGCGGCGAGCACGAGCGCGGCCCGCTCCTCGTCGAGGTCGGCGAAGGAGGCGTGGTGGTCGGAGGTGAAGCAGACGACCTCGCACCGGCCGTCGGCGCCGGACAGCGACGGGAAGCGGTTCTCGAAGACGACGACCTCGTAGGAGCCGGCCGGGATCTCGCTTCGCCAGTCGTCGGTGGAGGGGCACAGGGGGCAGGTGTCGGCGGGCGGGTGGTGGATGCGGCCCTGCCGGTGCGAGGCGATGGCGACGTTCTCGTCGAGGAGCGGGTCGTGGCGGATCTCGGAGGCGGAGGTGACGGGTTCGAGCGGCCGGCGGTCGACGGCGTCCCGGACGGTGGCGCCGTCCGCGTCGACGTCGAAGTAGATGAGCTCACGCCCGTCGGCGAGGCGGGTGACGGTCTTCTTCACGGCGGGCTTCACGGCGGGCTTCACGGCGGGCTTCTTCACGGCAGGCGTCTTCACGGCGGGCGGGCCTCTCCTAGCCTCCATCAAACAGAACCACCCATAAAAAACCACAATCAAACATCGAAGGTCAACACGTCCCCACGGACGACCACCCGTTCGTTCCCACGTTCCGACCTCACGCGGAATCACACGGAGGAGTTACGAGCGCTGCGCCGGCACCCGGTCGAGCAGCCCCGTGCGGGCCGCCAGCGCCGCCGCCTCCAGGCGCGAGCCCACGCCCAGCTTCATCAGCACCCGCTGGACGTGCGTGCGCGCCGTGCTCGGCGCGATGGCCATGCCCGCCGCGATCCCCCGCGTGTCCTCGCCCTCCGCCACCCGGACCAGGACCTCCGCCTCGCGCGGGGTGAGCAGCCGCAGCAGCCGCTGCCCCTCGTCGTCCGGCTGCACCGCCGGGTTCAGCAGCTCCGCGAAGGCCCCCTGGACCAGCTGCGGCGCCACCGCCGTCTCGCCCGCCCGCGCCTTCAGCAGGGCCCGCTCCACGCCCTCGATCCGCTCGTCGTGGCGCACGTATCCCGAGGCCCCGGCGGCGAAGGCCGCGGCGATCCCGCGCGGCGAGGGCACCGGGCCGAGCACCACCACCGCCACCTGCGGCCGTTCCCGCTTGATCCGTACGACGGGGTCGAAGGTGCCCGGTTCGGCCGGCGCCGAGGTCCCCAGCAGGCAGACCTCCGGCGCGCGGCTCACCACCAGCTCCGCCGCGCCCGCCACCGGCGCCGCCGCGGCGAGCACCCGGTGCCCGCGCAGCTTCAGCGCCGAGGCCAGCGCCTCCGCGTGCAGTCGGTGGTCGTCGACCACCACGAGCCGAACGCCCATCGGTCCTCCCCCATCTCCGGGCCGGCCTGCCCCCGGCCACCCTGCCCGGCAAGCTACACACTCCCCCGCCCCGCTTTGCCCCAATCGCGCTCGTGGGGCCCCTCCGTGACGGAGGGGCCCCACGAGGAGGTGCCGCGACGACCGGGTCCGGGTCAGCCCGCGGTCGAGAAGGCGACGGCCAGATACTTCTTGAACGTCGAGGACGACTCGTTCCTGCTCTTGCTGAGCAGCAGCTCCGAGATGATCAGCCGCCCGTTCGCGTACCGGTACTCGGCACCGTTCAGGCTGAAGCTGGTCTCCATGTCCCGGGTCGGCCGGTCCGACGGGTTCTCCATCAGCAGCGTCGACTTCATCGTGCCGCCGTCGATGGAGACGACCTGCCCGCCCTTGTCGTAGGGCGGCCACTTGTAGGCGATGATGTTGCCGCCGTCCATGCGCAGCGGCACCAGCTTCCAGCGGTCGCCGGCGTCCGCCTTCTCCGGCACCGGGTTGCCGTTGGCCAGGTCGAAGGCGACGATCTCGTTGGTCTCGTCGCCGTACTCGCCGGTGCTGCCGTCGTGCTCCTCGGTCGGCAGGTACAGCCGGCCGTTGCCGACGAGGGCGCCCGTGCACGCGTCGACCTTGGTGGCGCGGCAGCGCACCGCGTAACGGTCCGCGTCCGCCGTGATCTTCGCCTTGAGCTTGCCGGTCTTCTCGTCGATCGAGAAGAAGTCGGAGACGTTGCTGCCGTCACCGGCGCTGTCGCCGACGTCGGCCGCGACGACCAGCGGCTTGGTGGAGACGACCGACGCGAAGTCGACGCCCGGAGGCATCTTGTACTGCGAGACCGGCGCGCCCGTCGTCGGGTTGAGGTTCTGGATCGTGACCGTCGGGTTGTCGTACGAGCCGCACTTGCGGACCGCGACGAGGCCGCCCTCACCGCCGCCGTAGCCGAGGTCCTCGCAGTTGTTCGCGTTGACCTGCGGCTTCCAGCGCGGGTTGCCGTTGGCCAGGTCGAAGGCGGCGCCGCCGTCCAGGCCGCCGGCCGCGACGGTCTGGCCGTGCAGGGTGACCTCGGCGAAGGCCACCTTCTTGTCGCCGGCCGTGCCGCCCTTGAGGGAGGTCGACCACACCAGCTTGCCGGTGGTGAGGTCGAGCAGGCCGACCTCGGTGCACGGCTGGTAGTAGCGCGGCGCGACGCGCTTGGTCGCCTCGAAGAGGATCGGCACCTTGTGGTCGGCCGTCGTGTGGCGCGAGGCGCCGCAGACCTGACCGGTCAGCGGCAGGGTCCACAGGACCGTGCCCTTGTCCAGGTCGTAGGCGACGACCGAGTCGATGCCGGGCTTCACGAAGGCCTTGTCGGTGATCCAGGAGCCGGTGACGTCGGTGACGTCGGGGACGACCGGCGTCGGCAGGTGGAAGGCCAGCTTGGACTTGGTGTTCGCCGGCACCTTCTCCTTGCCTCCCCCGCCGAGGCCGCCCGCCCCGCCGTCCTTGCCGCCGGTGGCGGCGCCGGAGCTGCCCTTGGCCTCGGTGCCCTCGTCACCGCCGCCGTAGTTCGCGTACAGCAGGCCGCCGCCGATCAGCAGCACGACGGCCACCGCCGCCGCGATGACGATCTGCAGCTGCGCCGACAGCTTCCTGCCGCCGCCGGGGGCCGGCGGGGGCGTCTGCTGGTACTGCGGCGGGTACGGCCCCGGCTGGGCCGGGTAGCCGTACTGCTGCTGCATGGGCTGCGTGGGCGGCTGCTGCGGATAGCCGTACGGGCCCGGCTGGGCGGGCGGCTGCGCGGGCGGCGGGACCGGCTGCTGCTGCGGGTAGCCGTACGGCGGCTGGGCCGGCGGCTGGGCGGGCGGCTGCGGCGGGGGCGTCGGCGCGCCGAACCCGCCCTGGGGGTCCCCCCAGCCCGAAGAGCCGGGGGGCGGGTCCTGCGGCGCGCCGAAGCCGCCGGGGGGAGGCCCCGGGGGCTGGTTCGGCGGGGGCGGCGGCTGGGTCATGACGTGGGTACCTCGAAGGAGTCGGGGAGCGGACGGGACGGGCGGGGCGTCACTTGCCGTAGGCCATCATCGTCTTGGTCTCCATCTCCGCCTTGTCGTTGGAGGCGGAGACCCGGCCGGCCGCGATCACGAACGTGCCGTTGGCGTACGCGTAGCCGGCGTCGAAGAAGGAGCTCTCGAGCGAGGACTGCTCCGCCTGGTGCTGGAGCAGCACCTTGGGCGCGCCGCCCGTCGGGGCGAGGGTCGCGACCTGGCCGCCCGCGTCGTAGCGCGGTTCCACGTAGAGCAGGACCTCGGAGCCCTCCATGCGCAGCGGCGACATCTGCTGCTCACCGGGCGCCTTGGAGCGCCACTTGGCCTTGCCGGTGTTCAGGTCGAAGGCGATGACCTCGTTCGGGGTGCCGTAGGAGGTCTCGGTCGCCATGTAGAAGGTGTTGGCGTCGGCGGCGACTCCGGTGCAGCCCTGGAGGTTCTTGCCGAAGATGACGAAGGTGCCGCCGCACTTGGGGGCGAACTTGTCGTTGCCGCCCTGGATCTGCGAGCGCTCCTTGCCGTCGGCCGTGAGCGAGAAGATCGCCCACTTCTTCTCCTCGCGCTGGGTGGCGGAGACGACGATCGGGTCGACCGAGTAGACCTTGTCGACCTCCCAGCCGGTCTGCAGCTTGAAGGACCACTTGGGCCGGCCCGTGTTCGGGTCGACCTCGCTGACCGCGTGCGACTCCTTCTTGACGTCGCCGGAGGGGCACTTGGAGGCGGCGATCAGCTTGCTGCCGCCCGCGTACGCGTACGGCTTGCAGCCGCTGGTGGGTCCGGTGAACAGCTGCCGGCCGTCGGCGAGCGAGAAGCCGTAGGCGGAGCTGGAGCCCGACGCGGTCACCGTGTTGCCGCTGATGGCGAGGGTGTTGTCGGAGAAGGCGAAGAGGCCGGTCGGCTTGGGGATCGCCTTCGTCCAGCCCTTCTTGCCGGTCTTGAGGTCGACCTGCTGCATCTGGAGGCACTTGGCGCGGTCGCCGGCGCTGTCCTTGTAGCCGAAGACCATGACGCCGGTGGCGGACGGCTCCGGCGGGGCGGCGCACAGCTCGAAGGGCACGTCGATGTGCCACTTGGGGGAGCCGTCGGCGAGGCTGTAGCCGTCGATGCCCTTGTACATGGCCTTGACGACGGTGTCGCCGACGATCCACGGCCCGTAGACGTCGGCGCCGTTCTTCGGCAGGTCGACGTTGTTCTTGAGCATCCAGTTGATCTTGGCTTCGCCGTCCTTGCGGCCGTCGTTCAGCCCCTTCTCGCCGTTCTCGCCGTCGCCGCTGCCGTCGCCCTTGTCGACGGACTCGGTCGGCTCCGGCAGGGAGGACGAGGAGGAGGACGGGCCCGCGATCGGCTCCTTCTCACCGTCGCCGTCGCCGAACGCGAGCCACGCGCCGCCGCCGATGACGAGCAGCGCGGCGGCGGCCGCGGCCACGATGACGCCGGGCTTGCCCTTGAAGGGGTTCTTGCCGCCGGGCGGCGGGCCCTGCATCGGGCCGGTCGGGTAGCCGCCGTAGGGATTCGGCTGCTGGCCGTACGGGCCGGGCTGCTGGCCGTAGGGACCCGGCTGCTGCTGGTACGGGCCGGGCTGCTGCGGGTAGCCGTACGGGCCGGGCTGCGCGGGCGCCTGCTGCGGATAGCCGTACGGGCCCGGCTGGGCGGGCGGCGGCGTCTGCGGGGCGCCCTGCGGCGGGGCGGGCGGCGCCGGCGGCGTCTGGGGCGGCATCGGCGGGACCGGCGGCATGTTCTGCCCCGGGTTCTGGCCGGGGTGCTGACCCGGGTTCTGGTTCGGGTCCGGAGCGCCGAAGCCCCCCGGCACCGGCGGCTGGTTGCTGGGCGGCTGGGTCATCAGCGCTTCCCCCTTGATGTGAGCGGGTTTTCTTTCTACCACTCACCGGGTGGCGCAAAAGCGACCGGTCCGTCCCTTGTTCCCAAGGGAGGACCGGCCCGTGATGCCGTCGTTACGCGTCCTCTACGACTTCTCTACGCGTCCTCGGCCAGCTCCAGCCAGCGCATCTCCAACTCCTCGCGTTCACCCGCGAGTTCCCTCAGCTCCGCGTCCAGTTTGGCCACCTTCTCGAAGTCCGTGGCGTTTTCGGCGATCTGGGCGTGCAGCCTGGCCTCCTTGTCGGAGATCTTGTCGAGCTGCCGCTCGACCTTCTGCAGCTCCTTCTTCGCCGCGCGCGCGTCGGCGGCGGACAGGCCGGGCTTCTCCTTGGCCGGGGCGGCGGCAGGCGCCGGGACGGCGGCCTCGATCATCTTCTGACGCCGCTCCAGGTACTCGTCGATGCCGCGCGGCAGCATCCGCAGCGTCCGGTCGCCGAGCAGCGCGAAGGTGCGGTCGGTGGTGCGCTCCAGGAAGAACCGGTCGTGGGAGATGACGACCATCGAGCCGGGCCAGCCGTCGAGCAGGTCCTCCAGCTGGGTCAGGGTCTCGATGTCGAGGTCGTTGGTCGGCTCGTCGAGGAAGAGGACGTTGGGCTCGTCCATGAGCAGGCGCAGCAGCTGGAGCCGGCGCCGCTCGCCGCCGGACAGGTCGCCGACGGGCGTCCACTGCTTCTCCTTGCCGAAGCCGAACTGCTCGCACAGCTGGCCGGCGGTCATCTCGCGGCCCTTGCCGAGGTCGACCCGGTCGCGGATCTGCTGCACGGCCTCCAGGACGCGCAGTTCGGCGGGGAGTTCGGTGACGTCCTGGGAGAGGTAGGCGAGCCGTACGGTCTTGCCGACCGTGATCCGGCCCGCGGCGGGCTGCGCCTCGCCGTCGGTGCGGGCGGCGTCGGCGAGGGCGCGCAGCAGCGAGGTCTTGCCGGCGCCGTTGACGCCGACCAGGCCGATGCGGTCGCCGGGGCCGAGCTGCCAGGTCAGGTGCTGGAGCAGCGTCTTGGGTCCGGCGGTGACGGTGACGTCCTCGAGGTCGAAGACGGTCTTGCCGAGCCGGGCGTTCGCGAACTTCATCAGCTCGGTGGAGTCGCGGGGCGCGGGCACGTCCGCGATGAGGGCGTTGGCGGCCTCGATGCGGAAGCGGGGCTTGGAGGTACGGGCGGGGGCGCCGCGGCGCAGCCAGGCGAGCTCCTTGCGGACCAGGTTCTGCCGCTTGACCTCCTCGGTGGCGGCGATCCGCTCGCGCTCGGCGCGGGCGAAGACGTAGTCGGAGTAGCCGCCCTCGTACTCGTAGACGTCGCCCCGCTGCACGTCCCACATGCGGGTGCAGACCTGGTCGAGGAACCAGCGGTCGTGGGTGACGCAGACGAGGGCGGAACGGCGGTTCTGGAGGTGCCGGGCGAGCCAGGCGATGCCCTCGACGTCGAGGTGGTTGGTGGGCTCGTCGAGGACGATCAGGTCCTGGTCCTCGATGAGCAGCTTGGCGAGCGCGATGCGCCGCCGCTCGCCACCGGACAGCGGGCCGATGACCGTGTCCAGGCCCTTGTCGAAGCCGGGCAGGTCGAGCCCGCCGAAGAGCCCGGTGAGCACGTCGCGGATCTTGGCGCTGCCGGCCCACTCGTGGTCGGCCATGACGCCGATGACCTCGTGCCGGATGGTCGCCTCGGGGTCGAGCGAGTCGTGCTGGGTCAGCACGCCGAGCCGCAGCCCGCCGCTGTGCGTGACCCGCCCGCTGTCGGCCTCCTCCAGCTTGGCGAGCATCCGGATGAGGGTGGTCTTGCCGTCGCCGTTGCGGCCGACGACCCCGATCCGGTCCCCTTCGGAGACGCCGAGGGAGACCCCGTCGAGCAGGGCACGGGTGCCGTACACCTTGCTGACGGACTCGACATTGACCAGGTTGACGGCCATTTCACTCCTGTACGGGGGGATGGATCGAGGTCCAGGGTAGACGGCGGCCCCAAACGTGTGGCGAGGTCACTCTTTGTGATGACCTGATCGGGATCCGGCGGCTACCGTGGACGGCAGGCAGAAGAATCCCGTCCATGGGAGGAACCATGACCGCCGAGCCGACGACCAGGCCGACCACCGAGTCGGCTCCCGAATGGCCGGTGCCGCCTCGCGAGGGCTGGACGGTGGACGACCTGGACACCCTGCCCGGCCTCCCGCCGCACACCGAGTTGATCGACGGGAGCCTGGTCTTTGTGAGTCCGCAGCGCCGTTTCCACAACATCATGATCCGCCTGCTGACAAATGGGCTGGCTTCCGCCGCTCCGGCGACGCACAGGGTCTACAACGAGATGACGGTGGTCATCGACCGCAGCAACGGCCCCGAGCCCGATGTCCTCGTGGTCCGCAGGGAAGCCGTCAAGGGCCTCCGGCAGACCTCTTATCCGGTTGCCGACGTCGTCCTGGCCGTCGAGGTCGTCTCCCCCGACTCCGAGTCCCGCGACCGGGACACCAAGCCGCACAAGTACGCGGCGGCGGGCATCGAGCACTTCTGGCTGGTCGAGATGGAGGGCGACGACGACCACCCGGTCGTACGGGTCTACGAGCGTGACCCTGTCACCAAGGCGTACACCTGCACCGGCGTGCACCGCGAGCGGCTGAAGCTCTCGGTCCCCTTCGACATCGACATCGACCTCACCCGGATCGACGAGATGTAGGCCGTTCCACCAGCAGCCAGCCGACGAGGGTCATCGCCACCGCGACCGGAGCGGTGATCCGCACCGCGATCAGGGTGGCCGTGTGGCCTTCCAGGAGGCCGCCGAGGCCCGTCATCGACAGGCCGAGGACGCCCAGCAGGGCCAGGGTGATGCCGAGGGCCGCGGGGAGCCCCGAGCCGCCGCCGGCGCGGCGGGCCGTCGACGGGGACGGGGCCTCGAAGCGGCGGAAGAGGGCCACCAGCAGGGCCGTGAGGGCCGCCGCGGCGAGCAGCCGGGCGGGGAGCCAGGCCCACCAGGCGGCCGTCGCGGGCTCCGGCAGCGGGACGCCGGCGGCGAGCAGCGCCCCGTACACGCCCAGCATGGCCGTCAGGTGCCACAGGAACGCGGTCATCGCGATTCCGTTGGCGGCGACCACCGCCCGCCAGACCCGGGCGCGGGCCACCAGCCGGGTCCCCGGCCCCTTCAGGAGCTCGACCGCGCCGACCAGCCACAGGCCGTGGCAGAGCAGGGCGAGGGTCGGCGGCGCCATGTTGGAGACCTTCTCGCCCGGCATGCCGACCATGGACAGCGGATACGGCCCGAGGGCGACGAGCGCCGCCGCGCCGAGCAGTCCGCCCGCCGCGAGCAGGGCGGGGCGGCGGATCATGCCGTCGGCGCGCAGGTAGCCGAGCTGGTGGACGGCCAGCCAGACGAGGGCGAAGTTCAGGAACTCGACGTACGGCACCCCGGCCGCGAACCGCAGCGCGTCCACGGCGACCGCGCCCGCGACGAGCGCGGCGAACGCGCCCCAGCCGTACCGCTCGTGCAGCCTCAGCAGCGGCGGCGTGAGGGCGGCCATGGCGAGGTAGATGCCGATGAACCACAGCGGCTGGGTGACGAGCCGCAGCGCGACCCCCGTCAGGCCCCCGTCCGCGCCGAGCAGCTGCACGGCGAGCGCGAGCGCGCCCCACACGCCGATGAAGACCATCGTGGGGCGCAGCAGCCGCTGCAGCCTGGCCCGCAGGAAGTCCGCGTATCCGGGCCGCGAGCGGTGCGCGAGGGCGTGCGAGAAGCCGCCGACGAAGAAGAAGACCGGCATGACCTGGAGGGCCCAGGTGAGGATCTGCAGGCCGGGGACGACGGCGAGCAGGTTGCCGACCCGTCCGTCGGCGGTGACGGCGGCCATCAGCCAGTGGCCGAGGACGACGACCGCGAGCGAGGCGACCCGCAGCAGGTCGACGTAGCGGTCACGGGTGGCGGGGGTGGCCTCGGCGAGTTCCCGCGCGCCGAGGCGGCCGGCGACGCGGACGTCCGGGCGCGTGCCGACGCGGGTGGCCGGCCGACTGCCGGCGCGGCTGCTGTCACGGCTGCTGATTCCCATGCCCGTACGGTCGCCCGGGGTGCCGGGCCGCCGTCAGGGCGCACGTACTCAACCGGCGCATGAGTACGTGCCAACCGGCCCCAAGTCCTCGGCCGCGCGGGCGAACCCCCGGCCCCGGCTGCCGGCCCGCCCAGCTGACGATCCGTCATGTTCTTCTCGTGTCCCGACCCACCGAGGAGAGCCCCATGACCACCGGACCCACGACCACCAGAGCCCTTCCCCGACCCGTCGCCCGCGGCCCGCGCCTCTCGCGCCTGGCCACCGCCGTCGCGGCCGCCACCGCCCTCACCCTGCTCGCCGCCGGCCCCGCCTCCGCCGGTGACCCGACCGTCACCGACCCGCGCGTCGTGGCCCACTTCGACTTCGCGCAGGGCCACACACCGGAGAACATCGCGCTCGAACCGGACGGTTCCGCGAACATCACCTGGGCCTTCGCCCGGAAGGTGGTCCGCGTCGACAGGCAGGGCGGCGTGACGGAACTGGCGGAGCTGCCGGAGGTGGCGAACCCGCAGACACCGAACATCGGCGCGGCCGTGGTGCTCGGCATCGCCCGCGCCCTCGACGGCACCCTGTACGTCACGTACGCCACCGGCCGCGAGGAGACGGGCATCTGGCGGATCCCGGCCGGCGGCGGCACGCCGGAGCAGATCGGTTTCTTCCCCGCGGGCGCCATGCCCAACGGCCTCGCCTTCGACGAGGAGTGCGGCACGCTCTACACCGCCGACTCCGCGCTCGGCCGGGTGTGGAGCCTCCCGGTGACCGGTGGCTCGCCCACGGCCTGGGCCACCGGTCCCGCGCTCGAGGCGACCGACGCCCTCCCCTTCGGGGCCAACGGCCTCAAGGTCCACGACGGTGCCGTCTGGGTGTCCAACACCGCACGCGGCACCCTGCTGCGCATCCCGGTGAAGCCGGACGGGTCGGCGGGCCCGATCGAGACGCGGGCGAGCGGGCTCGACTTCATCGACGACTTCGCCTTCACCAGGCACGGCGACACGGTCCTCGCCGCGCTGATCGAGAGCAACAGGCTGGAGCTCGTACGGCCCGACGGCACCCACAAGACCGTGCTCACCGAGGCCGACGGGCTCGACAACCCGACCTCCGTGGCGGTGGGCGGCAAGACCGTCTACGTGAACAGCGCGGCCTTCTTCAACACGGTGGACCCGGACCCGAACCTGCTCCTGGCCACGTTGAAGAGGAAGTAGTACCGGGGAACTAGGAGACGACCGTCGCCCCGGCCGCCGGGGAGGTCGCCACGCGGGCCGTCCGGCAGGTGCCGGAGGCGACGAGGGCCGCGGCGACCGTCTCGGCGGCCTCCGCGTCCTTCACCAGGAACGCGGTCGTCGGGCCGGAGCCCGAGACCAGCGAGGCCAGCGCGCCCGCCTCCGTACCGGCCGCCAGGGTCGCGGCGAGGGACGGGCGCAGGGACACGGCGGCGGGCTGGAGGTCGTTGGCGAGGGCGCCCGCGAGCGCGGTGGCGTCGCCGGTGCGCAGGGCGTCGAGCAGTGCCGGGGAGGCGACCGGCTCGGGCACGTCCACACCCTCGGTGAGGCGGTCGAACTCGCCGTACACGGCCGGGGTGGAAAGGCCGCCGTCCGCGACCGCGAACACCCAGTGGAAGGCGCCGCCGACCGGCAGACCGGTCAGCCGCTCGCCCCGCCCGACGCCGAGGGCGGCGCCGCCGACCAGGCTGAACGGCACGTCGGAGCCGAGCTCGGCGCAGATCTCCAGGAGTTCGGCGCGCGAGGAGTCGAGGCCCCACAGCGCGTCGCAGGCGAGCAGGGCGCCGGCGCCGTCGGCGCTGCCGCCGGCCATGCCGCCGGCGACCGGGATGTCCTTGGCGATGTGGAGGTGGACGTCGGGGGCGATGCCGTGGCGGGCGGCGAGCAGTTCGGCGGCCCGCGCGGCCAGGTTGGTGCGGTCGAGCGGCACCTTGTCGGCGTCGGGCCCCTCGCAGGTGACCGTGAGGGTCCCGGCGGGGGTGGCGGTGACCTCGTCGTACAGGGAGACGGCGAGGAAGACGTTGGCCAGGTCGTGGAAGCCGTCCGGGCGGGCGGCGCCGACCGCGAGCTGCACGTTGACCTTGGCAGGGACCCGTACGGTGACGCTCACGCCTCCGCCTCCTTCTTCTCCGGCCCGTTCGCCGGCTTGCTCTCCGGCCCGCCCTTCGGCTTGCTCTCCGGCCCGTTCGCCGGCTTGTTCTCGGCGATCCGGGCGAACTCCTCGACCGTGAGCGACTCGCCGCGCGCCTGCGGCGAGACCCCGGCCGCGACCAGGGCCGTCTCCGCGGCGGCGGGCGAACCGGCCCAGCCCGCGAGGGCCGCACGCAGGGTCTTGCGGCGCTGCGCGAAGGCCGCGTCGACGACCGCGAAGACCTCCTGCCGGGAGGCGGTCGTGGCGATCGGCTCGGTGCGCCGCACCAGGGAGACGAGACCGGAGTCGACGTTGGGCGCGGGCCAGAACACGTTCCGGCCGATGGCGCCGGCCCGCTTGACCTCCGCGTACCAGTTGGCCTTCACCGACGGCACGCCGTACACCTTGTTGCCCGGCCGGGCGGCGAGCCGGTCGGCGACCTCGGCCTGCACCATGACCAGCGTGCGCTCGATGCTCGGGAAGCGTTCGAGCATGTGCAGCAGGACCGGGACGGCGACGTTGTACGGCAGGTTGGCCACCAGGGCCGTCGGCGCCGGGCCCGGGAGCTCCTGGACGTGCATGGCGTCGGAGTGGACCAGCGCGAAGCGGTCCTTCTTCTCCGGCATCCGCGCGGCGATGGTGGCGGGCAGCGCCGCGGCGAGGATGTCGTCGATCTCCACGGCCGTGACCCGGTCCGCTGCCTCCAGGAGCGCGAGGGTCAGGGAGCCGAGCCCGGGGCCCACCTCCACGACCACGTCGTCGGGGCGCACCTCGGCCGTGCGGACGATCCGCCGCACGGTGTTGGCGTCGATGACGAAGTTCTGGCCCTTCTGCTTCGTGGGACGGACGCCGAGGGCGGCGGCCAGCTCACGGATGTCGGCGGGGCCGAGGAGGGCGTCGGGGCTGTCGGGGCCGGTGGTGGTGCTCACCGGTACAGCCTACGGGGCACCGCCGGGGCCGACCTACGCGTCGCCGGTCCGGCCGGCCGCCCGTGCGTCGCCGGCCCGGCCGGCGCCCCGCGCCTCACCCGTACAGCCGGCGGCCGCAGTGCGGCCACGGGCTCGCGCCCCGCTGCACGTACAGCTTCTTCGCCCGGTAGGTCTGTTCCGCGGCCGGCGCGTTCTGGGCGACGCCGCTGCCGCCGAGGGAGCGCCAGGTGCCGGGGTCGAACTGGTAGAGCCCGCCGTAGGTGCCGGAGGGGTCGACGGCGTTCGGCCGGCCGCCGGACTCGCAGGCGGCGAGCGCGCCCCAGTTCAGGCCGTCGGCGCCGGCGACGGAGGAGGGCAGCGGGCGGGTGCCGACCCGCACCTTCTGGGCGACGGGCTCACGCACGGTCTCCTCCCCGGTCCGGCGCGGCTTCTGCCGGACGCCGTTGACGGTCCGCAGGGTGTACGTGACCCGCCGGACGCCCGGCACGCCCTGCCGGTCGACGACCTCGGTGCCGGCGAACAGCTCCGGGTCGCGGGTCCGCTCGACGGGGAAGGGGATCGGCTCCTCGCGGACCTCGCGGGTGCCGGTGATCCGCAGCACCGTGATGGTCTGCCCGTCGCGCGGGAACGAGCCGAGCGGCACGGAGGTGGTGTCCTGGTGGGACAGGGTGATCCCGGCCTCCTCGACGGCCTCGCGGACGGTGGCCGCGTTGGTGCGGACGGTCCGCTCGCGGCCGTCGGCCAGGAAGGTGACGGCCCGCTCGGTGCGGACATCGAGGATGAGGCCGCGGCGGGAGATGGGCGCCGAGCGGGAGACCGACAGATAGGCGCCCTCGGCGCGCACCCCGAGCTGGCGCAGGGCGCCGTCGACGGTGCGGGCGGTGGTCCACACCTGGCGACTGCGGCCGTCGAGGGTGAGGGCGACGGGCCGGCCGTAGCGGACGACGACCTCGTCGCCGCTGGCGAGGGCGGCGCCGTGCCAGGGGGCGACGATGTCGTGCTCGCCGACCGCCAGGCCCTCGTCGGCGAGGAGCTCGTCGACGTCGTCGGCGAAGGTGTGCAGGGTGCGCGGGACGCCGTCGACGGACAGCCGGACGGCCTTGTCGTCGGCGACGAAGGCGGTGGTGCCGCCGGCGAGGAAGGCGACGACGAGGGCCTGCGGGAGGATCCGTCGCAGGCCCTCCCCGGCGGGCGGGTTCGCCTTGCGCCGCCGGGCGGCCCGTCGGGCGCCGGCGCGATGACCGGCGTGGGGGGTGCTCACGAGGCCGGGACCCTAGCGGGAGTCCCGGTCACTCTCCACGCCGACCCGACTACGGCACGTAACCGTTATGGATCGGTGATCAGCGACGGCCCGTGGAAGGGTTGTGCGGCCGGGGCTCAGTAGTCGAAGGCGCGCGCCGTGTTGACGGCGATCGCCTCGGCGAGCTCCTCCTCCGTGATCCCGCGCACGGCGGCCATCGCCCGCACGGTGACCGGGATCAGGTACGGGGCGCCCGGGCGGCCCCGGTAGGGCGCGGGGGTGAGGAAGGGGGCGTCGGTCTCGACGAGGACGAGCTCCAGCGGGGCGACGGCGAGGGCGTCGCGCAGCGGCTGGGCGTTCTTGAAGGTGACGTTGCCGGCGAAGGACATGTAGTAGCCCTTGGCGGCGCAGATCCGGGCCATCTCGGCGTCGCCGGAGTAGCAGTGGAAGACCGTCCGCTCGGGTGCGCCCTCCTCGTCGAGGACGCGCAGCACGTCGGCGTGGGCCTCGCGGTCGTGGATGACCAGGGCCTTGCCGTGGCGCTTGGCGATCTCGATGTGGGCGCGGAAGGAACGCTCCTGCGCCGCCATGCCCTCGGGGCCCGTACGGAAGTGGTCGAGGCCGGTCTCGCCGACGCCCCGCACCTGCGGCAGGGCGGCGAGCCGGTCGATCTCGGCGAGGGCCTCGTCGAGCGCCGCGTCGCCGCCCGCCTCGCGCGCCCCCTGCCGGGACCAGCCGTCCGGGTCGCCGAGGACGATCCGGGGGGCCTCGTTGGGGTGCAGGGCGACGGCCGCGTGCACGTTGTCGTACGTCGCGGCGGTCTCCGCCGCCCACTGCGAGCCCTTGAGGTCGCAGCCGACCTGGACGACCGTCGTCACGCCGACGGCGGCCGCCTTGGTCAGGGCCTCCTCGACGGTGCCGGACTGCATGTCGAGGTGGGTGTGCGAGTCCGCGACCGGGACCAGCAGGGGCTCGGGCAGCGGGGGCGGGGCGTCCTTG
Source organism: Streptomyces sp. NPDC126499 (assembly GCF_040302485.1). Lineage (NCBI taxonomy): Bacteria > Bacillati > Actinomycetota > Actinomycetes > Kitasatosporales > Streptomycetaceae > Streptomyces > Streptomyces sp. NPDC126499. Next base: position 79,228 of record NZ_JBEOUO010000014.1, on the reverse strand, counting down.
GCACTCATGGCCCCGATCGTACGAGGGCCATGAGGTCACTCGCGAAGCGTCACCTCGTCGGCGTCACCCGCGAAGCGCCCGCCGGCGTCTCCGGCGCGGCGTCACCGCCGCGAGCGGAAGGGGTGCAGCAGGTCGGAGAGGTGCCAGTGGTGGGGTACGGGCGGGCGTTCCTCGTCGGCGAGGGTGGCGCCCGTCGGGCCTGACGTGTCGGCGGGGACCTCCTGCGTCAGCTCCTGGCCGATCGGTCCGGCCGGGCCCACCGGCCGCGTCGCCCTGGCCCCGTGGCTGTGCCGCTCGGCCGCCGCCATCAGGTCGAGCACCGAGGACACCTGGCCCGCGCGCATGATCCGGACGACATGGCTGCCGCAGTTCATGCACGTCGGCCGGGACAACGGGGACGGGACCCGCGCTCCGTCGGCCTTGTAGACGACGTACTCGTGCCCGCGCGCGTCCACGTGGTGCTCGATGTCGTACGCCTGCTCCCAGCCGTAGCCGCAGCGCATGCAGGCGAAGGCGTACGCCTCGTGGGCGACGGGCGTTCCGGTGCCGGTGATCTCACTCATTCCAGCTCCTCTCCACTGAACCAGTGGACGCCTTTTCGGGCCGGAGCGCATCAGCGCCGGAAGAACCATGGACGGAGCATGGACGGTCTTTGGCGCTTCCTTGCCGAAAGGGCCTTCGAGCGGTCCCGCCGCCGGGTTCCGCTTTGCCTTTCAGATTAATCCTTTACCGTTTCCGCGGCCTTTCCTGTACCGGACGCGGACGCGTTCTTGGCCGCCACCACGGCATCGAACACCTCCCGCTTGGGAAGCCCGGCCTCGGCGGCGACGGCCGCGATGGCCTCCTTGCGCCGCTCCCCCGCCTCCTCGCGCACCCGCACCCTGCGCACCAGCTCCTCCGCGTCGAGCTCGGCGGGCCCGGTCTCCGGGGCGCCCTCGACGACCACGGTGATCTCGCCCCGTACGCCCTCCTTCGCCCACTCCGCCAGCTCGCCGAGCGGGCCGCGCCTGACCTCCTCGTACGTCTTGGTCAGCTCGCGGCAGACGGCCGCCCGGCGTTCGGCGCCGAAGACCTCGGCCATCGCGGCGAGCGTGTCGTCGAGCCGGTGCGGCGCCTCGAAGTAGACGAGGGTCCGGCGCTCCCGCTCGACCTCGCGCAGCCGTCCGAGCCGCTCGCCCGCCTTCCTCGGCAGGAAGCCCTCGAAGCAGAAGCGGTCCACGGGCAGTCCGGACAGGGCGAGCGCGGTGAGCACGGCCGACGGGCCGGGCACCACCGTGACCTTGATGTCCTGCTCGACGGCGGCGGCGACCAGGCGGTAGCCGGGGTCGGAGACGGACGGCATGCCGGCGTCGGTGACCAGCAGCACCCGCGCCCCGCCGGCGAGCGCCTCGACCAGCTCCGGCGTGCGGGCGGACTCGTTGCCCTCGAAGTAGGACACCACCCGGCCCTTGGTGTGCACCCCGAGCGCGCGGGTCAGCCCGCGCAGCCTGCGGGTGTCCTCGGCGGCCACGATGTCGGCGTTCTCCAGTTCGGCGGCGAGCCGTGGCGGGGCGTCCGCGATGTCACCGATGGGGGTCCCTGCGAGTACCAGCGTTCCTGTCACACGGACCATCCTCCCAGCCCGGACAGGCGACGCGCACAGGCGCGTTCCCTACGATGGCGCGGTGACCAGTACCGCACCCGAGGCCCTGGAGGGTCAGCACCCCATGGACCCCCAGGACCCCATGGCTCCGACCGTGGCAGAGCCCTCCGCCTGGCAGCGGCGGCTGCGGCGCCACGGCTACCGGCCGGCCGGCCAGGGCTCCCTGACCCTCGGCCTTCGGGAGCGGCTCGTCCCGCCGTACACGCGCCCCTCGCCGCGGGTGTGGTCGCTGCTCGGGATCGGGCCGCGGGCCGCCGAGCGGATGTGGCGGTACGCGGCCTGGGGCGGGCCACTGCTCGTCGCCCTGGTCGCGGGTGTGCTGCGGTTCTGGAAGCTGGACCAGCCGCACGCGGTGATATTCGACGAGACGTACTACGCCAAGGACGCGTGGGCCCTGATCAACCAGGGCTACGAGGGCGCGTGGCCCAAGGACGTCGACAAGACGATCCTCGTGGACCCCGGCTCGGTGGCGGTGCCGACCGACCCGGGCTACGTGGTCCATCCGCCGGTCGGCAAGTGGGTCATCGGCCTCGGCGAGAAGCTGATCGGCTTCGAGCCGTTCGGCTGGCGCTTCATGGTGGCGCTGCTCGGCACCCTGTCGGTGCTCATGCTGTGCCGGATCGGGCGGCGGCTGTTCCGCTCCACGTTCCTCGGCTGCCTCGCGGGCCTGCTGCTCGCCGTGGACGGCCTGCACTTCGTGATGAGCCGCACCGCCCTGCTCGACCAGGTGCTGATGTTCTTCGTGCTGGCCGCGTTCGGCTGTCTGGTCGTCGACCGGGACCGGGCGCGACGGCGGCTCGCGGCGGCGCTGCCGGTGGACTCCGAAGGGGTGCTGCGGCCGGACGTCTCGGTCGCGGAGGGCCTCGGGCTCGGCGCGCGGCCGTGGCGGATCGCGGCGGGCGTGATGCTGGGCCTGGCGGCCGGCACCAAGTGGAACGGCCTGTACATCATGGCCGCGTTCGGTCTGATGACCGTCCTGTGGGACCTCGGCGCGCGCCGCACGGCCGGCGCGATCCGCCCGGTCCGCGCGGTCGCCCGGCACGACCTGGTCCCGGCCTTCGTGTCGGTGGTGCCGGTGGCGATCGTGACGTACCTGGTCTCCTGGACCGGCTGGATCGTCACCGACAAGGGCTACTTCCGCAACTGGGCCGCCGAGCAGGACAAGCTGAACGGCGGCGGGGCGTGGAGCTGGCTGCCGGACTGGCTGCGCAGCCTGTGGCACTACGAGACCGAGGTCTACAAGTTCCACGTGGGCCTGAACTCACCGCACACCTACGAGTCCAACCCGTGGAGCTGGATCGTCCTCGGCCGCCCGGTGTCCTACTTCTACGAGTCGCCCTCCCCGGGCGAGCGCGGCTGCCCCGCCGACGCCCCGGAGAAGTGCGCCCAGGAGGTCCTGGCCCTCGGCACCCCGCTGCTGTGGTGGGCGGCCTGCTTCGCGATCCTGTACGTCCTGTGGCGCTGGGCCTTCCGCCGCGACTGGCGCGCGGGCGCGATCGCGTGCGGCATCGCGGCCGGCTGGGTGCCGTGGTTCTTCTACCAGGAACGCACCATCTTCCTTTTCTACGCGGTGGTGTTCGTGCCGTTCCTGTGTCTCGCGGTGGCGATGATGATCGGGGCGATGGCGGGGCCGCGGGGGGCCTCGGAAAGGCGGCGGACTTTCGGGGCGGTGGGCGCGGGTGTGCTCGTCCTCCTCATCGTCTGGAACTTCATCTATTTCTGGCCGATCTACACCGGGCAGTCGATTCCGATGGACGCGTGGCGGAGCCGGATGTGGCTCGATACGTGGGTGTAGCGGAGCGGAAGACCGCCGGCGCCGGGGAAACGGACGGGTTGGTCGCTTTCCGGTAACGACCGTCGCCGTTTGTCACTCCTGCCGCCTAGGCTGCCGAGAGGCCACCTGGGGGAGGGAGGCGCAGCCATGCGCAGTGGGGCCAAGGTCGCGGTCGTCGGAGGGGTCTTCGTCGTCGTGGCGAGCGGGGTCGGGTACGGGGGCTACAACCTCTGGAACGGGATCACGGGCGGGGCCAGCGGCACCGGTACCCAGACCGGGCCGGAGACGAAGAGGACGGGGCCGGTCACCTCGGAGGAGGTGACCGGGACCGCCAGGGACTTCCTGGCCGCCTGGGCGGGCGGCGAGCCCGAGCGGGCCGCGCAGCTCACCAACAACCCGGTGGACGCCGGGCCCGCCCTCGCCGGTTTCCGGAGGAGGCGAAGGTCTCGGCCGCCACGATCACACCGGGGACGGCGACCGGGACGACGGTGCCGTTCACGGTGAAGGCGACCGTCACCTACGAGGGCGTCGCCAAGCCCTGGACGTACTCCTCTCAGCTCACCGTGGTGCGCGGGCTCACCACCGGGCGGCCGCTGGTCGACTGGAAGCCGGCCGTACTGCACCCGAAGCTCACGAAGGGCGCCACCCTACGCACCGGCGGGGCGAAGACGGGCGCGATCGAGGCCGTCGACCGCAAGGGCCGGGTGCTCACGGCGGAGAAGTACCCCTCGCTCGGTCCGGTCCTGGACCAGCTGCGCGAGCGGTACGGGTCCACGACGGGCGGCAAGCCGGGCGTCGAGGTCTTCGTCGACCCGGGCGTCGAGGGCGCCCCGGCGACCACGCTGCTCACCCTCGCCAAGGGCGAGACGGGCAAGCTGCGGACGACGATCGACGCCGACGTGCAGGCGGCGGCCGAGAAGGCGGTGGCCCGGTACGGGACGGCGTCGGTGGTGGCGATCCAGCCGTCGACGGGCGCGGTGCGGGCGGTGGCGAACAGCCCGGCGCACGGCTTCAACACGGCGTTCTCCGGCGCGAAGGCGCCCGGCTCCACGCTGAAGATCGTGACGGCGGCGCTGCTCCTGGAGAAGGGCCTGGTGAAGGCGGACCAGGTGGCCGAGTGCCCGCCGAACGCGATGTACCAGGGCCGGACGATCGAGAACCTGGAGGGCTTCTCGCTGCACGGCAAGACCTTCGCGGAGAGCTTCGCCCGGTCCTGCAACACGGCCTTCATCAAGAAGATCGACGACGTGAAGGAGACCGAGGGCGACGACTTCGCCCTGGCCCGCGAGGCCCGGGAGGTCTTCGGCATCGGCCTGGAGTGGAAGACCGGCATCGAGTCGGTCGACGGCTCCGTCCCCGAGGCGTCGGGCGGCGCGGCGGCGGAGCAGTACATCGGCCAGGGCACGGTCACGATGAACCCGCTGAACGTCGCCTCGATCACGGCGACGGCGCGGTCCGGCGAATTCAAGCAGCCGTATCTGGTCTCCCGGGACCTGGACAACCGCGAGTTCGCCCGTGCCGAGCGCCGGCTGCCGGACTCGGTGGCCCGGCAGCTGCGCGACATGATGCGGCGCACGGCGACCAGCGGGACGGCGGCGGACGCGATGGCCTCGGTCCGCGGTGACAAGGGCGCGAAGACCGGTTCGGCGGAGGTGGACGGGCAGCGGGTGTCCGACTCGTGGTTCACCGGTTTCGCGGGCGACCTCGCGGCGGCGGCCTACGTGGAGGGCGGCGGCCACGGTGGCGACGCGGCGGGACCGGTGGTGGCGCGGGTGCTGAACGAGGGGTAGCCGGGCGGGCGGTGAGGATCCGGTGGCCGGTTGGTCCGGGCGCCGGTGACGGTCCGGCGGCCGGGAGCGGTGACGGCGGCCCGGTGGTCGGGGGGCGGTGGCCCGGTGGTCCGGCTGCCGGGTCCGATGGATGGAAATCCGTCGCGTGCCTCGTACACGTACCGCTAGCGTGCGGGGACATGACGACGTCACACACCGATGCCCATCCACGTTTCGCCGCCGCCCTGAAGGAGCTGGGGCTCGAGGTCGAGCTCCGTCGCTTCCCGGACGAGACCCGCACCGCCCAGCAGGCCGCCGAGGCCATCGGCTGCGAGGTGTCGGAGATCGTGAAGTCGCTGGTCTTCGCGGCGGACGGGGTGCCGGTGCTGGTCCTGATGGACGGTGCCTCACGGGTGGACGTGGAGCGGGTGCGCGAGGAGCTGGGCGCGGGGGAGGTCACGCGGGCCGACGCCAGGGCCGTACGGGAGACCACCGGGTACGCGATCGGCGGCGTCCCGCCGTTCGGGCACCGCACGCGGACCCGGGTGCTGGCCGACCGGGGGCTGCTCGACCACGAGGTGGTGTGGGCGGCGGCCGGGAACCCGCACACCGTGTTCGCCCTGGACCCGAAGTCGCTGGTCGCCCACGCGGGCGGCGCGCTGGTGGACGTGCGCGAGCGCACGGCGTGACGCCGCTGGTCACGGCGGCGGTGCTGCTCGCCGCCGTGACGCACGCGAGCTGGAACGCGATCGCGGCGCACATCAGGGACCAGTTGCTGTCCTTCACCCTGATCTCCGGCGGCGGCGCCCTGATCGGCGCCGTCACCGCGTGCTTCGTGCCGCTGCCGGCGGCGGGGGCGTGGCCGTACCTGATCGCGTCGGCGGCGCTGCACATCGCGTACTACGCGCTGCTGATGAGGTCGTTCTCGCTGGGTGACTTCGGCCAGATGTACCCGATCGCCCGCGGTACGGCCCCGCTGGTGGTGACCCTGCTCGCGGCGGTGTTCGTGTCCGAGGTCCCCGACACCGTGCAGCTGGCGGGTGTCGCCGTGGCCTCGGCGGGCCTCACCGGTCTCGCCCTGTGGGGCATCCGCGGCAAGGGGGCTCGGCCGCACTGGCCGGCCCTGCTGGCGGCGGGCGCGACGGGCCTGTCGATCGCCGCGTACACGGTCGTCGACGGCGTCGGCGTGCGCGCCTCCGGCTCGCCGCTCGGCTATGTCGCCTGGCTGATGCTGGCCCAGGGCCTGATCATCCCGCTCTACGCCCTGGCCCGCCGCCGCCCGGCCGCGGCGCTTGCCACCGAGCTCCGCCCGTACGCCGGCCGCGGCCTCCTCGCCGCCGCCCTTTCCGTCACGGCCTACGCCCTCGTCCTGTGGGCCCAGACCCGTGCCCCACTGGCCCCGATCGCCGCCCTGCGGGAGTCCTCCATCATCGTGGGCGCCGCGATCGGGGCGCTCTTCTTCAAGGAACGCTTCGGCGCCCCGCGGGTGGCGGCGGCGAGCCTGATGGTGCTGGGCATCGGGCTGATGCTGTACGCGAGCTGATCACGCCCAGGAGCCCCAAGGGGGTTGACCTCGACCATGGTTGAGGGCCGAGGCTGCGCCCATGAGCACGCACGACGACGACGCGATCCTGCTGTTCCGCAACACCATGCGCATCACCGAAGGCCACCTGGACGACTTCCGGTCCGCCATCGAACGGGCCGTGTCCTTCGCCCGGCGGCACGGCCCCCAGCTGATGGTGCAGACCTTCGTGGACGAGGACCGCATGCTGGCCCACAGCTTCCAGCTCTACCGCGACTCCGACGCGGTCCGCACCCACTGGCGGCTGGCGGACCCGTACATCCAGGAGGTGATGGAGCACTGCCGGGTGGAACGCTTCGAGGTCTTCGGCGAACCGGACGCCGAGGTGACCGAGGGCATCCGCTCCGCCCTCGGCGAGCAGTGCGAACTGACCTTCTCGCCGCGCGTCGCGGGCTTCGTCCGCCTCCAGGCGGCAGGGTAGCTCACTGGAGACCGGTCTGCCGGAGGAGTTGACGGGAGGCGGCGGCCTGGCCCAGGAGGTCAACCCGCTGAGGCCGCCGCCCCCGTCACACGTCACATACCGGCGAGGGACGGGCCCTCCGAAGCGGCCAGGGAGCAGTGCCAGGCGTCGCGAGCCCGGCAAGATCCGGAAGAATGGCCCCCCGCCCGTACCGCGTCACAGCGAGGCCCGAACCGCCCGCAGCAACGACTGGGCGCGAGGGTCGGCGGTGACCGTCTTGCGCATGCCGTTGGTGACGTAGCCGAAGGCGATGCCCGTGTCCGGGTCGGCGAGGCCGAGGGAGCCGCCGCGGCCGGGGTGGCCGAAGGAGCCGGGGCCGAGGAGCGGGGACGCGGGGCCGTGGAGCATGTGGCCGAGACCGAAGCGGGTGCCGACGACGAGGACGCGGTCGGGGCCGGCGGACTCCTCGGTGCGGGCCAGTGCAAGGGTCGCGGGGGCGAAGAGGCGGGGCCCGCCGTCGACCGGGCCCAGGGTGGACGCGTAGAAGCGGGCCAGGGCGCGGGCGGTGGCGACGCCGGCCGAGCCGGGGAGTTCGGCGGCGCGGTAGACCGGGTCGTTCTCGTCGGGGCGCGGGTCGATCACCCCGAAGGCCCGGCGGGTCAGCGACTCCGGGTCCTGGTAGGCGGCGGTGACCGCGGGCTTGGGGCGGAGCTTCAGCGCCGGGCTGTCGGCCGGTTCACGCTCCTCGACGGGGCCGAGGCGGCCGACCCGGTGGGCCTCTTCGGCGGGCAGTCCGATCCACAGGTCGAGGCCGAGCGGCCGGGCGATCTCCTCGGCGACCCAGCGGCCTATGGTGCGGCCGGTGACCCGGTGGACCAGGCCGGCGAGCAGCCAGCTGAAGGTGTGGGGGTGGTAGCCGTGGGCGGTGCCGGGCTCCCAGGCGGGGCTCTGCGCGGCGATCGCGTCCATCGCCGTCGGCAGGTCGACGGCTTCGGCGAGGGTCAGCGGGCGGTCGAGGACGGGCACGCCCGCCCGGTGGGCGAGCAGCTGCCGTACCGTCACCCGGTCCTTGCCGGCCGCCTTGAACTCGGGCCAGTACGTGGCGACCGGGGCGTCCAGGTCCAGCTGGCCGCGCTGGTGCAGAAGCAGCGGGACGGCGGCGGCGACGCCCTTGGTGGCCGAGCGGACGACCTGGGCGGTGTCCACGGCCCACGGCGCCTCGCCGGCCCCTTCCCCGCCGTCGGCGTCCCTCGTGCCCGCCCATAGGTCGACGACCTTCGTGCCGTCCCGGTACACCGCGACTGCCGCGCCCCGCTCGCCGCGCTGTTCGAAGTTGCGCAGGAACGCGTCCCTGACCGGTTCAAATCCCGCCGCCACCGTGCCCTGGACGTCCACCTGGTCCACTCTTTCTCTCGTACGACCGACTCCCCATGGTGCAACGGGGAGCGACCCGAGCCGATTCCGGGGCCCGTCCGGCGGTCTCGGGCCGGGCGCAGGCCGGGCGCACGGCGGTCCCGGGCGCGGGGCCCCCGGTTCCAGGCGCAGGCCCCCCGGTTCAGGCCACCGAGCTCGGCACGAAGCCGTACGGCAGTTCCAGGCGGTGCCGGGCCATGAGCTCCTCGTCGGCCAGGATGTCGAGGGTCCGCCCGTCGGCGGCGATCACGCCCTCGCTGAGGATCACCGAGCGCGGGCAGAGCTCCAGGGCGTACGGCAGGTCGTGCGTGACCATGAGGACGGTGACGTCCAGGGAGCGCAGGACGTCGGCGAGCTCGCGGCGCGAGGCCGGGTCCAGGTTGGAGGACGGCTCGTCGAGGACGAGGATCTCCGGCTCCATGGCGAGGACGGTCGCCACGGCGACCCGGCGCCGCTGCCCGAAGGAGAGGTGGTGCGGGGGCCGGTCGGCGAACTCCGCCATGCCGACCCGGGCCAGCGCCTTGTGGACGACCGCCTCCAGCTCGGCGCCCCGCACACCGGCCGCCGCCGGGCCGAAGGCCACGTCCTCGCGGACGGTCGGCATGAACAGCTGGTCGTCGGGGTCCTGGAAGACGATGCCGACGCGGCGCCGGATCTCGGCCATGTGCTGCTTGCCGACGGGCAGCCCGGCGACGGTGACGGAGCCCGCGCCGCCGGTGAGGATGCCGTTGAGGTGGAGGACGAGGGTGGTCTTGCCGGCGCCGTTGGGGCCGAGCAGGGCGACCCGCTCGCCGCGGCCGACGGTCAGGTTCACGCCGAAGAGGGCCTGGTGCCCGTCGGGGTAGGCGTAGGCGAGGCCGCGGACGTCCAGGGAGGGGGGAGAGGGGTGGGAGGGGTGGGTCATGGCGTCCGTCCGAGGAGGCAGATCAGCGGGGGTCACAGTGTCCGTCCGAGGCGGCGGATCCGCGGGGCTCACAGCGTCCAGCCCAGGAGGCAGACCAGCAGGGCGGCGACCGGGAGCGCGGCGGCGTGCCGCCACTGGGCGGCGGTCGCGGCGACCTCGTCGATGACGGGCATCGAGCCGGTGTAGCCACGGCTGACCATGGCCAGGTGCACCCGTTCCCCGCGTTCGTACGAGCGGATGAAGAGGGCGCCCGCGGTCTTGGCGAGGACGCCCCAGTGCCGTACGCCCCGGGCCTCGAACCCGCGCGAGCGGCGGGCGATCGACATGCGGCGCATCTCGTCGGTGATGACGTCGCCGTACCGGATCATGAAGGACGCGATCTGGACGAGCAGCGCAGGCAGCCCCAGGCGCTGGAGGCCGAGGAGCAGGGCGCGCAGTTCGGTGGTGGCGGCGAGCAGGACGGAGGCGGCGACGCCGAGGGTGCCCTTGGCGAGGACGTTCCAGGCGCCCCACAGTCCGGGCACGCTCAGCTGGACGCCGAGGACGTCCGTCTGCTCGCCGGGCACCACGAAGGGCATCAGCAGCGCGAAGGTCACGAACGGGATCTCGATCAGCAGCCGCCGCAGGACGAAGCCCGCCGGAACGCGGGCCAGGCCCGCGACGGCGGCGAGCAGCAGCGCGTACAGGCCGAAGGCCCACATCGCCTCGCGGGGCGTGGCGACGACCACGACGACGAAGGCGAAGACGGCGGCGAGCTTGGTGTGCGGGGGCAGCCGGTGGACCGGCGAGTCCCCTCGCCGGTAGAGCTTGTGCGCGTGCCCCGCACCCATGTCAGAGCTGCGCCCCGGTCCGCTGGTCGCGGCGGCGGACGGCCCAGAAGGCGCCGCTGCCGACGGCCAGGGTCGCGCCGACGCCGATGACGCCGGCGAGGCCGCCGGACAGGCGGGCGTTGTCGACGTCCTTCACGCCGTAGTCCGCGAGCGGGGATTCGGCGGCGGCGTGCGGCCGCACCTTGGCGTCGATGCCCTTGTCGGCGGCGACCTTCTCCAGGCCGTCGGGGTTCGCGGAGGCGTAGAAGGAGACGAAGCCGGCGAGGACGAGGGCGGTGACGACGCCACCGATCCACAGCTTCTTCGGGGAACGGGCCGGGACGGGCTCGGGGACGGCGGGCGCCGCGTCGACGAGCTCGCCGTCCACGCGCAGCTTCAGCGGGGCGCTCAGGCCGCGGGCGCCGTACACGAGGTCGGGGCGGACGGCGATGACCGCGCCGACGGTGAGCATGGTGATGACGGCCTCGCCGATGCCGATGAGGACGTGCACGCCGACCATCGCGGTGAGGACCTTGGGAAGCGGTACGTCGGTGGTGCCGCCGATCGCGTAGATCAGGGTGAAGGCGGCGGCCGCGGCCGGTACGGAGACCAGCGCGGCGACGAAGGAGGCGACGGTCACCGAGCGGCGGGTGCGGGGCAGCAGCAGGACCAGGCCGCGGAAGAGGGCGTAGGCGACGAGGACGGTGACGCCGCCCATGACGGTGATGTTGACGCCGAGCGCGGTGAGGCCGCCGTCGGCGAAGAGGACGCCCTGCATGAGCAGGACGACGGCTATGCACAGGACGCCGGTGTAGGGCCCGACGAGGATCGCCGCGAGCGCGCCGCCGAGGAGGTGCCCGCTTGTTCCGGCCGCGACGGGGAAGTTGAGCATCTGTACGGCGAAGACGAAGGCGGCGACGAGACCGGCCAGCGGGGCGGTCCGCTCGTCGAGCTCCTTGCGGGCTCCGCGCAGGCTGACGGCGACGGCGCCGGCGGCGACGACACCGGCTGCGGCCGATACGGGGGCGTTGATGAATCCGTCAGGTACGTGCACGTCCGAATGATGAGCGCTCCTGCGAATGGTTTGCAAGAGCGCTCGGGGGTCAGGTGAAGAGGATCCCCCTCGGGCGCACGCCGGGAAAGAATGGGACATTAGGGACTAATGGGTACGTCTGACAGGTGTACGCCTGTGAGTGCCGAGTGTGAGGAGCCGACCGATGCCCCGCGCCGCCGATGACCACGCAGTCGAGGACCACGCCAAGGGCCGGATCATCAGCGACGCGCCGCTCTCCCGGCCCGTGCCGGTGGCCCTCCGCTTCGACCCCGACTTCCAGCCCGCCACCGTACGGTTCGTCTTCCCCGGCGACATCGAGTGGTCCTTCCCCCGCGCCCTCCTGGAGACCGGGCTGCGCGCGCCCGCCCGGCGCGGCGACATAGGCGTGTGGCCGTGCGGCCGGGTCCAGACGATCGTGGAGTTCCACACGGACGACGGGGTCGCGGTCGTGCAGTTCGACACGACCGCGCTGCTGCGCTTCCTCAAGCACACGTACGCCGTCGGCGCGCCGATGTCGGCACGCTGACGGCGTACGCGCCGCGTCGGCTCCCCGTCCCCACAGGTCCCGGCGCGGCCCGGGGCCACCACCCGCTCGCGCGGCGGCCCCGGAGTCCGACGGCCTCGGGCTCGTACGGCCCGGCACGTACGGACCGGAGCCCGTACGGCTGATTGTGCGGCCGGCTAGGCCCTGACCAGCTCCTTCTCGGCCGGGGTGCCGGGGGCGGCGGCGGTCGCGAGGCCCTCGCCCTCGACGTCGACGTTCGGCAGCACGCGGCCGAGCCACTTCGGCAGCCACCAGGCCTTGTGACCGAGGAGCGCGAGCACGGCCGGGACGATCGCCATACGGACCACGAAGGCGTCGAAGAGGACGGCGACGGCGAGTCCGAAGCCGATCATCTTCACCATCTGCTCGCTGGAGCCGATGAAGCCCGCGAAGACCGCGATCATGATCACCGCGGCGGCGGTGACCACCCGGGCGCCGTGCTTGAAGCCGGTGACGATCGCCTCGCCGGGGCGGGCCCCGTGGACGTACGCCTCGCGCATCCGGGTGACCAGGAACACCTCGTAGTCCATCGCGAGGCCGAAGACGACGCCCACCATGAAGATCGGCATCATCGACATGATCGGGCCGGTCTGCTCGACCCCGAACAGGCTGCCCAGCCAGCCCCACTGGAAGACCGCGACGACCGCGCCGAGGGCGGCGACCACGGAGAGCAGGAAGCCGAGCGCCGCCTTCAGCGGGACGAGGACCGAGCGGAAGACCACCATCAGGAGCAGGAAGGCGAGTCCGACGACGAGCGCCAGGTAGGGCAGCAGGGCGTCGTTCATCTTCTGCGAGAAGTCGATGTTCATCGCGGTGGCCCCGGTGACCAGGACGTCGTCGCCGGTCGCCCCGCGGATGTCGTGGACGAGCTCCTCGGTCCGCACGGACGACGGACGGTCCTCGGGGACGACCGTGATCATCGCGGTGTCGCCGGCCTTGTTCGGGGTGGGCGGGGTGACGTGCGCCCAGCCCTCCAGGCCCTTGATCGCGGACACGGTCCGGTCGGCGGCGGCCCTGTCGCCGTCGACGACCACGAGGAGCGGGCCGTTGAAGCCCGGGCCGAAGCCGTCGGAGAGCAGGTCGTAGGCACGGCGCTCGGTGGCGGAGACGGGCTTCACGCCGTCGTCGGGCAGGCCCATCTCCAGGGAGGCGGCGGGCACGGCGATGGCGCCGAGGCCGAGGACGCCGACGAGCAGCACCATCAGCGGGCGGCGAAGCACGAAGCGGGCCCAGCGGGTGCCGGCGTTGGCCTTCGCCTCGGCAGATGCGGGGGCGGCTTTGCCGGGGGCGGCGGTCTCGGCGGCCTGGGCGGCGGTCTCGGCGGCCTGGGCGGCCTTGCGCTGCTTGCGGCCGACGACCTTGTCGCCGGCGAAGCCGAGCAGGGCGGGTATGAGGGTGAGGGCGATCAGGACGGCGATCACGACCGTGCCGGCCGCGGCGAAGCCCATCTTGGTGAGCATCGGGATGTTGACGACGGCCAGGCCCACCAGGGCGATGACCACGGTGAGGCCGGCGAAGACGACGGCGGAACCGGCGGTGCCGGCGGCGCGCCCGGCGGCCTCCTCCTTCTCGCGGCCCTCGGCGAGCTCCGCGCGGTAGCGGGAGACGATGAACAGGGCGTAGTCGATGCCGACCGCGAGGCCGATCATCATCGCGAGGGTGGAGGTGGTGGAACCGAGGTCCAGGACGCTCGCGAGCGCGGTGATCGTCGAGACGCCGATGCCGACGCCGATGATCGCGGTGAGCAACGGCAGTCCGGCGGCGACGAGCGAGCCGAAGGTGATGACGAGCACGATGCCCGCGACGATCACGCCGATGATCTCTCCGGCGCCGGTCTCCGGGATGCTCTGGAGCGCGTCACCGCCGATCTCGACGGTGAGGCCCTGGCCCTGCGCGGCCTCGCCGGTCTCCCGGAGCGCCTGACGGGTCTCCTCGGTCAGCTCCATCGCGTTGACCTTGTACGCGACGGAGACATAGGCGGTCGAGCCGTCGCGGGAGATGGTCTTGGCGGTGTACGGGTCGGTGACCTGGGCGATCTGGTCGGAGCCGGTCTTCAGCGCGGCGACGGTCTTGTCGACCTTGGCCTTGTTGGCGGGGTCCCGCATGCTCTGGCCGGCCGGGGCCTTGAAGACGACCCGGGCGGTGGCGCCGTCGGCGCTGCCGCCAGGGAAGCGCTCTTCGAGCAGGTCGAAGGCGCGCTGGGCCTCGGTGCCGGGTATGGAGAAGGAGCTGGAGGTCGCGGTGGGCGCGGTCGCGGCGCCGACGCCGGCGAGCGCGAGCAGGGCCACCCAGAGGAGGGCGACGAGCCGTCGCCGCCGGAAGGCGGAGCGGCCGAGCTTGTAGAGGAACGTGGCCACGGGGGCGTACTCCCGGTGTTGGTGGGACAGGGCATGGGGAGCCGGCCCGACGGCGTGAGCGGTGCGCAGCGTCAGGTGGTGCGGGTGGTGCGGGGTGGTGCGGTTGCGGTGCGGGGACTGTCCGGGTCAGACGCCGAGTGAGGGGAGCACGACGGCGTCGACGTAGGCGTGGAGGAACGCGGTGTCCACCGGCTGGTCGTCGATCAGCGGGCGGGCGATGAACGCTCCGATCAGCATGTGGGGCACGAGCTTCAGCGCCGGGTTGCCGGCGTCGACCTCGCCCCTCCGGACGGCTCGGTCCAGCAGGTCGTCGAGGCCGGTCATCTCGGGTTCGATGAGCAGCTCGCGCAGCGCCTGGAGCAGTTCGGGGTTGTCGTGGACGGCATGGACCAGGCCCCGCATCAGCGCGGAGTCCTTCTCCATCTGGCAGTCGTCGGTCCGCTCCAGCATGGCCCGGAAGTCGCCGCGCAGGCTGCCGGTGTCGATCTCGGCGAGCGAGACCGGCTTGTTGTGGCGCAGGGCCCTGGCGACGAGCTCGGGCTTGCTCCCCCACTGGCGGTAGAGGGTGGCCTTGCTGGACCGGGTGCGGGCGGCGACGGCGTCCATGGTGAGGGCGTCGTAGCCGACCTCACGGAGCAGGTCGAGCACGGCTTCGTACAGCTCGCCCTCCCGTTCGGGGGTGAGCCTGCTGCGGGCCATGCCCGGCCTCCTGTCCGACGTCGGTCAGCGAACGAAACGGTTTCGTACACCACGACGATACCCGGGGACTCAGCGAAACGAAACCGTTTCGTACGTGGCCTGGGCCACAGCCGGAAGGCCCTGAGCCACAGCCGGAAGGAACGGTGGCCCGTACACGGGACGTACGTACGAGTTGCCGCGCCCCCTCGACGCGGAAAGCATGAGGAGGTGAGTGACGACCTCGCGTATCTGCGCTTCCCGCACCTCCACGGCGAGCTGCTGTGCTTCGCGGCCGAGGACGACCTCTGGGTCTCCCCCCTCGTCCCCGAGGGCGGCCGCCCCGGCCGCGCCTGGCGGATCACCGCCGACCGGACCCGGGTCGGCCATCCGCGCTTCTCCCCCGACGGGAGACACATCGCGTACACGAGCTGGCGCAGCCTCGACCCGGAGATCCACCTCGCGCCCGTCGACGGCGGGCCCTCCCGGCGGCTCACCTACTGGGGCTCCCTCGACACCCGGGTCTGCGGCTGGTCGCCCCCCGGCGAGGACGGGCGGTCCGACATCCTCGCCGTCTCCTCGCACGGCCAGCCCTTCTCGTACTTCTCCTGGGCCTACACCGTGCCCACCGACGGCTCCCCCGGCGGCCGGATGCCCTGGGGCCCGGTCCACGACATCGCCGTCGCCGACCTCGACGGACAGCGCCGCACGCTGCTGCTCACCGGGACCCCGCCGCACGAACCGGCCTCCTGGAAGCGCTACCGGGGCGGCGCCATGGGCCGGCTGTGGCTGCACGGCGAACGACTGCTCCCCGACCTCGAAGGCCATCTCGACACCCCCATGTTCGTCGCCGCGCCCGCCGCCGAGGGCGGGCAGCGGATCGCCTTCCTCTCCGACCACGAGGGCATCGGCAACCTCTACTCCTGCCTGCCCGACGGCACCGACCTGCGCCGCCACACCGACCACGACGAGTTCTACGCCCGCAACGCCTCCAGCGACGGCCGGCGCGTGGTCTACCAGTGCGCCGGCGAACTGTGGATCGTCGACGAACTCACCGCGACGTCCCGGCCGCGCCGCCTCGATGTCCGGCTCGGCGGACCGCGCACCGGCCGGCGCCCCTACCAGGTGCCCGCCTCCCACCACGTGGACGCCCTCTCCGTCGACGAGACCGGCCGGGCCAGCGCCGTCTCGGTGCGCGGCAGCCTCTACTGGCTCACCCACCGCGACGGCCCCGCCCGCACGATCGTCGACACCCCCGGCGTCCGCGTCCGGCTCCCCGAGATGCTGGGCAGCGGCGGCCAGGTCGCCTACGTCACCGACGCCGAGGGCGAGGACGCCATCGAGATCGCCTCCCTGCCCCGGGCCACCGGCGACCGCCCGCCCCGCCGACTCGCCTCCGGCCGACTGGGCCGCGTCGAGGAACTGGTCTCCGACCCCGACGGCGAACGCCTCGCCATCGCCTCCAGCGACGGCCGACTGCTCCTCATCACCGTCTCCGAGGACGAGGCCGCCGCCACGATCCCGGAGGAGCTGGAGGAGACCTCAGGGAGCGAGGGCACCTCCGGGGCGGAGGACGCCACCGGGGCCGAGGGGGACCCCGGGGTGCAGGGCGCCTCCCCGGGCGAGGGTGCCTCCCCGGGCGAGGGTGCCTCCGGGGCGGAGGACGCGGACGCCACCGGGGCCGAGGGCGCCACCAGGGCCGACGCCCGGACCGAGGGCACCTCCGGAGCGGAGGACGCCACCAGGGCCGACAGCACCTCCCGGGCCGAGAACGCCCCTCCGCCCCAGGATCCCGGCGAAGGCGTCGTGACGGAGCTGATCCGCTCCGTCAACGGCCCCGTCCGCGACCTCGCGTTCTCCCCCGACGGCGCCTGGCTGACCTGGTCCCACCCGGGCATCGGCCGCTCCCTGCGCTCCATCAAGATGGCCCGCATCTCCGGCCCCGGCGCCCCCACCATCGTGGACGTCACCAACGGCCGCTTCGAGGACGAGAGTCCGGTCTTCACCCGTGACGGCCGCTATCTCGCCTTCCTCTCCTGGCGCGGCTTCGACCCGGTGTACGACGTGCACACCGGCGACCTGTCCTTCCCGCTGGGCTGCCGCCCCTATCTCGTCCCGCTCTCCTCCGCGACCCCCTCTCCCTTCGCGCTCCTTCCCGACGGGCGGCCCGCGGCCGGCGGCATGGACCCCGTCGACGACGAGGCGGGCGCCGGCGACGGCACCGTGACCGTCGAGATCGAGGGCCTCGCCGACCGGGTCACCCCCTTCCCCGTGACCGCCTCCAAGTACTCCGGGCTGCAGCCGGTCGCCGGCGGCGGCCTCGTCTGGCTGCGCTGGCCGATCTCCGGCGCGCTCGGCGAGACCTTCGCCAACCCGTCCGACCCCTCGCCCCGGCCCACCCTGGAGCACTACAGCATCACCAAGGCGCGCAAGACCGAACTCGTCGACCACCTCGACTGGTTCGCGGTCAGCGGCGACGGCTCCCGGCTGGTCGTCGTCGACGAGGGCGAGCTGCGGGCCGTCCCCGCCACCGAGTCCGGCGACGGCGACAGCACCGTCTATCTGGACCTGCGGCGCATCGTGCACGAGGTCGACCCGGCCGCCGAGTGGCGGCAGGCCTTCGACGAGGCGGGCCGGATCGTCCGCGCCTACTTCTGGGAACCGGACATGGGCGGCGTCGACTGGACCGCCGTCCTCGACCAGTACCGGCCCCTGGTCGAACGGGTCGCCTCCCCCGACGAGTTCGCCGACCTGCTGCGCGAGGTCATGGGCGAGCTGGGCACCTCCCACGCCTATGTCACCCCCGCCCGCCGCAATGAGGGCCCCCCGCACTACCAGCGCCCCCAGGGCCTGCTCGGCGCGAACTTCGTGCCCCGGGACGGGCGGTGGGTGGTCAAGCGGATCCTGCCCGGCGACTCCTCCGACTCCAAGGCCCGCTCGCCGCTCGCCGGCACCGGCATCCGCGAGGGCGCGGTCCTCACCCATGTCGACGGCCGCCCCGTCGATCCCGTCGCCGGCCCCTATCCCCTCCTCGCCGGCACCGGCGGCACCACCGTCGAACTCACCTTCAGCCCCGCCGACGGCGGGGGCCCCGCCCGCCGGGTCGCCGTCGTGCCGCTGGTCGACGAACGGCCGCTGCGCTACCAGGACTGGGTGACCAAGCGCCGCGCCGTCGTGCGCGAGGTCAGCGGCGGACGCTGCGGCTACCTCCACATCCCCGACATGGGCGGCTCCGGCTGGGCCCAGTTCAACCGCGACCTGCGCATGGAGGTCTCCCGGCCGGCCCTCATCGTGGACGTCCGCGGCAACGCCGGCGGCCACATCAGCGAGCTGGTCATAGAGAAGCTCACCCGCAAGATCCTGGGCTGGGACCTCACCCGTAACGCCCAGCCCGTCAGCTACGCCTCCAATGCTCCGCGCGGCCCCGTCGTCGCCCTCGCCGACGAGGCCACCTCCTCCGACGGCGACATGATCACCGCCGCCTTCAAACTGCTCCGCCTGGGCCCCGTCGTCGGCCAGCGCACCTGGGGCGGGGTCGTCGGCATGACGGGCCGCCACCGGCTCGGCGACGGCACCCAGATCACCGTCCCGATGAACGCGGCCTGGTTCCCCGAATACGGCTGGTCCATCGAGAACCACGGCGTGGCACCGGACCTCGAAATCCTGCGCACCCCCCTCGACTGGGCCGAGGGCCGGCACGCCCAGCTCGACGACGCCGTCCACGTGGCCCTCGCCCTCCTGGAGGAGAACCCGGCCGCGAGCCCTCCCGGCTACGAGGCGGTGCCGGACCGCTCCCGGCCGAAACTGCCCCCGAGGTCCAACTCGTAGACCGTGCCCGGCTGGTCGCCGTCCAGCGTCACGCTCCCGACCGCACCGAAACCGACCCGGGCGAGCACGGCCCGGGACGGCTCGTTGTCGAGCGCGGCGCGGGCGGTCAGCCGGCGCAGCCCGTACTCCTCGGCGGCTCTGCGGCACACCTCCCGCACGCCGCGGGTGGCGAGCCCGCGCCCGGTCGCCTTCTCGGCGAGCCGGTAGCCGAGGTCGGCGGTCCCCTCCTCCTCATCGACGTCGACCAGGTTGAACCGGCCGAATATCTCCCCGTCCCGCCCCACCAGGACGTGGAAATGGATCTCACCCGCCTCCTGCGCCGCCAACAGCTCCTTGAGGAGGGCGTCGAACTCGGAGAAATACGCGTCTCCACGGTCGGGCACGGAGGCGGCGAAAAAGGCCCGGTTCTCCCGCTCGAAGGCGAGCAGGGCGGGCGCGTGATCGGATCGCAGTCGCTCGATGACGAGCTCGGTAACGGCCATGGGCATCACGGTACGTAACTTCCCCGTTCCGTGCCGCAGGTTATCCACAGCCGACCCGCCTGTGGAAAAAGTCGACTCCGACGAGGGTGCGGCAGACGACGCGAAGGCGCACCCGGCGTCCCGGGTGCGCCTTCCTACAGAACAGGCGTCAGGCTTTGAAGCCCTCGCTCAGACCTGGTAGTCCTGGCCCTGGCGGTCCTGGTCCTCCCGCTGGGCCCGGTCACGCCTCTCCTGGAGACGGTCCTTGGCCTGGGAGGCGCGCTCGGACGCCTCGTCCTTGGCGCTCCGCGCCTTGTCCTTGGCCTGCTGCGCCTTGTTCTGCATGTCGTCCTTGATGCCCATGAAGATTCACTCCTAGACGGGTGTGAGGGGAACGGGGCGGGTGTTCGCCCCTGGACCTCGTCCAGACTGACATGTCAGGACACTCTGCGCATTTCGATCACATACGGACGGTCACCGAGGGGCGTTGCGCTCCTGTTCGTCGGCCGCTCCGCCGGCGCCCACGAGCCCCTTGGAGACGGACCCGAGGCGCGGTTCGAAGCGCCTCATCTCGCGCTGCCCGACGGCGGCGATGATCCCCGGCAGATAGCCGCGCGTGGACTGCATCCCGCGCAGCCACCACTGGGCGTACACATGGGCGGAGCGCCGCTCGATGCCCGCGACGATCCGGTCGACGGCCGGGCCGAGCGGATACGTGCGGTTCGACGGCCAGGGCAGCCGGGAGCGCAGCTCGCGCATCACGTCGTCCTGGTCGGCGCCCCGCACCATGTCGGTGTCGGTCCAGGAGAGGTAGCCGACGCCGACCTTCACTCCCTTGTACGCGACCTCGGCGCGCAGGCTGTGCGCGAAGGCCTCCACGCCGGACTTGGAGGCGCAGTAGGCCGTCATCATCGGCGCCGGGGTGATCGCGGCGAGCGAGGCGATCTGCAGGAAGTACCCGCGGGACTCCATGAGGACGGGCAGGAACGCCCGGGCCGTCACGGCGCCGCCGATCAGGTTGACCTCGATGACCCGCCGCCAGGCGGCCGGGTCGGAGTCCACGAAGGGACCGCCGGCCGCGACACCGGCGTTGGCGACCACGATGTCGACCTTGCCGAATCGCTCCTTCACCTCGGCCGCGACCCTGGCCATCGCCTCGTGGTCGGTGACGTCGGCGTGCCACCAGTCGGCCTCGGTGTGCAGCCGGCCGGCGACCTCCTTCAGGAGTTCCGGTTCCAGGCCGACGAGCGCGATCTTCGCGCCGCGCGCGGAGAGTTTGCGTGCGAGGAGTTCACCGACACCGCGGGCTCCTCCGGTGACGACCGCCACCTGTCCTTCCAGGCTCACCCTGCTCATGCCCCTGCCTCCTCCTTCTCGGCGGCCTTCTGCTCCTGGGTGTTCCGCTCCTCGGCGTTCCGCTCCAAGGAGTTCTCCCTGGCGCCCAGGTAGGTGAGCGTCAGTTCGCGGATCTGCGCCGTGACGGCCTCCGGAGCCTCCACCGGCGTCATGTGCCCCATGCCGGCCAGTTCGACCAGGCCCGTGCAGTGCGGCAGCGCGGCCGCGAGCGCGCGCGAGTGGGCGGGCGGCGTGAGTCGGTCGGCGGTGCCCACGAGCACCGCCACGGGCATCCGCAACTCCCGTACGTCCGCCTCCACATCGAGCCCGGCGAGGACCCGCGACCAGCCGTGGCGGGCGCCGCGCGGGCAGGCGTGCACGATCCGGGCACAGGCGTCGACCCGGTCGGGCGCCGAACCGGGCCCCATCGTCGCGTACTTGAGGATCCTCTTCGACAACGGCGTCACCGGGCCGAGCGGCGCCTTCGCCCCCAGGATCGAGCGGGTCAGGCGGGTCCGCACCCGACCCGGCCCCAGCGGTACGACGAGGGCCTCGGCCGTGAGCCGCGAGGGCCCGGTCGAGCAGAGCAGGGCCGCGGCGGCGTGCTGCCGGACCCGCGGACGCCGGGCCGCGGCCATGATCGTCATGCCGCCCATGGAGTGTCCGGCGAGCACCGCCCGTTCGCCGGGGCCGAGGGTGGCTGCGAGCACGGCCTCCAGGTCGTCCGCGAGCGCGTCCGTCGAGTATCCGGCCACCCGGTCCAGCGGCTCCGGCGAACCGCCGTGGCCGCGCTGGTCGTAGGCGATGACCCGGTGGTCGACGGCGAGGGCCCTGATCTGCGCGTCCCAGAAGCGGATGGAGCAGGTCCAGCCATGGGCGAGGACGACGGCGGGGGCGCCCTCGGGCCCGTACACCTCGGCCCGGATCCGGGAGCCGTCGGCGGAGGTGACGGTCAGCTCGCGCGGGCTCACTGGACCGCCTCCTTCTTGCGGGCGGAGGCGGTGGTGGTGGCTCCGGCTTCGGATGGGGCTCCGGCCGCGGCTGCGTTTCCGGCCGGGGCTCCGGCCGCCGCTGGGGCGGTAGGGCTGCCGGCCGCCTCTGCGCCTTCGTCCCGCGGCTTTGCGGGCACGCGCAGCACCTCGTACTCGGACAGGTCGACGGTCCGCGTCTCCCGCCGGAACTCGGAGGTGGTGCCCGGCCACAGGGTGGTGTTGCGGCCGTTGGCGTCGAGGTACCAGCTCTCGCAGCCGCCCGCCTTCCACACGGTCCGCTCCATCCGGGACTGCACACGGCGGTTCCAGGCGCCGACGGCGGAGGGCCGGGCGGCCAGGGCGGCACGCCCGCCGAGGACGTCGAGCTGGCGCAGGTAGTCGGCCATGTAGTTCAGCTGGGACTCGATCATCAGGATCATCGAGGAGTTCCCGAGGCCGGTGTTGGGGCCGATGATCGTCATCCAGTTGGGGAAGCCGGCGGCGGTCGCGCCGCGCAGCGCCTCCATGCCGTCCTTCCAGTGCTCGGCGAGGGAGCGGCCGTCCGCGCCGATGACCCGCGGGGCGATCGGCATGTCCGTGACGTGGAATCCGGTGCCGAAGATGATCGCGTCGACCTCGGTCTCGGTCCCGTCGGCGGCGACCACGACGTTCCCCCGGACCTCCTTCAGACCGGAGGCCACGACGTCGACGTTGGGCTGGGCGAGCGCCGGATAGTACGTGTTGGAGAGCAGGATCCGCTTGCAGCCGAGGCGGTACGAGGGGGTCAGCCGGGCCCGCAGCGCCGGGTCCTTGATCGACCGGGCGATGTTCGCCTTGGCGAGCCGCTCGACCAGGCCGAGCTCGTTCGGCCGCTTGGTGAAGGCGCTGACCTGGAGCTCCCTGATGCCCCACAGGATGCCGCGGCGGGCGGTCGCGGTGAACGGGAGCTGCCGGTGCAGCCAGCGCTCGGGCCCGCTGATGGCCCGGTCGACGCGGGGCATGACCCACGGGGGCGTGCGCTGGAGGAGGGTGAGCCGGCCGACCTTCGGCTGGATGGACGGCACTATCTGGATGGCGGAGGCGCCGGTGCCGACCATGGCGACGCGCTTGCCGGTCAGGTCGTAGTCGTGGTCCCAGCGGGCGGAGTGGAAGACCTTGCCGGGGAAGTCGGCGAGTCCCGGGATGTCGGGGATCTTGGGGTCGGAGAGCGGCCCGGTGGCGGAGACGACGACGTCGGCGGAGAAGGAGCCGCCGCTCGTCTCGATCTCCCAGCGCAGCTCGTCCTCGTTCCAGGCCATCCTCGTGACCTCGTGGTTCAGCCGCAGGTGCGGCCGGATCCCGAAGGTGTCGGTGACGTGCTCCAGGTACGCGCGGATGTGCCGCTGGCCGGAGAAGGTGCGGGGCCAGTCGGGGTTGGGCGCGAAGGAGAAGGAGTAGAGGTGGGAGGGGACGTCGCAGGCGCAGCCGGGGTAGCTGTTGTCCCGCCAGGTGCCGCCCACGGAGTCGGCCCGTTCCAGGACGACGAAGTCGGTGATCCCCTCGCGGCGCAGCCGGACGGCGGCTCCCAGTCCGCCGAATCCCGATCCGATCACCGCCACCCGTACGTGCTCGTGCTTCGCCATGCCGCCTCCCGTGCGCCCGGCCAAGATTACGCCAGCAATCACTGGCACAATCGGGACTGTAGAGCAGCGGCATACCGAGCGGTAGGGGTAAGGCCAGGGAAAGTTACCGGCGGTACAACATAGGCTGGCGGGCGTGGCAGAACGATCAGGGGAACAGGCGAAACGGGCAGAACAGACGGGACGGGCGGGACAGGCCGAGCCTGCGGACACGGACGGGGCGACAGGGGCGGCCGGGGCGGCGGGGGTCACAGGACCTGGGGCCGAAGGCACGCCCGAGGCGGACGCCGGTTCGAGCGCCGACGCGGTCGGGAAGGCGGGCGCCGAGATGGGCGCCGGTTCGGGCGCCGGTTCGAGCGCCGACGCGGGCGCCGGGGCGCAGGGCGAGAGCGAAGGCGCCCCGCGTGAGTACCGCATGGCCGACCTCGCCGCCGCGGCCGGCATCACCGTACGCACGCTGCGCTTCTACCGCGAGCGCGGCCTGATCCCACCGCCCCGCAGGGAGGGCCGCATCGCCTGGTACGACGACCGCCACCTGGCCCGCCTGCGCACCATCGCCGCCCTGCTGGAACGCGGCCACACCCTGAACGGCATCGCCGACCTCACCACCGCCTTCGAGTCCGGACGGAACGTCGGCGAGGTCCTCGAACTCGGCGCCCCCACGGAAGAGGAACCGGTCCGCCTCACCCCTGAGGAGCTCGCCGACCACTTCGCCGGCGAGGTCACCCCCGAGAACCTCGCCGCCGCACTCGACCTCGGCTACCTCGCCACCGACGGCGAGGACATCGTCCACGTCAGCCGCCGCCTCCTCGACGTCTCCTCCGCCCTCGTCCGCGAGGGCGTCCCGCTGGCCGCCGTCCTGGAGGCGGGCGGCCGGGTCCGCGAGCACGCCGAGGCGCTCGCCGAGCTCTTCACCGAACTCCTCGGCACGTACGCCGACCCGCGGGACATCCAGCGGCTGCGCCCGCTGGCCAAGAGCGTGGTCGACGCGGAGCTCTCCCTCGCCCTGGACCGGCGGCTCCGCGAGAACCCGTGAAGCGATGAGCACCACCCGGGAGCCGGGAGCCCCGACGAGGCCGCTCGGGCCCGCTCCCACCGGGCCGCCGCGCCCGCTCCGACTCGCTCGCGCCGGGGGCGCGCCAGGGGCCGCACCCGCTCGCGCCGGGGGCGCGCAGGGGCCGTGCCCGCCGACTCGCTACAGCCCCGGGCCGAGCCCGTACACCGCGGTCACGGGCGCGTGGTCGCTCCAGCGTTCGGCGTGGGTGGCGGCCCGCTCGACGTACGCCTTGAGGGCCCTGGCGGCGAGCCCGGGCGTGGCGATCTGGTAGTCGATGCGCCAGCCGCTGTCGTTGTCGAAGGCGCGGCCGCGGTAGGACCACCAGGAGTAGGGGCCGTCCTGGTCGGGGTGGAGGGCGCGGACCACGTCCACGTATCCGCCGTCGCCCTCGGCGAGGACCCGGCTCAGCCACGCGCGCTCCTCGGGGAGGAAGCCGGCGTTCTTCTGGTTGGCCTTCCAGTTCTTGAGATCGGCCTCGCGGTGGGCGATGTTCCAGTCGCCGCAGACGACGACTTCGCGGCCGTCGGCGGCGGCGCGCTCCTTGAGTTCCTTCAGGTACGGCAGGAAGGCGTCCATGAAGCGGATCTTCTCGTCCTGCCGCTCGGTGCCGACCTCGCCCGAGGGCAGGTAGAGGCTGGCGACGGTGACGCCGGGCAGGTCGGCCTCGAGGTACCGGCCGCTGCCGTCGAACTCGGCGGAGCCGAAGCCGACGCGTACGGCGTCGGGCTCACGCCGCGTGTAGAGCGAGACGCCGGCGCGGCCCTTGGCGGCGGCGGGCGCGTGGGCGGTGAACCAGCCCTCGGGGGCACGGACGGCGTCCGGCAGCTGCGCCTCCTCGGCGCGTACCTCCTGGAGGCAGACCACGTCGGAGGAGGTCCCGGCCAGCCACTCGACAAAGCCCTTCTTGGCGGCGGCTCGGAGACCATTGACATTCACGGACGTCACAGTGAGCATCCCGGGAGAATACCGACACGGGCAATCGTACAGTTGTACGATGTTTCGCATGGATATTCGCCCCATGCCCTTCGACCACCCCGACGCGGTCAAGCTCAACGACGCCGTGCAGCTCGAATACGCCGAGCGATACGGGGACGAGGACGGCGACGGTGAGGGCGATCTCACACCCCTGGACGCCTCGATGTTCGTCCCGCCGCGGGGTCTCTACCTCATGGCGTACGACCCGCTGGGCCGCCCGGTCGCCACGGGCGGCTGGCGCACCCAGGACGCCAACGACGAGGGCTACTCCGACGGCGACGCCGAACTGAAGCGGATGTACGTGGTGCCCGAGGCCCGTGGTCTGGGCCTCGCCCGCCGGATCCTGGCCGCCCTGGAGGCCGACGCCCGCGCCGCGGGGCGCGTGCGCATGGTCCTGGAGACGGGCACGGCCCAGCCGGAGGCGATCGGCCTGTACACCTCCTGCGGCTACGAGCCCTGCGCCAAGTTCGGGTACTACCGCGAGTACCCGAACAGCCTCTGTTACGCGAAGGCGCTCTGAGCGGTCGCGGACCCCGCGACCGCCACGTCCCGCCGACGCGCCGGGGACGGACCGACCGGCCCCTCCCCCCACGTGTCTCGTGACGCGCTCCTGACAAATCCTTCCGGCTCTGGCACGCTGCCTCACGCACGTCGATCCGCACCGTTCTCGTTCCCCCACCTGCCCCCGGCAGAAGGAGACCTGCGTGAGACGCCATCGCATCGCCACAGCCGTCCTGTTGTCCGTCGGCGCCCTGTTCGCCGGCGCGCTGACGACCACCGGGACGGCCCAGGCGGCCGGTGACACCGGCCACTCGTTCTCCGCCTCCGCCCAGCGCGAGGCCGCGAACTTCTGGACGCCCGACCGCATGCGGTCGGCCACCCCCCTCGACCTGACGGCCCCACCCGGCGCCCTGCGCCAGGTCGCGCGCTCGGCCACCCCGACGACGATCGCCCCGACCGCCGCCCCGGCCGCTTCGGCGGCCGACGTCTCCCCGGCCGCCTTCCCGCAGGCGGGCGGCGCCTGGACGGCCGGCGGCGCGGTGGTGAAGACCTCGGGCCGCGTCTTCTTCACCTTCCAGGGCCGTACGGCCTCCTGCTCCGGCAACGCGGTCACCAGCCAGAACGCCAGCACGGTCATCACGGCCGGCCACTGCGTGAAGTACCAGGGCGCCTGGCACACCAACTGGGTCTTCGTCCCCGCGTACGACAACGGCAGTGCCCCGTACGGCCAGTGGACGGCGACGAAGACGCTCACCACCCCGCAGTGGGAGGCGAGCGAGGACATCAACTACGACATCGGCGCCGCGGTCGTCGCCCCGCTGAACGGCCGCACCCTCACCTCGGTCACCGGCGCCCAGGGCATCCAGTTCAACGGCGGCTACAACAAGGCGATGTACGCCTTCGGCTTCCCGGCGGCCTCGCCGTACGACGGCTCGAAGCTGATCTACTGTTCGGGGAACTCCTCCAAGGACTTCCTCCTCTCCCAGGACCACGGCCTCGCCTGCAACATGACCGGCGGCTCCAGCGGCGGCCCCTGGTTCACCTCCTTCAGCGAGGCGACGGGCACGGGCCTCCAGGTCTCGGTGAACAGCTTCGGCTACACCTTCCTGCCCAACCGCATGTTCGGCCCGTACTTCGGCACGGACGCCCAGAACCTCTACAACAAGGCGCAGGTGTCCTGACACCTCCACCGCGACGGGCCGGCGGCCGCCCGGGTCACCGGCCCATCGCCAGGATGTCCCGCCACACGTCGTACCGCACCACCTCGTCGACGTAGTTGCCCTTGCTGCCCCGCGCCTTCCGCAGCGCTCCGTACCGCTCGACGAGTTCGCAGGCCCTTCGGACGGTGACCGCCGGCAGTCGATCGCGGATCGTGCCGTACCAGTCGAAGGTCGACTTCGCCTGGTGCAGCTGGTCCAGCGGGAAGACGTCGTGGCAGGCCAGCCAGCAGATCAGGTCCGGCGCGTACCGGATGAGGTGCCCGGGGCCCTGTTTCCGCGAGGACGGCAGATCGGCGAGGACCTCGTGGACGCGCCGCCACGCCTCCACCGCCCGCTTCACCCCGAGCGGGATCATGCGCTCGTGGAAGACGCTCAGGTAGAGCGGGGAACCGATCTGCCCCCAGAAGCTCTCCAGCCCCTCCTCTGTGCACGCCAGATGGACCGCGTCCGGCGCCGGACTGTCCGCGAGGCAGGCGAGTGCGCGGGTGACGACCGGCATCGTGAACAGGTCTCCGTGCGGTCCGACGACGACCCCGCGCCGAGGTTCGAAGGAGCCCATCCCCTCCCAGTCGGCCGCCATGAGCCGGGCGATGTTCGGGCACCGCACCAGACCGTCCTGTGCCTTGGGCGCGTTCACCAGAGCGCCGGCCTCGTCGTGCAGACGGCGCGCGGTCTCGCGGCCCGGACCTGTGTGGATCTCCACGCGAACGGTCGATCGCGCGAGGTGTTCGCGCCCGCGCTCGGCCATCGTCCGGGCGATGATCACCGCCCGCTGGAAGCCGTCGACGCACTCCACCCCGAACAGCTGAAGCGCCATGCCGAACGAGCGAGTCGCCGCGGTGTCGGCGGACACCTGCACGGCATCCGCTCCGAGCACGACGCAGCCCACCGCCCCGAACTCCTCCGGCGTCCACCGGAGCATGTCTCCCAGGCGTCTGTTGACCGGCGTGTCACCGAGAAACGCACGGCGCGCCCCGAGCCGGCGAGCGGCGTCGGGCCCCTCGGCGAGCAGTGCGAGATCCGCCGCGGAGACGTCCACCGCCCATGTGTTCGGCGGTGACTGCGTCCAGCGACGTGGTGTCAGCGTGAGCGACGGTGCCAGCTGAAAGGGCCACAGAGCGGACGAGGATTCATCGGTCATGTACCGCTAACTCCTGCGGACGCGACGGAGGCACGGTCCCGGACGGGGAGCATCGCAAGGCTTCCCGAAAGCACGAGATCCCGCCCGATCTTTCGATCGGACGGGATCTCGTGTGTCTGTGGACCTGTGGGGATTTGAACCCCAGACCCCCTCGATGCGAACGAGGTGCGCTACCAGACTGCGCCACAGGCCCTTGCGACGTGTGAAACATTAGCATCCCCACCGGCGAAGTTGGAAATCCGCTCCCTCGCAGGTCAGCCGGGGGCCGTCGCGGGCCCCCGCCCGGGTCACTCGTTGGCCGCGCGGGGGCGGTCGTCGTCCGCGTACTGGTCGAAGAGCGGGGTGCGGCCGTGGTCGCGGCGGGTGCGGGGCGGGGTGGTGCGCTGGCGGGGGGCCGGGGTGGGCGGAGGGGTCGGGTCGGCGGCCGTGGAGGAGCGGGCCGAGCTCCAGGTCTCCGGGTCCGTGATGTCCACGCCGCCCGAGGCGCGCGGGGCGACCGGGGCGGTGACGTACGTGGGGAGCGGGACCGGGACCGGGTCCCAGCTGTCGCCGCGGGCCGGGCCGCGGTCGCGCTGCTGGTCCACCCACTCGGCGTGGTCCGTCTGCTCCACCAGGGCACGGCGGTCCGCCTCCTGCGGGGAGACGGTCGCCGAGGGCGTCGGGGCCGGGGCGGCGGACTCCGGTTCGGCGGCCGGGGCGGGGCGGCGGCTCTCGCGCAGCCGGGCCGCGGCCGCCTCGGCGTTGCGGCGGTCCATCACGTAGACGAAGCGCCGCCGCTCCTGGACGCGGAGGTAGACGATGTACGAGCTCAGGAGCACGGCCGGCACCGCCGGGGCCCACAGGAAGGCCAGGCCGCCGACGGCCGCGACGACGGCGCCGACGGTGAAGGCGAGGAAGAGGATCACGGTGGTGCGCCGGCGCCGGGCGAGGACCTTGCCTCTGCGCGCCCGTTCGGCCGCCGCGCTGGATCCGCGCCGCGCGGGGGCGGGCGCCGGGGCGGGGGCCGCCGGGGCCGGTTCGGGGATCTCCAGGCGGGCTTCCGTCCTGGCCGCGGGCGCGCAGAAGTCCCGGACGTCGACCGAGCTCAGATGCTCCGTCTCCGCGTCCGGGTCCACGTCGGGCGCCGCGCCGTCCACCGCCCGGCCCCGGTCCCTGAGCTCCTTGGCGTAACGGCGCTCCATGCCCGCCCGTCCGGACAGCAGCCGGATGGCGGTGCTGAAGCGTTCCGTCGGACGGGCCTCGTTCAGCTCGTCCTGCCTGCGGAGCCACATCGGCACCAAGTAGGCGGCCCAGGCCCCGACGATGACTGCGTAGATGAGGCCGCTGCTGCTCACGCCTCACACGGTAGAGGGGTTCGGGTGAGGGCATCGGCCAATTGGCCCGGTGTGTCGCACGATCTGGCTGATATCACTGAACTTTTTTGTGATTGTTCCGATCGATTGGCGCTCAACTGCCGATTAAATTCGAACACTTATTGGAATAAGCCCTCAGGTGGCGGGGTGCTGGCGCCGCGCCTGGTGCCAGCGGCGCACCAGCCCCTCCGGCACCTCCTCCGCCGTCAGCGCGAAGACCAGGTGGTCACGCCAGGCGCCGTCGATGTGGAGGTACCGGGGCCGCAGCCCTTCCTCCCGGAATCCCAATTTCTCCACCACTCGCCGCGAAGGGCCGTTCTCCGGGCGAATACAGACTTCCATCCGGTGCAGCCCGACGTTACGGAAACAGTGGTCGACCGCGAGCGCGACGGCCGTCGGCATCACGCCCCGCCCGGCCACCTCGCTGTCCACCCAATAGCCCACGTGGCCCGAGCACATCGAGCCCCAGGTGATCCCCGCCACCGTCAACTGCCCGACCAGACGCCCCTGGTACTCGATCACGAACGGCAGCATCCGGCCCGCGTTCGCCTCCGCCCGCAAGTGGCGCACCATCTGACGGTACGTGGGGCGCTGCGCCACCGGGCCGCCGGGCGCGGGCGGCGGCACCGTCGCCTCCCACGGCCGCAGCCACTCGCGGTTACGCCGGTTCACCTCGCGCCAGGCCCGGTGGTCACGCATCTTTATCGGGCGGAGCAGCACATCGCCGTCCACCAGGACCACGGGCCAGGACGGGATCATGACTCCGGGCCCGCTTCCGACACGGGTCTGGGGTGATCACCGCCGCGGATCTGGTCGACGGCGTGCCGCAGCAGCGGCTCGAGCACCGCGAGCCCGTCGCGCACCCCGCCCGTCGAACCGGGCAGGTTCACGATCAGGGTGCCCCGCGCGACCCC
Organism: Streptomyces sp. NPDC126499; assembly: GCF_040302485.1. Classification (NCBI taxonomy): domain Bacteria; kingdom Bacillati; phylum Actinomycetota; class Actinomycetes; order Kitasatosporales; family Streptomycetaceae; genus Streptomyces; species Streptomyces sp. NPDC126499. Next base: position 48,931 of record NZ_JBEOUO010000014.1, on the reverse strand, counting down.
GGCCAGACCGCGCGAGAGCGCCGCCGTGGGCACCTTCTCCCGGCCGTACGCGCGGATCGCCTCCGGGATGCCGGGGATCTCCCGGTCCAGGACGCGCCGGGTGACCTCGGGGGTCTCGTCGGTGGGCGAGATGCCCGTACCACCGGTGGTGACGATCACGTCGTAGCCCGCCGCGACCCCGGCCCGCAGCGCCGCCTCGACCGGCGCCCCGTCCGGGACGACCTGCGGGCCGTCCACGGCGAAGCCCATGCCCCGCAGCGCCTCGGCGATCAGCGGGCCGCCCTTGTCCTCGTAGACGCCGGCCGCGGCCCGGTTGGAGGCGGTGACGACCAGGGCGCTGTAGGGGGCGTTTCCGGCACGCTCGGGCGCCGGGGCGTGCGCCTCCCGGGCCCCGTGCGCGTGCTCCTCCTGCTCGTGCCCGCCGTGCTCGTGGGCCCCGGCCACCTTGCCCGCGCGCGTCACGACTCGCTCCGCGTCCAGTGGCCGGACTTGCCGCCGGTCTTCTCCTCCACCCGTACGTCGGAGATGACCGCGCCCTTGTCGACCGCCTTCACCATGTCCACGACGGTCAGCGCCGCCACCGACACCGCCGTCAGGGCCTCCATCTCCACGCCCGTACGGTCCGTGGTCTTCACCGTGGCCAGGATCTCCACCGCGTCGTCCGCGACCGTCAGGTCGAGGGTGACGCCGGAGACGGCCAGCGGGTGGCAGAGCGGGATCAGGTCCGGGGTCTTCTTCGCGCCCATGATCCCGGCGATACGGGCCGTGGCGAGGGCGTCACCCTTCGGCACGCCCTCGCCGCGCAGCAGCTCGATCACGCGCGGCGAGACCAGGACGCGTCCGCTGGCCCGCGCGGTGCGGGCCGTGACGTCCTTGCCGGAGACGTCGACCATGCGGGCCGCCCCCGCCTCGTCGATGTGGGTGAGTCCTTGCTGCGTGCTCATGGCGGTGACACTCCCGGTCGCTGTGTGGGACGACACCGTACCCCCACCATGGCGCGCTCAGCCGAGGAGGACCACTTCGAGCTCCGTGCCGGGCTCGACCGCGGTCACCTCCTCCGGCACGACCAGCAGCGCGTCCGCGTGGGCGAGGGCCGCGATCAGGTGGGAGCCGGAGCCGCCCACAGGGGTGACGGTGCCCGATTCGGCGTCGTACGTCCCGCGCAGGAACTGGCGCCGGCCGTCCGGCGAGGACAGCGGCCGGTCCGCCGTGAGCACGGCGCGGACCCGGGGCCGCCGGTCGTCGGGCCGGTCGGCGAGGCCCATCAGGGCGCGGATCGCGGGGCGCACGAAGAGCTCGAAGGACACATAGGAGGAGACGGGGTTGCCCGGGAGGGCGAGCAGCGGGGTGTGGTCCGGGCCGATCATGCCGAAGCCCTGCGGCTTGCCCGGCTGCATGGCCAGCTTGCGGAAGTCGACCTCGCCGTCCGCCGTCAGTGCCTCCTTGACCACGTCGTACGCCCCGACGCTGACGCCGCCCGTCGTGACGATCAGGTCGGCGCGGATCAGCTGGTCGTCGATGGCGGCGCGCAGCGACTCCGCGTCGTCGGCGACGGCCGGGACCCGGTAGGCGATGGCTCCGGCGTCGCGGGCGGCGGCGGCGAGGGCGAAGCTGTTGGAGTCGTAGATCCGGCCCTCGGTCAGGGGCTCGCCGGGCTGGGTGAGTTCGCTGCCGGTGGAGATCACGACTACCCGCGGGCGGGGGCGCACCCGCACGGTGCCGCGGCCGATCGCCGCGAGCAGGCCGATCTGCGGCGGTCCGAGGAGCGTGCCGGCCGCGAGGGCCAGCTCGCCGGCGCTGACGTCGCTGCCACGCGCGCGGACGTGGGCGCGGGCCTCGGCGGCGCGGTGGACGCGGACCTCGCCGGCCGCGCCCTCGGGTGCGGCACTGGCGGGGCGCATGGCGCCGGCCGCGCCCTCGCCCGTACCGCCGTCGGTCCATTCGACGGGGACGACGGCCTCGGCGCCGGGTGGCAGCGGGGCGCCGGTCATGATGCGGGCGGCCTGGCCGGGGCCGACCTCGGGCAGTCCGCCGGCGCCCGCGGCCACGTCGCCGATCACGGTCAGGACGGCGGGGAACTCCTCGCTCGCCCCGGCCACGTCGGCGACCCGCACCGCGTACCCGTCCATGGAGCTGTTGTCGAAGGGCGGCAGCGCGACCGGCACCGTGACGTCCTCGACGAGGACGCAGCCCTGGGCGTCGGGCAGCTGGAGCTCGATGGGTTCGAGCGGGGCGACCGCCGCCAGGATGTCGTCGAGGTGCTCGTCGACGGACCACAGGCCGCGGGCCGGGCCCGCGCAGGGGTCGCCGGGCCCCTCGCCGGAGTGGCCGTGGTCCGACGGTGCCGTACCGCTGCTGCTCAAGGTGCTACATCCCCTCGCTGACATAACTGCGGAGCCAGGTCCGGAAGTCCGGCCCCAGGTCTTCACGTTCGCACGCCAGTCTGACAATGGCACGCAGATAGTCGCCACGGTCTCCGGTGTCATAGCGGCGGCCCTGGAAGACGACGCCGTGGACGGGCCCGCCGGCCCGCTCGTCCTGGACGAGCTTCTGCAGGGCGTCGGTCAGCTGGATCTCGCCGCCGCGGCCCGGCTCGGTCTCCCGCAGTATGGCGAAGACGGCCGGGTCGAGGACGTAGCGGCCGATGATGGCGAGGTTGCTGGGCGCCTCGGCCGGCTCCGGCTTCTCCACCAGGCCGGTCACCTTCACCACGTCCGGCTCGGTGGTCGGGCCGACGGCGGCGCAGCCGTAGAGGTGGATCTGGGTGGGCTCGACCTCCATGAGCGCGATCACGCTGCCGCCGAATCGTTCACGCACCTCGACCATGCGGGCGAGCAGCGGGTCGCGCGGGTCGATCAGGTCGTCGCCGAGCAGCACCGCGAACGGCTGGTCGCCGACGTGCGGGGCGGCACACAGCACGGCGTGACCGAGGCCGCGCGGGGCGCCTTGGCGCACGTAGTGCATGGTGGCGAGGTCGTTGGACTCCTGGACCTTGGCGAGGCGTTCCTCGTCGCCCTTGCGGCTCAGTGCCTCCTCCAGCTCGTAGTTCCGGTCGAAGTGGTCCTCGAGCGGTCGCTTGTTGCGGCCGGTGATCATCAGGACGTCGGAGAGCCCGGCCGCGACGGCCTCCTCCACGACGTACTGGATCGCCGGCTTGTCCACGACCGGCAGCATCTCCTTCGGCGTCGCCTTCGTGGCCGGGAGGAACCGGGTGCCGAGGCCGGCCGCGGGGATGACAGCCTTGGTGAGGGACGGCGTCTGAGTCATGCGGAGCACCCTAGCCGTTCGGTATGGGAAGGAATACGGGGAAAGCTGTGGGTTGGCCGGGGATGCCCTCGGCTTCTCCGCCTCCTCCGGCTTCCTCCGGACTCCTTCCGGTCTCGTACCGCTCCCGCCCGAAAGCAGAGGAATCCGAGCCGCTGTGACTGTCCATGAGCGTGAGGAATCGTCCGAGAAGGCCCTGTTGCGCCGTGCCCTGCTGACCGCCCGAGCCGCGATGACGGGCGAGGACACCGAGCGTGCCGCGCGGCTCCTCGCGGACCACGCGCTGGAGCTCGCCGAGCTGGCGGACGCGGGGACGGTGGCCGCGTACGTCTCGGTGGGGCGTGAACCGGGCACGCGCGCGCTGCTCGACACGCTGCGCGCGCGGGGCGTACGGGTCCTGCTGCCGGTGCTCCTGCCCGACAACGACCTCGACTGGGCGGAGTACGAGGGCGCCGGGTCCCTCGCCAAGGCGGGCCGCGGGCTGCTCGAACCGGTCGGGGCGCGGCTCGGGCCCGAGGCCGTCGTCGGGGCGGACGCGGTGCTGCTGCCGGGGCTCGCGGTCGACGGGCGCGGGATGCGGCTCGGCCGGGGCGGCGGCTCGTACGACCGGGTCCTCGCCCGGCTCTCCCGGGCGGGCGCCGATCCGGCGCTTGTGGTGCTCCTGTACGCGAACGAGGTGGTCGCGCGGGTCCCGGAGGAACCGCACGACCACCCCGTGCACGCGGTGGTGACCCCGGAGGGGGTCTTGCGCTTCGAGCGCTGAGGGCTTGTCGCGCCGTGGGACCGGCGCCTGAGGCCGGGCGCCGAGGGGCCGGCTGTCAGGGACCGGCGCCGAGGGGCGTCGGCGTCGAGCGCCGGCGCCGAGGTCTCCACGGCTTACGGCTGGAGGGTCAGGGTCTCCCGGGTGGCGGCCTCCACGGCGGCCTTTCCGTAGGCCCAGTCCAGCAGCTCGCCCTTCGCCCACAGCTCCGTCTGGTCGGTGTAGTGGCTGTGGAAGGCGTGGCCGGAGGCGCCGCTGAGGTTGATCCAGCGGGACCTGTCCCAGTCGCCGACGTTGACGACCATCCGCATCGACGGCACCCAGATCACCTCGTAGCCGCCGGCCGCGTTCCAGCCGGTCGCGTTGACCGCGGCCTCGCCGCCGCCCAGGTTCCACGGGCCGCGGTTGAGCAGCGACTGGACGAAGCCGGGGCCGGCGGTGCCGAGGGTCTGGTTCTCCAGGGTCAGCTGGTGCAGCCGGCCCCAGCTCCAGGTGGAGACGTCCTTGCCGAGCTTGGCCGTCAGCTCCCAGCGGGCGTCCTTCATGGCCTGGGCGAGCAGCTGGTCACGGGTCTCCGTGGGGGCGTTGAGCCGGTCGCCCGGCGTCTTCCACCACTCGCTCTTCTCCTGCTTGAGCAGCGGCCGGACCACCTCGTACCAGCGGTCGCCGCCGTCCGGCTGCGCGGATTCGGGGGCACGCTCGCCGCACTCGCGGACGGGCTTGTTCTGCTCGTCGACGGGGGCGGTGGAGTCGGCCAGGCGGACGGTGATGCACTCGCCCTTGACGCGCAGTTCCTTGGGCAGCTTCTCGCCGAAGGCGAGCTTGAGGACGTTGCGCCAGACGGCGTTGAAGTACGCGGCGGCGGCCGAGTCGGGCTCCTGGGTGTAGTCCCAGCCTTCCAGCAGCTTCTGCGCCTCGCGGACCTGCGGGTCGGCGATGTCGATCTTCAGCAGGAGGGGGTTGAGGAGGGTCGCGATCTCGCTGCGGTTGTCCATCTGCATGGTCCGCATGTCGTCGGGCGAGATCTTGCCGCCGTCCTTGGTCTTCGACTCGATGAGGTCGTTGATGCGCTGGCTGCGCGAGCCGTAGCCCCAGTCCCGGGTGAGCAGGTGGGGGTACTTCTTCTCGTCGATGACGGCCTGGTTGGCGGTGACGATGTAGCCGCGGTCCGGGTTGTACTCGTAGGGCAGCTCGTCGAAGGGGATGTAGTCCTTCCAGTCGTACGAGGAGTCCCAGCCGGGCGCGGGCAGGGTGCCGTCGTAGCCCTTGGCCTTGGTGCGGACGGGGATCTTGCCGGGTGCCTGGTAGCCGATGTTGCCCGCGGTGTCGGCGTAGATCAGGTTCTGCGAGGGGACCTCGAAGTTCTTGGCGGCGGCCCGGAAGCTCTTGAAGTCCTTGGCGCGGTTGAGTTCGAAGACGGCGTCCATCGACTTGCCGGGCTGCAGGGCGGTCCAGCGCAGGGAGACGCCGTAGCCGGTGCCGCGGTCGGGGGCGGCGTTGCCGACGGGGGCCTTCTGGCCGACCTTCTCCAGCTCGGTGGACCGGTCGGAGAGCAGCGGTCCGTGTTCGGTGGCGCGGATGGTGATGGTGCGGCTTCCGCCGCCGGCGATCTTGATGATCTCGTCGCGGGTCGTGAACGGCTTGACCTTGCCGTCGACGACGTAGCCCCCGGTGCCGATCTTCTCCAGGTAGAGGTCGGTGACGTCGGCGCCGAGGTTGGTGAACCCCCAGGCGATGGTGTCGTTGTGGCCGATGATCACGCCGGGCGTGCCGGCGAAGGTGTAGCCGGCGACGTCGTAGCGGCAGGTGGCCGAGACGGTGCGGCAGTGCAGGCCCATCTGGTACCAGAGGGACGGCAGCGCCGGGGCGAGGTGCGGGTCGTTGGCGAGCAGCGGCTTGCCGGAGGTCGTGTACTTGCCGGAGACGACCCAGGAGTTCGAGCCGATGCCGTTGCCGTTGGGGCCGAGGAGGGCCGGGATCTCGTCGAGGGTGTCGGAGAGGGCGGCGAGCTGGGACTGGACGCCCTGGGCGGAGTCGCCGCCGCCGGTGGTGTCGTCGCTGTCCTGGGCCTCGGTCGCGGGGTCGAACTTGCCGGTGATCTTGTCGACGGCGCCCTTGCCGACGATCGGCTGGTGCAGTTCGTACGGGTAGCCGGGGTAGAGGTCCTTGATCTGGGCGGAGGTCAGCCGGCTGGTCATCAGCGAGCGGTCGATCTCGTCCTGCATGTTGCCGCGCAGGTCCCAGGCCATGGCCTTGAGCCAGGCCACGGAGTCCACCGGGGTCCAGGGCTCGATGGTGTAGTCGTTGGAGAAGGCCAGGGCCGCGTACTCGACGGAGATGTCGGACGGGTCCCGGTCCTTGAGATAGGCGTTGACACCCTCGGCGTATGCCTGGAGGTTCTTCTTGGTCTCCGCCGACAGGACCTTGTCGTACTCCTGCTGCGCGACGCGGCGCCAGCCCAGCGTGCGCAGGAAGGCGTCGGTGCCCACCTGGCTCTTGCCGAACATCTCGGAGAGGCGGCCGGCCGTCATGTGGCGGCGGACGTCCATCTCGTAGAAGCGGTCCTGCGCCTGGACGTAGCCCTGGGCGCGGAAGAGGTCGGCCTCGTTGTCGGCGTAGATCTGTGGAACGCCGTAGGCGTCGCGTTTGACCTCGACCGGGCCGGAGAGCGCGTCGATCCGGATCGTCCCCGTGGTCTGCGGGAACGAGCCGCGGACGGTGCTGACGCCCCAGTACGCCCCGTATCCGACGCCCGCGACCAGAGCGAGGACCAGGACGAGGACGATCAGGCGGGCACGCCGCCCCTTCTTCTTGGCGGGGGGCGCGGTCGTGTTGGAGGGCATCGCTGTCCTTCGAGGGGCAGGGTGGTCCTGGAGTACGGGAGCAACCTTAGGCGCAGCGTCCCGAGGGCCCGGACGCGGTGTCAGGAAGAGACCCGTACTTATACGCACTGGCGTGCGGCGGGACACCAAGGAGGCGTCAAGAAAGCGTTAAAGATTAGGTAAGGTAACGAAGTGTGGTGGCTGGAGGAACGATCCGGCCGTCGATTCATGTCATATGCCCACACCATGTGCCGACGCATGCATGTGCCGTCACCATGCAAGGGGAAGGAACGGCCACTGACTGTCCACCAGCTCAACGAACTCCTGCTCATCTGCTCGCTCGTGCTGCTCATCGCTGTCGCGGCGGTGCGGATCTCGTCCCGGAGCGGGCTTCCCAGCCTGCTGCTCTACCTCGGGATCGGGGTCGCCATCGGGCAGGACGGCATCGGCAACGTCGCCTTCGACAACGCCGAACTGACCCAGGTGATCGGCTATGCCGCACTTGTGGTGATCCTGGCCGAGGGTGGCCTGGGCACCAAGTGGAAGGAGATCAAACCCGCGTTGCCCGCGGCGGCCGTACTGTCGACCGTCGGCGTCGCGGTGAGTGTGGGCGTCACGGCCGCGGCCGCGCACTATCTCGTCGGCCTGGCATGGCAGCAGGCCCTCATCATCGGCGCCGTCGTCTCCTCGACCGACGCCGCCGCCGTCTTCTCCGTCCTGCGCAAGGTGCCGCTGCCCTCCCGGGTCACCGGCGTCCTGGAGGCCGAGTCCGGCTTCAACGACGCACCCGTCGTCATCCTCGTCGTCGCCTTCTCCACGGTCGGCCATGTCGACGCCTGGTACGTCCTCGTCGGCGAGATCGCCCTGGAACTCGCCATCGGCGCCGCCGTCGGCCTCACCGTCGGCTTCGTGGGCGCCTACGGGCTGCGCCACGTCGCCCTGCCCGCCTCCGGCCTCTACCCCATCGCCGTCATGGCCATCGCCGTCGTCGCCTACGCCGCCGGCGCCATGACCCACGGCTCCGGCTTCCTCGCCGTCTACCTGGCCTCGATGGTGCTCGGCAACGCCAAGCTGCCGCACGCGCCCGCCAACCGCGGCTTCGCCGAGGGCCTCGGCTGGATCGCCCAGATCGGCATGTTCGTCCTGCTCGGTCTGCTCGTCACCCCCCACAAGCTCGTCGGCGACTTCTGGCCGGCCATCGTCATCGGCCTCGTCCTCACCGTGGTCGCCCGCCCCCTGGAGGTGTACCTCAGCCTCCTTCCCTTCCGCGTCCCCTGGCAGGAACAGGCCCTGATGTCCTGGGCCGGCCTGCGCGGAGCCGTCCCCATCATCCTCGCCACCATCCCGATGGTGTCCGGGATCGAGGGCAGCGAGCGGATCTTCAACATCGTCTTCGTCCTGGTCGTCGTCTACACCCTGGTCCAGGGCCCGACGCTGCCCTGGCTGGCCAAGGCCCTCCGGCTCGGCGACCAGGGCGAGGCCTCCGACCTCGGTGTCGAGTCCGCGCCCCTGGAGCGGCTGCGCGGGCACCTGCTGTCCGTGGCGATCCCGGAGGGCTCGAAGATGCACGGCGTGGAGGTCGCCGAGCTCCGGCTGCCCGCCGGCGCCGCCGTCACCCTCGTCGTCCGGGACGAGAAGAGCTTCGTCCCCGGCCCCACCACCGTGCTGCGCCGCGGCGACGAACTGCTCGTCGTCGCGACCGACCCGGTAAGGGACGCCGCCGAACGCCGGCTGCGGGCCGTCGGCCAGGGCGGAAAGCTGGCCGGCTGGCTCGGCACCGGCGGCGCCACCGCGGCGGGCCAGCCGGACCACTCCCAGAACCTCCTCCGGCACCCGTTCCGGGACCGATCCCGGCGAACATCCGGTTAATCCGAGGCATTAATTCGGGGGCGGGGGCGTTTTCCCAGGCGGGAAGACGCCCTTTCCCTGTACCATGAAGGCACACCTGATCGAACCAACTCTGCCTGACGCAGAGCTGGCGCGACCGTATGGCGGCCGAGGCGCCCCCCGCAGTGGGCCCCGGTATCTACCGCAGTTCCGCGCAAGAGGACAGCTCTCGGCGAAGCCGGCACCACCGTGCCCGGGCCCGCTACCAGGCGGCAGAAAGGCATGGACCGTGGCGTCCACGGTCGTCTCCGAGAAGCGGCCCGGCTACGGACAGCTGCTCCGTACCCCCGGTGCACTCTCCTTCCTCCTCCCGGGCTTCGCCGCCCGGCAGCCGTTCGCGATGCTGACCATCGGCATCGTCCTGCTCGTCCAGCACACCACCGGCTCCTACGGCAGCGCCGGCGCCGTCGCCGCCGCCACCGGTGTCTCCATGGCGCTGTTCGCCCCGCAGAGCGGCAAGCTCGCCGACCGCTTCGGCCAGCGGGCCGTCCTCGTGCCCGGCGTGCTCATCCACACCGCGTCCGTCTCCCTTCTCGTCGCGCTGGCCCTGGCCGGCGCCCCGCTGTGGGCCCTGTTCCTCGCGGCCGTCCCCTCCGGCGCCTCCGTGCCGCAGGTCGGCCCGATGGTCCGGGCCCGCTGGGCCGCGAAGCTGGACGGCACGCCCCTGATGCCGACCGCCGCCGCCTTCGAGTCGGTGACGGACGAGTTCACCTTCGTCGTGGGCCCGGTCCTCGCCACCGCCCTGTGCACCGGAGTGCACCCGGCGGCCGGCCTGATCGCCGAGGCCGCGCTCACCCTGGTCGGCGGCCTGTTCTTCGCCGCCCAGCGCCGCACCCAGCCCGCCCACGGCCTGAGCGCCGAGGCCGGCCGGACCGGTGCCGAGCCGCATCGCTCGGCCCTGTCCATCCCGGGCGTCCGAGTCCTCGCCATCGCCTTCCTCGGCATCGGCTCGGTCTTCGGAGGCATGCAGGTCTCGCTCACCGCCTTCACCGAGGAGATCGGCAACCCCGGCGCCAACGGCCTGCTGTACGGCGTCTTCGCGGCCGGCAACATGCTCGCCGGCATCGCCATGGGCGCCGTCGCCTGGAAGATCGGCCCCCGCCGCCGCCTGATCCTCGGCTACGCCGGCCTGACCGTCGCCGCCTCCCTTCTCTGGTCCGTCCACTCGGTCCTGCTGCTCGGCGCCCTCGGTCTGGTCGTGGGTCTGTGCATCGCCCCAGCCCTGATCACCGGCTACACGATCGTCGAGACCCTGGTCCCGGCCTCCGCCCGCACCGAGGCCTTCACCTGGCTGACCGGCGCCGTGGCGCTGGGCCAGGCCGCGGCCGTCACGGTCGCCGGCCGGCTGGCCGACGCCCACGGCGCCAGCACCGGATTCCTGGTGCCGATGGCGGGCACGGTGCTCGCCCTCGTCACCCTGGTCGCCCTCCGCTCGCGGCTCCGTCCCCACACCCCGAGCCGGGTCGCGGCACGTGGTGTCGGTCACCGAGTTCCCGTGTCGGTGGACTGAACCCGCGGAATACGTCACTATGGATCGTCGTTAGCACTCGATGAGTGTGAGTGCCAGGAGGAAGACAAGTGCCGACCTACCAGTACCAGTGCACCGAGTGCGGCGAGGGCCTCGAGGCGGTGCAGAAGTTCACGGATGACGCTCTGACCGAGTGCCCGAACTGCAAGGGACGCCTCAAGAAGGTGTTCTCCGCGGTCGGCATCGTGTTCAAGGGCTCCGGCTTCTACCGGAACGACAGCCGCGGCTCGTCGTCCAGCAGCTCGCCGGCCTCGTCGAAGTCCTCCTCGTCTTCGTCGTCGTCCTCTTCTTCGTCGTCGGACTCCTCTTCGGCGTCCTCCACGTCGTCGACGGCCTCGACCTCGTCGAGCTCCACCTCGGCCGCCTGATCCACCGCTCTTCGCCCATGCCCTGCCGATCCGATCGGCAGGGCATTCGGCGTTGCCTGGGGGCTAGGGTGACGGCCATGGCGACCCAGACGGCGGAACGGCAGACGGACTCGTACGCGGACATCGGTGTGATCGGCGGTTCGGGCTTCTACTCCTTCCTGGACGAAGTGACCGAGGTGTCGGTCGACACCCCGTACGGCAGTCCCAGCGACTCCCTCTTCCTCGGCGAGGTCGCAGGCCGGCGGGTGGCCTTCCTCCCCCTGCACGGCCGCGGCCATCATGTGCCGCCGCACCGGATCAACTACCGCGCCAACCTCTGGGCCCTGCGCTCGGTCGGCGTGCGCCAGGTCCTCGGGCCCTGCGCGGTGGGCGGTCTGCGCGAGGAGTACGGCCCCGGCACCCTCGTCGTGCCCGACCAGCTGGTCGACCGGACGAAGGCCCGCGCTCAGACCTACTTCGACGGGGAGCCGCTTCCGGAGGCGTGGGGCGGCGCCATACCGAACGTGGTCCACGTGACCTTCGCCGACCCCTACTGCCCGGAGGGGCGCCGGGTGGCCCTGAAGGCCGCCCGGGGGCGAGGCTGGGAGCCGGTCGACGGCGGCACGCTGGTCGTCGTCGAGGGGCCCCGCTTCTCGACGCGCGCCGAGTCGCGCTGGCACGCGGCCGCGGGCTGGTCGGTGGTCGGCATGACCGGCCACCCCGAGGCCGTCCTCGCCCGGGAACTGGGACTCTGCTACACCTCCCTCGCACTGGTGACGGATCTGGACGCGGGCGCGGAGACCGGGGACGGGGTCTCGCACACGGAAGTCCTTCGCGTGTTCGGCGAGAACGTGGGCCGACTGCGCGACGTGCTCTTCGACGCGGTGAACGCGCTCCCCGCGACCATCGACCGGGACTGCCTGTGCACACGAGCCCACGACGGGTGGGACCTGGGCATCGAACTGCCCTGAGCGGCAGGGTCGGCAACCGCTCGTGAGTACCCGGGCCCCAGACGGCCGGGGGCGGGCCGCCGGCGAGGACCGGACTGACTCAAGCGTCGCCGACCCCGCATCGCCGGGGCAATCGCTCGCCCGGGTGAGGAAGTTATTCACAACCGGCCGGTTATCCACAGGCCCGAGCGGGATCTCGGCGGCTGAGGCACGGTGAACGCGGTCCGCCGGACGGTCCGGCGGACGACCCGTGCTCACGACAGGCGGTTGCGCTGATGACCACACACTCCTGCCTCCCCCACACCCCCACCTCCGTGCCCGCGCCGTGCGGAGTGCCGCAGTTCGACCCGCTGCGCGTGCGCGGCGGAAGGCTGAGGCTGCGCAGGGCGCTGCGCCGCCGGCGACGGGCTCCGGCGGCGGTGCTGGCGATGACGGCCGCCGCGCTCGCGGCGACGGGCGTCGCCGGTGCGGACGACCCCGTGCCGCAGCCGCCTCCGCCGCCGGTGCGGGAGCCGCAGCGGCCGGTCCCGCAGCTCGTGTCCGCTCCGGTGCGGATCGCCGACGCGGCGACCGTGCGGCTGTTGCGGCCCGGCGACCGTGTGGACGTGATCGCCGCGCCCCACTCGCCGGCCGGCCCGGCCGGCGAGGCCCGGGTGGTGGCCTCGGCCGCCCGGGTGGCCGAAGTGCCGCGGCCGGGCGAGACTCGTCCGGACGGTGGGGCGTTGATCGTCCTGTCCGTGCCGCGGTCGACGGCCACGGCACTCGCCGGTGCGGGCCTGACATCCCAACTGGCGGTGACACTGTGCTGATTCGCACGCACGGCCTGTCAAGTAACCGTCCCGTGTGTACGGATTGGACGCCTCTGCGCCGCGCGCGGCGTAATGGCTCCGCACACTGCACACGCGACGAAAGGCACCTTGGTGGCCGAGAAGAAGGAAAGTCTGCTGGAAGGCTTCAAAGCCTTCCTGATGCGCGGGAACGTGATCGACCTGGCGGTCGCGGTCGTCATCGGTGCCGCGTTCACCAACATCGTGAACTCGGTGGTCAAGGGAATCATCAACCCGGTCGTGGGCGCCTTCGGGACGAAGGCCCTGGAGGGTTACGCGTCCTGCCTGAAGGCACCCTGCCGGGTCGTGGACGGCGAGATGCAGGGCATCCAGATCCAGTGGGGCCTGGTGCTCAGCGCCGTCCTCAGCTTCCTGATCACGGCCGCCGTCGTCTACTTCCTGATGGTCCTGCCGATGGCCAGGATCCTCGCCAGGCGCGCCGCGCAGGAGAAGGAGAAGGAAGGCGTCCAGGAGACGATCGAGGTCAGCGAGCTGGAGGTCCTCAAGGAGATCCGCGACCATCTGGTCGCCCAGCGCGGTCCGTCCGTGAACAACACGGGCACGCACACGCCGGCCGGCGGAGGTGCGGGGGCGCACTCCACCTCCTGACCGGCGGCTCGCGTCGGCGTCAGAGGTGGTGCGGCGGCTTCTCGTCGAGGAAGCGCGCGAGGTCGGCGGCGCTGTCGCCGCCGGAGGGAGGCCGCTCGCCCCACCCGCGGTCCGTGTCGTCCGCGGACTGCTGGTCCAGCGGATCGTCGAAGATCAGTGCCGGCCTGGGTTGCGACTGGGATACAGAGTCGGACTGCTTCGCTGTTCGCGGTCCGTGGGCGGGGGCGGTGCTCATGTTTCAAGGGTACGCCCGCACCACCGCCGCGCACCCCTGTGATCTGCGGTTGTCCGGGCCGGATCAGTGGTCCTTCGGACCGAGCGGCCACAGGCCGAGGACCGCGAGGAACGACAGGACGACAAAGCCCGCGCCCCACCAGGCGGTGCCCGTGCTTGTGGTGTCGCGTCGCGCTCGCGCGGGCCGGGTCTGCTGTCCTGTGGGGCATGACGCAACCCTTCCTTCCCCTCACCGCCCGGTCCCGTGGCGAGGCGCACCGGACCGCCACGCCGCTGGAGCTGTTCTTCGACCTCTGTTTCGTCGTCGCCGTGGCGCAGGCTGGGGCGGAGCTGGTGCACGCCGTCGCCGAGGGGCACGCCGGGGAGGGGATCCTGAACTACGCGATGGTCTTCTGGGCCATCTGGTGGGCCTGGATGAACTTCACCTGGTTCGCCTCCGCGTACGACAACGACGACGTGCTCTACCGGGGCCTCACCCTCGTCCAGATCGCCGGCGTCCTGATCCTGGCCGCCGGGGTGTCGCGGGCCTTCGAGGACCACGACTTCCTGGTGGTGTACATCGGCTACGTCGTCATGCGGCTGGCGCTGTCCTCGCAGTGGTTGCGAGCCGCGCACCACGCCACCGACGCGGGCGAGCGGACGATGTGCCGACGGTACGCGGGCGGGGTGGTGGCCTGCCAGGTCGGGTGGACGGCGCTGCTGTTCGCGCCGGAGGACGCGCGACCGTGGGTGTTCCTGGTGATGGCGCTGGCCGAGATGGCCGTTCCGGTGTACGCGGAGAAGGACGTCACGACGCACTGGCATCCGCACCACATCGCCGAACGCTACGGCCTGTTCACGATCATCGTGCTGGGCGAGTCGGTCGCGGCGGCGACGGTGGCCGTGAAGTCGGGGGTGGCGGAGAACGACGCGCTCGGCGAGGTGCTGCCGATCGCCGCCGGCGGGCTGCTGATCGTCTTCGCCGCCTGGTGGATCTACTTCGTGGTGCCCGCGCACGACCGGCTGACTTCCAACCGGCAGGGTTTCCTGTGGGGCTACGGCCACTATCTGATCTTCACCTCGGCCGCCGCGATCGGCGCGGGCCTCGAGATCGCGGTCGAGGAGGCGGTCGGCAAGGCGCACCTCTCGACGCTCGCCGCGTCGTCCGCCGTGACCATCCCGACGGCCTTGTTCCTGCTGTGTGTCTGGCTGCTGCACGCCCGCTACTTCAAGGTCGGCATCGCCCAGCAGTCGGTGCTGCCGGTGTCGGCCCTGGCGATCCTGATGTGCACGTTCGCCGGGCACTGGGCGATCCCCGCGGCCGGGCTCGTGGCCGCCGCGACCGTGGCGGTGGGGGTGGCCCTCACGGCCACCAACCCGGCGACGCGCCGCACCACCACCGACATCCGTTCCTGAGGCCGCTCCTCCGTGCCCCGCGCGCCAGGGCTCCGTGCTACTCAGGGGACATGACGGAGCAGCAGGACATCAGGCAGCGGCCCGACGGCCACCACGACGACACCGTCCACCGTCCCCTCCGCGACGCGCTCACCGACGTCGCCGGCATCCGGGTCGGCCACGCGCGCGTGCCGGGGGACCGGGCGCTTTCCGGCACGACCGTGGTGCTCGCCCCCGAGGGCGGGGCGGTGGCCGCCGTGGACGTGCGGGGTGGGGGCCCGGGCACGCGGGAGACGGACGCGCTGGACCCCCGTAACGTCGTCCAGCGGATCGACGCCGTGGTCCTGACCGGCGGCAGCGCGTACGGGCTCGACTCGGCGGGCGGGGTGATGGCCTGGCTGGAGGAGCAGGGACGCGGGGTACGGGTGGGGCCGGACCCGGCGCACGTGGTGCCGGTGGTGCCCGCCGCCTGTGTCTTCGACCTGGGCCGGGGCGGCGACTTCAGCGCCCGGCCGGACGCCTCGACGGGCCGGGCGGCCGTGGCGGCGGCCGCCGCGAGCGGGCCGCACGCGCGCGTGGAGACGGGCGCGGTGGGCGCGGGAACAGGGGCCGTGGTCGGCGGGCTCAGGGGTGGGGTGGGGACGGCGAGCACGGTCCTGGAGTCGGGGATCACGGTCGGGGCGCTGGTCGTCGTCAACGCGGTCGGTTCGGCGGTCGACCCGGACACGGGCGTGCCGTACGGCGGTTACTTCGCCGGCGGGCGGCCCGCGTACCCCGATCCGGCCGTGCACGAGGCGGCGCTGCGGCGGCTCGCCGAGGCGCGGCAGAAATCCGCCCCGCCGCCCCTGAACACGACGCTCGCGGTGGTCGCCACGGACGCGGCACTGACCCGCGCGCAGGCGCAGAAGCTCGCGGGGACGGCGCACGACGGCATCGCGCGCGCGGTCCGTCCGGTGCACCTCCTGAACGACGGCGACACCGTCTTCGCGCTCGCGACGGGGGCGCGCGAGCTGCCCTCCGCGCCGGGGTCGCCGCCCGGCCCGCTGGCCCTCAACGACCTGCTGGCGGCGGGCGCGGACACCGTCACCCGGGCCATCGTCCAGGCCGTCCTCGCGCCCTCCGAGGGCGTGTCGGGGCCGGCCGGGGACTTCCCCGCGTACCGGGAGCTGTACGGGACGGCGCCCGGCGACTAGCACCGTCCGGCGACTGCCGGTATACCAAAGGGAGTTGACGGAGGAACGAAGGGATCGGGAACTCCCCGTCCGACCCCGATCGTTTTCCCGAACGCCGGACACGATGTCAGACCCAGGGACTACGTTAAGCAAGCACCAAGTGACATGTGGCGACGGCCTGGAGACCCTCTTGAACGATCCGCGGGATCATTCTCACGATCCTTTCGAGACGACCGAGACCCACCTTGAGCGCCTTCTCGGCCGGGCGCTCAACTCCTTCGACCTGCCCGACTCGCTGATCGAGCGCCTGGAGTCGGCGCTCGCCCACTCCAGTGCGCTGTACTCCTCGCACCACAGTGCGTCGCTGCACCGCACCACCTACCGCCACACCTATCTGCTCCCCGACGGTGCCGCGCTCAGCCTCTGGGAGCTGGTGCACAACTCCGGCCGGGACGGGGCGGAGCAGCACGAGCTGTACGCGGAGGAGGCCGAGGTCCGGCTCGCGGCCTCCCGGCTGCCGGCCGGTCCCTCGCTCGGCTGGACCGCCGAGCAGGCCGACGGCACGCCGGCCGACGAGAACAACGACGACCTGGAGCTGCTGAGCGCGCTGCTCGCCCGCCCGATACCGGCCCAGCCCCGGATGTACGTGCCGGACAACTCCGCCGACCACGCCCGCCGGGTGCTGCGCCGCGCGGAGAACGCAGACCGGCCGGGCGAGGCGACGGCCCGACGGCTGCGGCTGGCGTTCGCGCACCACATCACGCAGGCGTTCGGGCGCCAGTGCCCCGTGGACGGGGGCCGGGACGCCGGCTTCACCCTCTACGAGCACCAGTTCCTGCTGCTCGACGGCAGCGAGGTCAGCCTGTGGGAGGTGGAGCACACGGCGACTCCGGACGGCCGCCACATGTGCGAGGTGTACGAGGACGAGCGCACGGCCCGCGAGGCGATGGAGTCCCGCTCCCGGGTGCGCTGACGCCAGGGCGACCGGGGCTAGGGGCGGCCCCGGTCGCGTGGCCCACGGCATCCTGCCGCGTCTAACAGTGGCCTACCGCGGCTTACGGCGACCTACGGCCGCTTGCGGACCAGCAGCGCGGCCGTCACAGCGACCGTCACACCGGTCAGCCGCTCGGTGCCGGTGGCCGTGTAGCGGGCGCTGCTCCGTACAGCCCGATCCCAAGGTGAGAAGGCCGAGTCCCGGCCACACGCTGTGCGGCAGCCGACGGCGGCTCTTTCCCCCCCGGCCCCGGACCCGGTGGACGCGGGCGGGTCGCCGGACTCGGCCGGGCCGGCGGGGCGGGGGCGGCCGGTGGGGTCGGTGGCGGGGCCCGTTACGGAGGCGGGCGTTCCCATGGACGGCTCCTCACGCACCGTGGGTGACGGACACGGGGTCGGGCGCGGACAGGCCAGCGGGCACGCCAGCAGGGGCGGAGGTGGGGCCCGGGGCCGAGGTGGAGGCGGGGGGCGGGGCCGGGGTGAGGGCCGGGGCCGGGGAGGAAGCGGAGGCCGGGGCCGGGGAGGAGGCGGAGGCCGGGGCCGGGGCGAGGACCGCAGAGGAGGCCGGGAGCGGGGCCGGGGAGGAGGCCGGGGTCAGGGCTGGGTCTGGGGCTGTGGCCAGCTTCGCTACGGCGAACTCGCGGTTGGCGCGGGTCTGTTCCCGGTAGGCGGCGGGCAGGTCCGGAAGGGCGAGCAGGCGGTCGCAGGCGGCGAGTGAGGCCTCGTGGTCGCCGACCCAGTAGGCGGTGATGGAGTACTCGAAGAGCAGCCCCCAGCGGTACACCCACGGCTGGAGGAACAGCACGTCGTCGGCCGGCTGGGGCCGGTCGAGGACGGCCGAGACGATCGCGTGGGCGGCGTGGTGACGGTTCGCCTTCCGCAGCCGTGCGGCCAGCTCGTAACAGGCCTCCAGGCGCTGCGGTCGGGACTCCCAGGCCCGTACGAAGGCGTCCTGCGCGGTCGGCCAGTCGCCGGACTCGGCGGCGAGGACGCCCGCCTGGAGGAGTGAGTAGTAGACCTCTTCGCCCCAGCCGCCCATGGCCGCGCGCCGCTCGTACAGGGCGGCCGCCTCCTTCGCCCGGCCGCCGGAGTCGCGCAGGGTCTGGGCGAGGTAGAACACCGTGCGGGGGTTGGCCGGGTCGCGGGCGAGTTCGGCACGCAGGAGGCGGGCGTCGCGTTCGAACTTGTCGTGGCGCGAGCCGCCGTCGGCGTGGTCCTCGATGACGAGCGCGTCCAGGTTCCGCTGGACGTGGTCGCGGTCCGCGGTCAGGTACTCGTGGGTGACGCCTTCGTAGCGCCACGGCAGATCGCCTCTGACCAGGCGCTTGATCCGGTACTCCAGCGCGCCCCGGTGCCGCAGCAGGTAGGCGTCGGCGGTCAGCTCGGGCAACGGGCCCTCCTGACGCAGCACATGGTCGGCGTCGAGGAGGAGCAGGTAGTCGGCGCGGCCTCGGGCGCGAGCGATGTTCAGGCTCCGGTTGTGGCCGAAGTCCACCCAGGGCTCCTCCCGGAGCTCACCGGGCATGCCGTCGAGTGCGGCGCGGACCAGGTCCTGCGTCCCGTCGGTGGAACCGGTGTCGGAGACGACCCAGGTGTCCACCAGGTGCCGGACGGAGGCGAGGCATCGCTCGATGACCGTGGCCTCGTTCTTGACGATCATGCACAAGCAGATGGACGGCCGCACGGCAACCCCGCTTCCGGTGGTTCGATCGGGGGCGACCGTACGCACGGCCATGGCGGGCGCGGCGACGGCACGCCGACTCGGCCGCGTGGGTTCGCCTTCGCGTACGCATCCATACGGCTAGAGCGAATACGCCATGGCGGGAGAGCAGCCCCGGACCCGTCAAGGCTTCGCACGCGCGATCCGATGATCGGAAAGGAAGCTCGACGGACGCTTCCCGGACATCACTTGTGTCACTCGCGCCGGCTGGAGACCGCCGGCGGAGGAAGGAGCATGCATGCGTCCTGATCCAAGGGCTCGGGCCCGGTCCCCGCTCGGGCCGCTGCCCCGGCGGCGGGCCTGGTTGAGCGGTGGTGCGATCGCCTCGGTCGCTCTGGTGCTGACGGGCTTCACGCCCTCGGCGGCCGCCTGGGGCGACCCGGTGGCCGACGGCCGGTCCGGCAGCGTGACGGCCGGTCCCGTGCCCGACGACGAGTGCGAGGACCGGCCGCCGCACGGGGAGCCCCCGCGTCCGCCGCATGGGGAGCCTCCGGGCCCGCCGCCCTGGGAGCAGGAGGGCCCGCCGCCCTGGGAACAGGAAGGGCCGCCGCCCTGGGAACAGGAGGGGCCGCCGCCGTGGGAGCAGCAGGAGCCGCCCCCGCACGGGAAGCCCCAGGGCCCGCCGCCGTGGGAACAGCAAGGACCGCCGCCGTGGGAACAGCAGGGTCCGCCGCCACACGGCTACCAGGGGCCGCCGGTCACCGATGGCCTCCAGCAGTTCCTGGACCACAAGATCGGCTCGTTGACGGGCAACCGCTTCGTCCGCGCCGTGCCGGTCACGGGTGAGGGGCACGATCCCTGCAAGGTGGGGCCGACGGGACCGACCGGGCCGACCGGGCCCACGGGGGCGACGGGGAGCACTGGGCCGACGGGGGCCACGGGGAGCACCGGGCCGACCGGGCCGACCGGAGCCACGGGTGCGACGGGCGCCACAGGGGCGACGGGTGCCACCGGGCCCACCGGCCCCACTGGCCTGACCGGGCCGACCGGGCCCACCGGAGCAACGGGTGCCACAGGGCCCACCGGGCCCACCGGGCCCACCGGAGCAACAGGTGCCACAGGGGCCACGGGCGCGACCGGGCCCTGTTCCGACATCGACCTCTACGCCCCCTCCAACACCGAGGACCAGCAGGCGGTGCTCACCGGTGGACGCGTGTACGTGGGCAGGGCGGCTTCGCCGGGCGGCATGATCGTCTGGCAGGACCTCACCAACACGGTCTCGACCATGACCGACCCCGCGAATCCCGGCTTCCCCGGCAACGCCTGTGGCGTGGCCTTCGCGGACCAGGGCATGACGGCCTTCGTCAAGATCGTGACGACCACCGGGCAGGTGTGGCAGACCGTCGGCAACACCGCGGGCGCGAACTTCATCTGGAACCAGCCGTGGTTCCAGCAGACGACACCCACCCCGGCGGCGCTCCGCGCGAACAAGTTCGTGCGCGCCCTGCCGACGGGCGTACCCGTCAACAGGTGACAGTGGTGAGGGGCGGGCGGTACGCGCTCGCGTGCACACCGCCCCTCATGTGCGCACCGCCCCGCACGAGCGGAGTCAGGCCGCGACGGCGACCTTCGGCTCCGCCCCGGACTCCTCGGGGGAGAGCGGCTTGCGCGCGCTCTTGAGCAGGACGACGAGAGCGGTGCTCACCACCGTGCCGGCGGCGATCGCCAGCAGGTACAGCAGCGGGTGGCCGATCAGCGGGATCACGAAGACACCGCCGTGGGGGGCGCCCAGGGTGCACTCGAAGGCCATCGACAGCGCGCCGGTGACCGCGCCGCCCGCCATCGCCGCCGGGATGACCCGCAGTGGGTCGGCCGCGGCGAAGGGGATCGCGCCCTCGGAGATGAAGGAGGCGCCGAGCACCCAGGCCGCCTTGCCGTTCTCGCGCTCGGTACGGGTGAACAGCCGCCCCCGTACGGTCGTGGCGAGTGCCATCGCGAGCGGCGGCACCATGCCGGCGGCCATCACGGCGGCCATGACCTTGAGCGAACCCTCGTTGGGGCTGGCGAGGCCACCGACCGCGAAGGCGTAGGCGACCTTGTTGACCGGGCCGCCGAGGTCGAAGCACATCATCAGGCCGAGGATGACGCCGAGGACGATGGCGTTGGCGCCGGAGAGGCCGGACAGCCAGTCGGTCAGCGCCTTCTGGAGGCTCGCGATCGGCTTGCCGATCACCAGGAACATCAGGAAGCCGACGACGACCGAGGAGAGCAGGGGGATCACGACCACCGGCATGATGCCCCTGAGGACGGTGGGGATCGGCACCCGCTGCACGGCGAGGACGGTGCCGCCTGCGACCAGGCCGGCGACGAGGCCGCCGAGGAAACCGGCGTTGATGGTGAGCGCGACGGCGCCGCCGACGAAGCCGGGGACGAGGCCGGGGCGGTCGGCCATGCCGTACGCGATGTAGCCGGCGAGGACCGGGACGAGGAAGCCGAAGGCCAGGCCGCCGATCTGGAACATCAGGGCGGCCCAGCTGTCGGCCTGGCCCCAGGCGAAGTGCTCGGCGACGGAGGGGGCCTTGTCGATGTCCCAGCCGCCGAGGGCGAAGCCGAGGGCGATGAGGAGGCCGCCGGCGGCGACGAACGGGACCATGTAACTGACGCCGGACATGAGCCACTTGCGGAGCTTGGTGGCGTAGCCGTCGTGGGGTTCGCCGGTGTGGACGACGGGGGTGGAGGCGGGGGTGGAGGCGGGGGCCGTGGGGGTGGCCGTGGGCTCGACGTGGGTGTCGCGGGCGGCGGCCTTGGCGCGGGCCTCGGCGATGAGGGCGGCGGCGCGGTTGATGCCGGCCTTGACGCCGACGTCGACGGTGGGCTTCCCGGCGAAGCGGTCCTTCTCCCGTACGGGTACGTCGTGGGCGAAGATCACGGCGTCCGCGGCGGCGACGGCGGCCGGGGCGAGCCGGGTGAAACCGGCGGACCCCTGCGTCTCGACGACCAGCTCCACGCCTGCCGCGCGGGCGGCCTGCTCCAGGGCTTCGGCGGCCA
This sequence comes from Streptomyces sp. NPDC126499, assembly GCF_040302485.1. Taxonomy (NCBI): domain Bacteria; kingdom Bacillati; phylum Actinomycetota; class Actinomycetes; order Kitasatosporales; family Streptomycetaceae; genus Streptomyces; species Streptomyces sp. NPDC126499. The sequence continues at coordinate 27,456 of NZ_JBEOUO010000014.1, read as the reverse complement.
TGTAGGTGTGGGCGATGCCGGTGGGGCAGGACGTGACGGCGACGATCCGGAACGGTTCCTCTCCCCCACCCCACCCCTTCCCGAAACCGGGGGTACCCCCCGGACCCCCGTCCGTGGCCGGGCCGGTGCCGGACCCGCCGGGGGCGGGCACGGGGGCCTGGGCCTGGCCGGCGGCGGGCGAGGCCGGGGCGGCCGGCGCGTCGCCGGTACGGGAGGGGGCGGGGGCCTCTTCGCCTGATCCAGCGGGCGGCTCCGTGCCCGGCGCCCCCGACAGGGGCGGGACGGCCTGGCCGGCGGCGGGCGCGGTCGGCGCGTCGCCGGTACGCGATGAGACGGGGGCCTCCCCGCCCGGTGCGGCGGACTCGGCGCCGCCCGGCGCGGCGGCCGCTGCCTGCGGTGCCGGACCGTGGCCCGGCACCTCGGCCGGGGAGACACCGAAGACGGCCGGGCTCACGTGGCCGGCGGCGGGCGTAGCCGGGACGGTCGGCGGCTCGCCGGTCCGCGATGAGACGGGGGCCTCCCCGCTCAGTGCGGCGGACTCGCCACCACCCGGCGCGGCGGCCGCTGCCTGCGGTGCCGGACCGTGGCCCGGGACCTCGGCCGGGGACGCACCGGACACGGGCGGGCTCACCTGGTCGGCGGCGGGCGCGGCCGGCGGCCCGCCAGTACGGGAGGGGGCGGGGGCCTCCCCGGCCGGTACGGCGGACTCAGCGCTGCCCGGCGCACCCGACACCGCCGCGCTCGCCTGGCCAGCAGCCGGCGCGGCGGGCGCGGTCGGCGCGTCGCCAGTACGCGACAGGCCGGGGGCCTCGCCGGCCGGTACGGCGGACTCAGCGCTGCCCGGCGCACCGGACACCGCCGCGCTCGCCTGGCCAGCAGCCGGCGCGGTCGGCGCGGTCGGCACGTCGCCGGTCCGCGATGGGGCGGGGGCCTCCCCGCCCGGCGCGGCGGACTCGCCACCACCCGGCGCGGCGGCCGCTGCCTGCGGTGCCGGGCCCTGGCCCGGCGCCTCGGCCGGGGACGCACCGGACACGGGCGGGCTCACCTGGTCGGCGGCGGGCGCGGCCGGCGGCCCGCCAGTACGGGAGGGGGCGGCGGCCTCCCCGTCCGACGCCGCGGACTCGGCTCCGCCCGGCGCACCCGACACGGCCGCCCCCGCCTGGCCGGGCGCGGGCGGCTCCACGCCCGGCGCGGCAAGGTCAGCGCCACCCGGCACGGCGGACTCGGCCCCGCCCGGCGCACCCGACACCGCCGCGCTCGCCTGGTCGGCCGTGGGCGTGGTCCGGGGGGGCGCGGGCGGGCTGGACTGGTCGGGGGCCCGTGGCTCCGGGGCGGTTGTCGTAGGGGCGCCCGTCGGCGTTCGGGCGGGGGTGTCGGGGGTTGCCGGTGGGGGTGGGGTGTCGCCGGTGAGGAGGGCCGCAGCCTCGGACGGGGTGGCGGTGGTGCGGAGGGCCCGGGTGAAGGACTCGTTCATCAGGTGGCGGGCGAGGGACGAGAGGATCGTGAGGTGGGCGTCGTCGGCGCCGGTGGGGGCGGCGATGAGGAAGACGAGGTCGGCGGGGCCGTCGGGGGCGCCGAAGTCGATGCCCGCGGGGGCGCGGCCGAAGGCCAGGGTGGGTTCGGTGACGTGGGCGCTGCGGCAGTGCGGAATGCCGATGCCACCGTCGAGGCCGGTCGGCATCTGGGCCTCGCGGGCGGCCACGTCCGCGAGGAAGCCCTCCAGGTCGGTCACCCGGCCGAGGGCGACCATGCGCTCGGCGAGCGAGCGGGCCGCCGCTTCCTTGGTGTCGGCGGACAGGTCGAGGTCGACCAGGTCCGCGGTGATCATCGCGCTCATCGCGGGCTCCCTTGCTCGCTGGGGTCCTTCGGGTCGTTCAGGTCGCGCAGCGCGCGGTCCAGGGGGACGTCCGCGGTCACCGTGACCGCGGACGGGTCGAGGTCCGCCGGGGTCGGCATCTCGCTGCCCGGCAGCTGTACGGCCGCCGCACCGTGCGCGAGCGCCGCCGCCAGGGCCTCGGGGCCCTCGCCTCCGGCGGCCAGGAAGCCGGCCAGGGACGCGTCGCCGGCACCCACGTCGGAGCGGACGGCCTTCACGGCGGCCGTTCCGTACCAGACGCCGTCGTCGGACACGAGCAACTGGCCGTCCGCGCCCAGGCTCGCGAGCACCGCCCCCGCGCCCGACTCCCGTAGCTCCCGCGCCGCCTTCACCGCGTCGCCGACCGTCGCCAGCGGCCGGCCGACCGCCCCGGCGAGCTCCTCGGCGTTCGGCTTGACGACGTCGGGGCGGGCGGTGAGCGCCGCGAGCAGCGACGGGCCGGAGGTGTCGAGGGCGATCCGGGCGCCCGCCGCGTGCGCGCGGGTGACCAGCTCGGCGTACCACTCGGGGGCGAGCCCCCGCGGCAGGCTGCCGCAGCAGGCGATCCACTCCGGCGCCGGGTCGTAGCGGCCGACCGAGGCGAGCAGCGTCTCGGACTCCTCCGGCGACAGCTTCGGGCCGGGCGCGTTGACCTTCGTCAGCGTGCCGTCCGGTTCGGCGATGGCGATGTTGGAACGGGTGTGGCCGGTGAGGGGGACCGGCGCGACCCTGATGCCCTGCGCGGCGAGGAGCTCGGCGACCAGCGCCCCGGGCGCCCCGCCGAGCGGGACCACGGCGACCGTGCGGTGGCCGGCGGCGGCGAGGGCCCGGGAGACGTTGACGCCCTTGCCGCCGGGATCCATGCGTTCGCCGGTGGCGCGCAGCACCTCGCCGCGTTCCAGGGCCGGGACCTCGTAGGTCCGGTCCAGGGAAGGGTTGGGGGTGACGGTGAGGATCATGTGCGTACGACGTCCGTTCCCGCGGCCTCGATCGCCGCGGCGTCCTCGGGGCTGAGCCCGCTGTCGGTGATGAGCAGGTCGACGTCGGCGAGGGAGCCGAAACGGGCGAAGTGCTCCTGCCCGTGCTTGGCCGAGTCGGCGAGCAGCACGACCCTGCGGGCGGAGGTCAGCACGGCCCGCTTCACGGCGGCCTCGGCGAGGTCGGGGGTGGTGAGGCCGTGCTCGGGCGAGAAGCCGTTGGTGGCGAGGAAGGCCACGTCGGCGCGGATCTCGCCGTACGCCCGCAGGGCCCACGCGTCGACGGCGGCGCGGGTGCGGTGGCGGACCCGGCCGCCCACGAGGTGGAGGTCGATGCCGGGATGGTCGGCGAGCCGGGCGGCGACCGGCAGGGCATGGGTGACGACGGTGAGCGCCTGGTCGAGCGGGAACTCGGCGGCGAGGCGCGCCACGGTCGTGCCGGCGTCGAGGACGACGCTGCCCTCCTGGGGCAGTTCGGCGAGGGCGGCGCGGACGATCCGGTCCTTCTCGTCGGCGGCGGTGGTCTCGCGCTCGGCGAGGTCCGGCTCGAAGTCGAGCCGCCCGGCCGGGATGGCCCCGCCGTGGACGCGGCGGACGAGCCCGGCGCGGTCGAGGGCCTTCAGGTCGCGGCGCACGGTCTCCGCGGTGACCTGGAACTCCTCGGCGAGGGAGAGCACGTCCACTCGGCCGCTCTCACGGGCGAGGCGGAGGATCGCTTGCTGGCGCTCGGGGGCGTACATGTGGGTTTACGTCCGTTCCATGCCCGAACCTGTGGTTACCGGTGAGGCTACGCCCGCCACTCGGGAGAAGTAAAGGGATTCGGGCACGAAGTGGGCATGGACGGGCATCCGCAGAGCGCGGAGCCCACTGGGCCCCGCCCGGCAGGACGAAGCGATGACGAAGCGATGACGGAGCGATGGCGGAGCGAGGGCGGAGATGACGGAGCGATGGCGAAGGGCCCCGGCCCCGGGATGCGAACCCGGGGGCCGGGGCCCTCCTCCGTACGAGCCGCGCCGCTCAGCCCACCAGCGCCGGCTCCTTCACCGGCTCCGCCGGGTCCTCCACCGCTCCCTCGACGTGCTGCTTCGGCTTCGCCGGCAGCGCGAACATCAGCAGGAAGATCCCGGCCAGCACCAGCGCCGCCCAGCCCAGCGCGTTCTGGAAGGCGTTCGTGAAGGCGGCACCCGTCTCCGCCGGGGCCGCCGCGAGCCGCGTCTCGTCGATCGTCCCGAAGAACACCACCGACACCAGGCCGAGCCCCAGCGCGTTGCCCATCTGCCCGGTCGTGTTGATCAGGCCCGAGGCCGAACCGGCGTGCTCGCGCGGCACCTCCGAAAGCACCGCGTCGGTGAGCGGGGCCACGATCAGGCCCATGCCCAGGCCCATCACCACCAGCGGCGCGAACATCTGCCAGGGCTCGATGCCCGACCCGTAACGGCCCGACACGAAGAAGTAGAGGAGGACGCCCGCCGCCATGGTCAGGGCGCCCGCCTGGAGCACCTTGCGGCCGAAGCGCGGCACCAGCTGCTGGACCGACAGGCCCGCCGCCAGCGACACCGCGATCGAGAACGGCACACCCGTCAGACCGGCCTTGAGCGGGCTCCAGCCGAGCCCGATCTGCATGTACAGCGTCCAGACCAGGAAGAAGATGCCCAGCACCACGCCGAACGTCAGCTGCACCGCGATGCCCGCCGCGAAGCTCTTCACACGGAACAGCGACAGCTCGACCAGCGGCGACGCGTCCTTCCTGGTCTTGTACCTCTCGTACGCGACGAGCGCGGCGAACACGACGAGGCTGCCGGCCATCATCAGGTGGCCCCACAGCGGCCAGCCCAGCTCGCGGCCGCGCGTCAGCGGGTAGATGAGCATCAGCAGCGCCACCGTCACCATCACCACGCCGACCAGGTCGAGGCGGAGCGCCTTCGGCGCCTTCGACTCGATGATGAACTTCCGTCCGAGGATCAGGGCGGCCACACCCACCGGCAGGTTGATCAGGAAGATCGGGCGCCACTGAAGGCCCGCGATGTTCCACTGGGTCAGCAGCGCGCCGAGCAGCGGTCCGGAGACCGCGCCGAGGCCGACGATCGCGCCGAACAGGCCGAAGACCTTGCCGCGCTCGTGCGCCGGGAAGGTCACGTGCACGATCGACAGCACCTGCGGCACCATCATCGCCGCCGCCACGCCCTGGAGGAGACGCGAGCAGACCAGCATCTCCGGACTGGCGGCGAAGCCGCACAGCGCCGAGGCGAGGGTGAAGCCCGCCGTGCCGAGGAGGAACAGGCGCTTGCGGCCGTAGATGTCGCCGAGCCGGCCGCCGGTGATCAGGCCGGCGGCGAACGCCAGCGCGTAACCGGCGGTGATCCACTGGATCGCGCCGAACGAGGCGCCGAGGTCCCGCTCGATGCTGGGGATCGCGATGTTGACGATCGTGGCGTCGACCAGGTCCATGAAGGCGGCGGTCATGACGATCGCGAGGGCGATCCAGCGTCTCTTGTCGGTGGTGGCCGCATCCCTGACGGCGTCGTGTGCACTCATGGGAAGAAACGTAGGGGCCATGTAGGTCAGATCATGGCCTAGATGACGCGCATCCTGGAGGCATGACCGACACACCGGCACGACTTCTGAATCTGCTGTCGCTCCTCCAGACCCCCCGCGAGTGGCCCGGCAGCGAGCTCGCCGAACGGCTCTCGGTCTCGCCGCGCACCATCCGGCGGGACATCGACCGGCTGCGCGACCTCGGCTATCCGGTCGAGGCCACCATGGGCGCCGTCGGCGGCTACCGCCTGGTCGCCGGCACCGCCATGCCCCCGCTGCTCCTCGACGACGAGGAGGCCGTCGCCATCGCCGTCGGGCTCCGGGCCGGCGCGGGGCACGCCATCGAGGGCGTCGAGGAGGCGTCCGTACGGGCGCTCGCCAAACTGGAGCAGGTCCTGCCGTCCCGGCTGCGGCACCGCGTCTCCACCCTCCAGAACGCCACGATCCCGCTCGCGCGCGGGGACGGGGCGACCGTCGCGCCGCAGACGCTGACCGCGCTCGCGGGCGCCGTCACCGGCCAGGAACGGCTGCGGTTCGGCTACCGGGCGGGCGACGGCGCCGAGACGAAACGGCTGGTGGAGCCCTATCGGCTGGTGTCGACGGGCCGGCGGTGGTACCTCGTCGCCTACGACCTCGGGCGGGAGGACTGGCGGACCTTCCGGGTCGACCGGGTCAGCGAGCCCTTCCCCACCGGGGCGCGCTTCACGCCCCGGGACCTGCCGGCCGGGGACGCGGCGGCCTTCCTGGAGCGGTCGATGGCGCGGGCGCAGCCGGAGCTCGAACTCGACGTGAGCTTCGGGGCGCCGGCGGAGTTCGTGGCGGCGCGGCTGCCGGCGCACCTGGCGCCGGTGGCGGACGGGGAGGCGGCCTGCCGGCTGCGGGCCCGCACCGCCGACTCGGTCGAGTGGCTGGCGCTGCGGCTGGCGCTTGTCGACGCGGACTTCACGATCCACGGGCCGGCGGTGCTCATCGAGTATGTCGAGGAACTGGCGGCGAGGTTGGCAGCGGCCACCCGGGGGTGACCCCGAGGCCGTCGCTGGTGGGGCGGGGCCGCTCCGGGGGCCATGTTCGGGACTGCGTGATCTACGGCGCGGGGCCGCTCCGGGGGCCGTGTTCGGGACTGCATGATCTACGGCGCGGGGCCCTGCCCCGAGACGCGCGGGCCGCTGTTCCGCGCCACACATCACGCTTCACGTCCCGAGCACGGCCCGCTGCACGTCCCCCGCTCACGCCGTACACGCCGCGTGACACCCGCGCCTCCGCTCGGGCGCGGGTCTACGCCACCGCGTCGAAGCCCGTGTCGCGGGCCAGCTTCTTCAGTTCGAGCAGGGCGTGCTTCTCGATCTGGCGGATGCGCTCGCGGGTCAGGCCGTGTTCCTTGCCGACCTCCGTGAGGGTGCGCTCGCGGCCGTCCTCGATGCCGTAGCGCATGCGGATGATGGAGGCCGTGCGGTGGTCCAGCCTGTCGATGAGGTCGTCCAGCTCCTCGCTGCGCAGCAGGGTCATGACGGACTGCTCCGGGGACACGGCCGAGGTGTCCTCCAGGAGGTCGCCGAACTGCGTCTCGCCCTCGTCGTCCACCGACATGTTCAGCGAGACCGGGTCGCGCGACCAGTCGAGGACGTCGATGACCCGCTCGGGGGTCGAGCCGAGCTCGGCGGCGATCTCCGCGGGCTCCGGCTCGCGGCCGTGCTCGCGGTTGAACTCGCGCTGCACCCGGCGGATGCGGCCCAGCTCCTCCACCAGGTGGACGGGGAGCCGGATCGTGCGGGACTGGTCGGCGATGGAGCGGGTGATGGCCTGGCGGATCCACCACGTGGCGTACGTGGAGAACTTGAAGCCCTTCGCGTAGTCGAACTTCTCGACCGCGCGCACCAGGCCCGCGTTCCCCTCCTGGATCAGGTCGAGCAGCGGCAGCCCGCTGCGCGGATAGCGCCGGGCGACGGCGACGACAAGGCGCAGGTTGGACTTGATGAAGAGGTCCTTGGCACGCTCGCCCTCGGCGACCAGCGCTTCGAGCTCCTCGCGCGACGCGCCGGCGGCCTCGCTCTCGACCTCACCGTCGAGGATCTGCTGGGCGTAGACGCCCGCCTCGATCGTCTGGGAGAGCTCGACCTCCTTGGCGGCGTCGAGCAGAGGCGTACGCGCGATCTCGTCGAGGTACATGCCGACCAGGTCGCGGTCGGCGATCTCCCCGCCCACGGCGCGAACGCTGCTTGCCCGGCCGCCGTCCCCGCTCGCGGCGGAGGACTGACGACGGGCGACGGCACGGGTTGCCATGCGTGCTCCCTTGCTGAGTAGGTCGCGACACCCTTACGGGTGCCCTGCATCCGACGGAAACAACGACTGGAATCAGGACAGAATTCCCACCCGGCACCTGGATTTTGGCGATCATGCAGTATCCTGCGCCGCCGACGACGGGGAGGGCGCGCCGATGGAACCGGGCAACGTGCAGGTCAGGCCGGGCACGGAGGGCGACCTGGCCGCCCTGACCGAGATCTACAACCACTACGTGCGTGAGACCGCGATCACATTCGACACGGAGCCCTTCACTCCGGAGCAGCGGCTCCCTTGGCTCCGCTCCCACCCTGAAGACGGCCCCCACCGCCTTCTGGTTGCCCAGGCAACGAAAGCGGGCGGGATCCTCGGCTACGCGACGAGCAGCGCCTTCCGGCCGAAGGCCGCGTACGCCACTTCGGTGGAGGTGAGCGTCTACCTCTCCCCCACGGCCGGCGGGCGGGGCGTCGGCACCCTGCTGTACGAGGAGCTGTTCCGGGCCCTCGCGGGCGAGGACGTGCACCGGGCCTACGCCGGGATCGCGCTGCCCAACGACGCCTCGGTCCGGCTGCACGCCCGCTTCGGCTTCCGCCATGTCGGCACGTACGGGGAGGTGGGGCGGAAGTTCGGGCGCTACTGGGACGTGGCCTGGTACGAGAAGGAGCTCTGACGAGGAGGAGCTCTGACGAGAAGGCTCCGATCAGCACGCGCCACGATCAGCAGGCGCTCTGGCACCAGAAGGAGCTCCGGCCAGAAGGCACTTTGATCAGCCGAACTGGACCGAGCGCTTGGCCAGGCCCATCCAGAAGCCGTCGATGACGCTCCGCCCCCGGTCCAGGTCGCCGGTCGCGTCCGCCGCGCCCAGGGTGACGAAGAGCGGGGCGAAGTGCTCGGTGCGGGGGTGGGCGAGCCGGCCGGCCGGCGACTTGGACTCGAAGTCGAGCAGGCTGTCGACGTCGTGCGCGGCGAGCGCCTCACGTCCCCAGGCGTCGAACTCGGCGGACCAGCCGGGCACGCCGGTGTGGCGGAGGGCGGCGAGGTTGTGGGTGAAGAAGCCGCTTCCCACGATGAGCACGCCCTCGTCGCGCAGCGGGGCGAGCCGGCGGCCGATGTCCATGAGGCGGCGCGGGTCGAGGGTGGGCAGGGAGATCTGCAGGACGGGGATGTCGGCCCCGGGGAACATCTCGACGAGGGGCACGTAGGCACCGTGGTCCAGGCCCCGGTCGGGGATGTCCTGCACCGGGGTGCCGGGGGCGCGGAGCAGCTTCCGGACGGCTTCGGCGAGGCCGGGTGCGCCGGGGGCCGCGTACCGGACCCGGTAGTAGTGCTCGGGGAAGCCCCAGAAGTCGTAGACGAGGGGGACGGTCTCGGTGGCGCCGAGGGCGAGCGGGGCCTCCTCCCAGTGCGCCGAGACCATGAGGATGGCCGTGGGGCGGGGCAGGTCGGCGGACCAGGCGGCGAGCTGGCCGGGCCAGACGGGGTCGTCGGCGAGCGGCGGGGCGCCGTGGGAGAGGTAGAGCGCGGGCATCCGTTCGTGCGTGTGCTGTGTGGGGTTCACCGCGACCGCCTCCCGTTCCTGGTCCTTGAAGCCGGCTCTTGAAGCCGCTCTCGAAGCCGGCTCTTGAAGCCGGCTCTTGAAGCTGCTTCTCGAAGCCGGTCTGCAACTGATCTCGAAGCTGATCCTTGAAGTTTCAAGCTACGACCCAGCGTACGGCGATGTAGTTCAACTTTCAAGAAGTGCCCGTACCATGGATCCATGACCGAACCCCGCTGGCTCAGCGGCGAGGAACAGCGCGCCTGGCGCGCCTACCTCCACGCCACCACCCTCCTGGAGGACCATCTCGACCGCCAGCTGCAGCGCGACGCCGGGATGCCCCACGTCTACTACGGGCTGCTCGTCCAGCTCTCCCAGGCCCCGCGCCGCCGGATGCGGATGACGGAGCTGGCCCGGGACGTGAAGATCACCCGGTCCCGGCTCTCGCACGCCGTCGCCCGGCTGGAGAAGAACGGCTGGGTCGTGCGCGAGGAGTGCCCCTCCGACAAGCGCGGCCAGTTCGCGAGGCTGACGGACGAGGGGTACGAGGTGCTGCGCCGCACCGCGCCCGGCCATGTCGAGGCCGTACGACAGGCCCTCTTCGACCGGCTGACGGCCGAGCAGGTCGAGCAGCTGGGAGCGATCATGCGGACCGTCGCCGAGGGCCTCCAGCCCACGGGCCCGGACGCGGACCTGCCCTGGCTCCGCTGAGAAGCCGGCAGGAGCCGGCGGAAGCCAGGGCAGGGGAACGCGCCGGAGGCGGGTGGGCCGCCCCCAAGGGTCAGTGTGCGATCACCGGCACCTTGATCTCGTCCTCGGCGCCCGAGCCGGAACCGGAGGCGACCACGCCGGTTCCCGGCCGGCCGGTGGTGATCAGGGTGGCCGCCAGCGTCGCCGAGACGACCAGGATGCCGACCGCCCACCAGATGGCGGCCGAGTAGCCCTCGACCATGCCCTGGAGCTGGAGCAGCCTCTGCGCCGCCGGGGTGGTCGCGCCCGCCGCGTGCTCGGTGAGGTACGCGGTGGTCGCCGAGGCGGCGATCGTGTTCAGCAGGGCCGTACCGATGGCGCCGCCGACCTGCTGCGAGGTGTTCACCATCGCGGAGGCCACACCGGCGTCCCGCGGGTCGACGCCGTGCGTGGACAGGGACATGGCCGGCATGAACGCCGTACCCATGCCGAGGCCGAGCAGCAGCTGCGCCGGCAGGATCAGCCCCGCGTACGACGAGCCGACCTCCAGCTGCGTCAGGAGCAGCATGCCGACGGCGGCGGTGAGGAAGCCGGGGCCCATCAGCAGGCGCGGCGGGACCCGGGTCATCAGGCGGGTGCCGATCTGGGTGGAGCCGACGATCATGCCCGCGATCATCGGAAGGAACGCGAAGCCCGTCCGGACCGGCGAGTACCCCTTCACGACCTGCAGGTAGTAGGTCAGGAACAGGAACAGACCGAACATCGCGATGACGGCGAGGCCGAGGGAGAGGTACACGCCGCCCCGGTTGCGGTCGGTGATCACGCGCAGCGGCAGCAGCGGGGACTTCACCACGGCCTCGACGGCCGCGAAGCCGGCGAGGAGCACGACGGAGGCGATGAACAGGGAGATCGTCAGCGGGTCCGACCAGCCCTCGGACTCGGCGCGGGTGAAGCCGTAGACGAGGGAGACCAGGCCGAGGGTGGACAGGATGACGCCCGGAACGTCGAGCGGGGCGCGGTTGCGGCCGCCGGAGGGCTCGCGGATCACGAAGTAGGCGCCGGCCGCGGCGACGACCGCGAACGGGATGTTGACGTAGAAGGTCCAGCGCCAGTCCAGGTACTCGGTGAGGAAGCCGCCGAGGATCAGGCCCACGGCGCCGCCGCCGCCGGCGATCGCGCCGTAGATGCCGAATGCCTTGGCGCGCTCCTTGGCGTCGGTGAACATCACCGCGAGCAGGGAGAGGGCGGCCGGGGCGAGCAGCGCGCCGAACGCGCCCTGCAGCGCGCGGGCGCCGAGCATCATGGCCTCGCCGCTCGCGGCGCCGCCGAGGGCGGAGGCCGCGGCGAAGCCGACAAGGCCCACCACGAAGGTGCGCTTGCGGCCCCACAGGTCGGCGACGCGGCCGCCGAACAGCAGCAGTCCGCCGAAGGCGAGGGCGTAGGCGGTGATGACCCACTGGCGGTTGCCGTCCGAGATGCCCAGGTCCTGCTGGGCGGAGGGCAGCGCGATGTTCACGATCGTGGCGTCGAGCACCACCATCAGCTGGGCGAGGGCGATGAAGAGCAGGGCTCTCCAGCGGCTGGGGTCGGCCGGGGCCGGCGGGGAGGTCTCGGTGATTCTGGACATGGGGGTAGCCACCTCTTGGCGCGGAACGGTGCGAAAAGGACGTACGGGGCGGGGGAAGGTTCGGTCAGGGGCGGCGGCTCACGCGCCGCAGGCGTCGCGCCTCAGCTCCTCCAGGGTCGCGGGCGCGCCGGGCAGGACGGAGCGGGCCGGGGTCTCCAGGCCGTCGAGGAACAGCTGCAGATGACGGTGGACGAAGCGGTCCATGGTCGGGCAGGCCGTCCCGGGCAGCGGCCGGGTCAGCTGGAAGAGCGCGACCATCAGGTCGCCGACGCCGACGTCGGCGCGCATCCGGCCGGCCTGCTTCGCCCGGACGACGAGGCCGTGGACGGCCTCCTCCAGACGCTCGCGCTCGGCCAGCAGCTCCGGGTGGTCCTTGTCGAAGTCGCCGCCGAGCATCGGGCAGAGGGCGCCGACCCGCTCGTCGGCGGCGGCGTGGGTGAAGCGGCGCAGCGCGGCGAAGGGGTCGCTCTCCTGCTCGGCGGCCTCGCGGGCGCGCTCGGTGACCCGGGCGGTGAGGGAGAGCACGACCTCGTGGACGAGGTCGGCGCGCTCGGGGAAGTTGCGGTAGAGCGTGGCGTTGCCGACACCGGCGCGGCGGGCGATCTCGTCGAGCGGCGCCTGGACGCCGAACTCGACGAACATCTCGCGGGCCGCCGTGACGATCCGCTCGCGGTTGCGCAGGGCGTCGGCCCGCGGGCGGGGCGCACGGCGGTGGGGCCCCGCGGGAGCCGTGCTGGTGGTCACGTCGCTTCTCCCTGCCGGTGAGGTGATCCGGGGACTCTTTCCCCGTTTCGCGGACACACGTCTAAACGGGGACTCGTTCCCCGGTTATTTCCCGGCGGTGCGGTGACCTGGGTCACATCGCCCGGTCGGGTCACTCGGCGCGCGCCTCCCCGGCGGCCCGCTCAGGCTGATCGCACGGCGCCGATCGCACCGGCGCGCGGACAGAGAGGCGACCGCATGCAGGAGACCCGCCGACGGATACGCAGACCCATCGCCCTGGCTTCGGTGACCGCTCTCGCGCTCGCCGGCCTGGCCACCGCCAGCTCGACCCTGCCCGGCCCGGCCCCCGCCTCGGCGGGCCCCGTGGCCGCGGCGCCCCGGGACTCGCCGCTGGAACCGTGCCGGATCGCCACGACGATGGGTGTGCAGATGTCGGAGGGACTGCCCACCGCACCCGGTTACGCCCGCTCCACCGGGCGGATCAGAGCCCTCAACCTGATGGTCGACTTCCCCGACGCCCCCGGGCAGGGCACGGCCATGAACCGCTTCCGCGAGTTCTTCCCGCAGACCGCCGACTGGTTCCGCGTCAGCTCCTACGGGCGCCTGAAGTACCACCCGGAGACCCCGATACCCGACTGGGTGCGGATGCCCCGCCCCTTCGCCTCGTACGGGGTCGAGCGCGGCGCACCGTACGAACCGGGCTACCGCAGGCTCGTCGAGGACCTCGTGAAGGCCACCGACGCGAAGGTGGACTTCAGCGCGTACGACCTGGTGAACGTCCTCGTCACCCCGAACGCCGGGCCCTCGGCCCTCGACACCGTGCTGTCCGTGACCTTCTCCGGCAACGACGACGCGCCCTACGCGGACGGCGTCCCGCTCGCCAACACGTCCTTCGTCTACAGCCGCCAGGACGACGGCTCGGGGACGTACGCGGAGACCGGCTACCGGGTCCTGCCGCACGAGAACGGCCACGTCTTCGGCCTGCCCGACCTCTACACCGTCGACGGCGGCGGCACCGTCGGGCACTGGGACATCATGTCCGAGGACTGGGGGGCCAACAACGACCTGCTCGGCTGGCACAAGTGGAAGCTGGGCTGGCTCGACGACGAGCAGGTCGGCTGCGCCTCGCGAACCGGCGACGCCGAGTACACCCTCACCCCGCTGGCCCGGTCCGGCGGCCCCAAACTGGCCTTCGTCCCGCTCTCCGGCACCTCCGGCTACGCGGCCGAGGTCCGCACCCGCGAGGGCAACGACGAGGCGGTCTGCAAGCCGGGCGTGCTCGTCTACCGGGTCGACACGGACGTGGACACCGGACACGGGCCCATCACCGTCTCCGACAGCGACGAGGGCACCGGCGGCTGCACCCGGCGGCCCAACGTCCACGCGGAGCTGTCGGACGCCCCGTTCCGCCCGGGCGAGACCTTCACCGACCGGGCCAACGGCGTCCGCATCACCGTCCTCGGCGAGGACGCGGCCACCGGCGGCTACCGGATCCGCGTCTCGCGCTCCTGAGCCGCCATCGCGTCGCGCAGCGCGCGCTTGAGGATCTTCCCGGTCGCGTTGCGGGGCAGCTCCGCCTCCCGTACGAGGACGTGGGCGGGCACCTTGAACGCGGCGAGCCGCTCCGCCACATGGGCCCGCAGCTCCTCGGGCCCGGCCGTCGCGCCGGGGCGGAGGCGGACCACGGCCGCGACCTCCTCGCCGAGCTCGGGGTGCGGAAGGCCGAGGACCGCGGCCTCGGCGACGGCCGGATGGCGCTGGAGCACGCCTTCGACCTCGACGCAGTACACGTTCTCGCCGCCCCGGATCACCATGTCCGTGACCCGGTCGACGAGGGTGACCCGGCCGTCGCGCAGACGGGCGAGGTCGCCGGTGCGGAACCAGCCGTCCGGGGTGAAGGCGGCGCGGTCGGCCGCCTCGTCGCCCCAGTAGCCGCGGAACAGGGACTGGCCGCGCAGCCACAGCTCGCCGACGCCCTCGGCGTCCGGCCGCTCGATCCGCACCTCGACGGCCGGGGCGGGCCGGCCCGCGCTCTCGGGGTGGGCCCGGTACTCGGCGCCGAAGTTGGCGAGCACACCGCCGCAGGTCTCGGTGAGGCCGTAGCCGTTGCGGGGCTCGATCCGCTCCCCGTACCGGGCCGCGAGGCGGGCGGTGAGCCCGGCCGGGGCGGGCGCGCCGCCGGTGCTGATCTGGACGAGCGACTCCAGCGGGTCGCCGGTGCGCTCGGCGAGGTCGAGCAGCTGGAGGGCGGTGGTGGGCACGCCCGCGTAGTGGGTGACGCGGTGGACGCGGATCAGCTCCAGGGCCTTGGCCGGGTCCCACTTGCGCATGAGGACGAGGGTGCCGCCGGCCGCCATCACCGAGTAGAAGGAGGTGAAGGCGGCGACGTGGAAGAAGGGGAAGGTGGTGAGCGAGACCGGCGCGGGTCCGGCGCCGGGCCGTTCGCCCCGGCGGAGCGCGGAGACGGCCGCGAAGTAGCGGGGGTGCGTCGCCGCCCCGGCCTGGGCGAGGTGGGTCGCGACGGCGCCCTTGGGGCGGCCGGTGGTGCCGGAGGTGTAGAAGATCGTGGCGTCGTGCTCGGGCAGCACCTCCACGGCCGGCGGCCCGAGGAGCGGGTCGGTGTCGGGGACGTACGGCTCGAAGCCTTCGGGCAGCGGCCGGTCCGGCTCCGGGTGGAAGACGATCGCGGGTACGGAGCGGGCGGCGGCCCAGGCGGCGACCCGCAGCGCCCGCTCGCCGTCCACGAGCAGGACGCCGGGGGCGCAGTCGTCGAGGGCGTGGGTGAACTCGGCTTCGGTCCACCAGGCGTTGAGCGGGACGGCGACGAGCCCGGCGAGCTGCGCGGCCCAGAAGGCGACCTGCCACTCCGGGTGGTTGCGCATCGCGACGACGGCGCGGTCCCCGGGGCGCAGGCCGTGCACGCCGACGAGCCGGCGGGCGAGGCCGCAGGCGGCGTCGAAGAACTCCCGGTAGCCCGTCACGCCGTCCTCCGAGACGAGGAAGGGCCGGTCGCCGAAGCCCCAGACGGCCTCAACGAACTCGCGCAGGGTGCGGGGGCCAAAGGTGTACACGCCGCCCTCGACGGCGAAGGGGGCGCCGGGCGCGGTGAGCGGGTCGAGGGACGGCGCGGTGGGCGGCGCGGTGGGCGACGCGGTGAGCGGGCCGGGGAACGGCTCGGCGGGCGACGCGGTGGGCGACGCGGTGAGCGGGCCGGAGGACGGCTCGGCGGGCGACGCGGTGGGCGACGCGGTGGGCGACGCGGTGAGCAGGCCGGAGGACGGCTCGGCGGGCGACGCGGTGGGCGGGTCGGAGGACGGCGCGGTGGGCGCGTCCGTGTGCGGCTCGACCACGGTGGGGCCTCTTTCCGTCTTCCCTGCGTCCTGCCGTCCAGCGCCTGCCCGGACCGGGAAGCGACGCTATGCGCGCCCGGTCGGACGGGTCAAGAGCGGACGTCGGCCCCGGTCGAGGGCTCGCCGCCGGGCACGGCCTCGGAGGCGGTACGGGCCGCGGGGAGGTCAGGGGCCTCCGGCCCGGCGGTCACCGGGGATGTGGTGACGGACGACGGCTCCGCCTCCGGGTCGCCCGAGGCGACGAACAGGCCGACCCGGGCGGCGCCGACCACCCGGGGCAGCAGGAACGCCCAGAACCGGGTCAGCGGGGCCCGCTCCAGCCAGCGCGGATCCTGATGGCCGAGGGCCTCGTGCCCGGCGGCCACCGCCACCACCGCCGCCGCCACGTCGCGGGCGGCCACGTCCGGGGCCAGCAGCCCGGCCCGCTCGGCCCGTACGACCAGGGACTCGACCCACTCGCGCCACTGCCGGCGCAGGTCCCGCGCCGTCCTGGTGCGCTCCGGGGCGGCGCTCAGGTCGAAGCCGGCCCGCAGCACGGCGTCGGACCGCAGGCCCTGGACGAGCTCGTGACTGGCGTCGATCAGGGCCTGGAGCGGAAGCGCCTCGCGCTCCCGGGTGATCCGCACCAGCCGGTCCCCGGCCGCCGCGACGACCGCGTCGGCCAGGGCCGCCTTGCTGGGGAAGTGGAAGTGCAGGGCGCCGCTGCTGACTCCGGCGCGGGCGCTGATGGTCGCCAGGGAGGCGACCTCGAAGCCGTCCCGGTCGAAGAGCTCGGCGGCCGACTCCACGAGGGCGTTGCGGGTCCGGATCGCCCGCTCCTGCTTGGCCAAGGGGGACTCCGTCACTACGCCGCGGGGATGCCAAACACGTGTCACTTTCTTCCGACACTGTAACAAACCGGGTGAGCGGTTTTCCGGGAAACGGAAAAAGCGATCGGAAGGAGGGGGCGGGGACGTGGCGCGGCGGGGCCGGGGCGGCGCGCCCCGGCCCCGCGCCGGACCTCAGGCGCGGGCCGTGGTCCGTACGGGCAGCGCCCCGTAGCCGTTGAGGATGAAGGTCGGGAGCGGGTCCAACTCCTCGGGCGCGCAGGCCAGTTCCAGGCCGGGGAAGCGCTCGAAGAGGGCGGCGAGGGCGACCGTGGCCTCCAGGGTGGCGAGCGGGGCGCCCAGGCAGCGGTGCACGCCGTGGCCGAAGCCCAGGACGTCGCGGTCGGTGCGCAGCAGGTCGAAGCGGGCGGCGCCTGGCCCGTAGCGCCGGGGGTCGAGGCCGGCGGCGGCGAAGTTGACGAGGATGGGGTCGCCCTGAGCGATCCTCACCCCGTCGAGCTCGATGTCCTCGACGGCGAAGCGCAGCGGCGAGTAGGCGGCGGGGCCGTGGACGCGCATGGTCTCGTCGACCACGTCGTCCCAGGTGGCGCGTCCGGCCCGGACGTGGGCCAGCTGCTCGGGGTGGGTCAGCAGCGCGGCGGTGGCGTTGACGACGAGGGTGGCGGTGGTGTCCTGCCCGGCAGCGATCAACAGGAAGAGGGAGCCGAGGAGTTCGCTCTCGGTGAGGGCGTCGGCGCCGTCGCGGGCGGCGATCAGCGAGGAGGTCAGGTCGTCGCCCGGTTCCTTGCGCCGGGCGGCCACGAGCTCGCCGAGCAGCCGGAAGGCGGTGCCGCGCGCGGCCTCCATGGTCTCGGCGCTGACACTGGAGCTGAAGACGGTGCGCAGGGCGGCGGTGAGCTCGTCGCGGGTGGCGCCCTCGGCGACGCCGAAGAGCTCGCAGATGACCTGGAGGGGCAGCGCCTCGGCGTATCCGGTGCGCAGTTCGGCCGTCTCACCCGCTTCGAGGCGGCCGGCGAGGCCGTCGAGAAGGACGCCCGCGATCTCCTCGATCCGGGGCCGCAGGGCGGCGGTGCGGCGGGCGGTGAAGGCGGCGGCGACCAGGCGGCGCAGCCGGGCGTGCTCGGCCCCGTAGGAGAAGAGCATGTTCTCGTTGGCGACCCACGGGTAGAGCGGCCACTCGGGGGTGATCCGGCCGTCGGCGAAGGCGGGCCAGTGGCGCCGGGCGTCCTTGGAGACGCGGGGGTCGACGAGCAGCCGCTCGACGTGTTCCTGGCCGACGACGGCCCAGGCGCGGACGCCACCGGGCAGTTCGACCTCGACGGCGGGGCCGCGTTCCCTCAGTACGGCGGCCTCGCCGGCCAGGTCTCGACCGGTCACGTCCAGCGCGTAGGGGCAGGAAGCCGTGTCCATGTGTGCTCTCTCCGTTCGGGTGTGCCTGCGTTCCGTGCGTGCCCCCACCGCACACGCAACCGAGGAGAACCTGGCTTCCCCTCCCCTGTGGTGACGCCCGGTCAGGCGGACGCCGGGCTCGCCTCCGGGATCGGCGCCGGTGACTCGCGCAGCCGCACGGCCTCCCCGTACGCCTGCTCCGCGCGCCCGGAGGTGAAGTCCAGACGGAGCAGCACTCCGGGGACGGCGATGGCGCTCAGGAGCGTCCGCATGAGGTCGGCCACCCGCTCCACCAGGTCCGCATGATTCGTCATGATCTTGGACAGCACCTGAACTCCGGTGAAACTTCCGGCGAACAGGGTGGCGGCGGAGGGAATGTCGACGTGCGGCAGCAGCTCCCCGGCGTCCTTGGCCCGGGTGAGGACGTCCACATTGTGGTCGATCCAGCCCTGCATGGGAACGCGCCGGTCGAGGCCGTCGTGCGGTGACCCCTGGTCCACGGTGAGGCGCACGCTGCCGCGCACCATCGGGTCGCCGAGATGCAGCAGATGGGCGAGGACCAGCGCCTCGTCGGTGAACTGCTGGAGGTGGAGCTCACGCCGGGGCACCGGCGGCAGTGCCGCGACCTGGCCGGCGAGGACCTCCTGGGCGAGCTCCTCCTTCGAGGAGAAGTGGAAGTACAGGGCACCCTTGGTGACGCCGCACTTCTTGAGGACCTCGGAGATCGTCGCGGCCTCGTAGCCGACCTCGTCGAAGAGTTCGGCGGCGGCCATCACGATCTTCTGGCGTGTGCGGATGGCCCGCTCCTGTTGTGCCACTGCATCCTCCGTACCTCACGGGCGAAGAAGACCGGGAGGTTGGTATTCCGACGGCTCGCGTGGGTGCGGGGACGGTGCCGTGCCCACTCGAACTCCCGTCGCAGTAGGGTGAGCCCGACAATCTCAATCCTTCACACATCCACATTTCGAGAATAAAACCATCCAACCGGTTTGACAAGAAGGTTGAAAGAAAACCGGATGGTCCATATCTTTGTCGTCGGCCACCCACGACCCCTGTCGGGCCCACTCACATCGGGGGACATTCGATGCTCCAGCACGCGCAAGCGCCGCTCAGACAAGGCGTCGGCGAGGGCAGTGGCGCGGAGGACCTCACCCGTCTGCTCTTCGACGGGGACGACCGCGATCGGATCCACGGCGAGTGGCGCCGGCTGATCTCCGGCGAGGCGTTCGCCCCCCGCCCCGGACTGTCCCCCGCCGAGCGCACCGCCCTCTCCTACGAGCGGCTGCGCCTGGTCAACGACACCGT
The DNA here is from genome assembly GCF_040302485.1 of Streptomyces sp. NPDC126499. Classification (NCBI taxonomy): domain Bacteria; kingdom Bacillati; phylum Actinomycetota; class Actinomycetes; order Kitasatosporales; family Streptomycetaceae; genus Streptomyces; species Streptomyces sp. NPDC126499. Next base: position 8,367 of record NZ_JBEOUO010000014.1, on the reverse strand, counting down.
GGCCGGAGCCGGGGCCGAGGCGCTCAGCTACGACGCCCGCCGGCTCGCCGCCCTGCACGAGTGGACCGGCTTCGTCGACGGCGGGCTGTGCACCCTGGCGAGCATCCACTACAACCTCTTCCTCGGCAGCCTCCTGGACCACGACGGATACCGGCGGGACCTCTCCCCGTACACCGCGATGGAACACACCGGCACCTTCCTGTGCACCGAGCTCGCCCACGGCAACGACGTCACCTCCCTGGAGACCGTCGCCGTCTTCGACCGCGCGACCGGCGGCTTCGTCCTGCACACCCCCAACCCCGGGGCCCGCAAGTTCATGCCCAACACCAGCCTGGCCGGCGGCCCCAAGACCGCCGTGGTCGCCGCCCGGCTGCTCGTCGACGGCCAGGACCAGGGCATCTTCCTCTTCCTCACCCCGCTCAGCGACGCCGAAGGCCATCTGCCCGGCATACGGGTCAGCCGGCTGCCCGACCGCACCGGCACCCCCGTCGACCACTGCCTCACCGCCTTCGACCACGTACGGCTGCCCCGCGAGGCCATGCTGGAGGCCGCCCACGGCCGCCTCGACAAGGACGGCCGGCTCACCAGCAGCCTCGGCAACCGGCGCAAGCGGTTCCTGCGCTCGGTCGGACGGGTCACCATGGGCAAGCTCTGCATGAGCGGCGGCACCCTCGGCATGGCCCGGGCCGCCCTCGCCATCGCCGTCCGCTACGCCCACCACCGGCGGATCGGCGCCCCCCGGGCCGGCGAGCGCATACCGCTCGCAGCCCACCGCAGCCACCACGGCCGGCTGCTGCACTCGCTGGCCACCGCCTACGCCATGACCCTGCTGCACCGCGCGGTCCTGGACCGCTGGGCCGGCCACGACCCCGCCGACCCCGAGGAGCGCGAGGACGTCGAGCGGCTGATCGCCGTCGCCAAGGGCTGGATCACCTGGCAGGCCCGCGACATCACCATCGAGGCCCGCGAGCGGTGCGGCGCCCAGGGCCTCTTCCCCGGCAACGGCATCGCCGACCTGCCGCTCAACGTGGAGGGCGGCATCACCGCCGAGGGCGACAACCTGGTCATCTGGGTCAAGGCCGCCTCCGAGATGCTCTTCGCCCACGAGGCCGGCCCCGCGCTCCCGCCCCGGGGCGAGCTCACCGACCTCGCCTTCCTGCGGGACCTGCACGCGTGCGTGGAGCGCGTCTGGCAGACCCGCGCCCGCACCGCCCTGCGCGGCGGCCCCTCCGGCGACCCGGTCGGCCGCTGGAACGAGACCTCCGGGGCCGCCCTGGAGATGGTCGCCGCCCACGCCCGGCTGCGCGCCGCCGACGCCCTGCTCGCCGCGACGGCCCGCGCGGCGTCGCCGCGCGCCCGGTTCCTGATGGAGAACGTCTCCCGGCTCTTCCTGCTCCAGGAACTCCGCCCGCACACCGGCGACCTGCTCGTCGCGGGCCACCTCACCGCCGGCCATGTCGAGGCCCTGCACACCACGACGGACCGGGTGATCGCCGATCTGGCCCCGCACCTGACGACCCTGGTGGACGCCTTCGACCTGCCCGAGGAGTTCCTGGCGGCCGTACCGCTCGCGAACGCGGACTACCTGGACCGTTTCGGAGCCTGACCGGAGGCTCAAAACAAACAGACCTGTATGCCCATTGGACACAACAGATCTGGCCACCTTGACGCGTACACGGCGCTCAACAGCAGGAACCAGCCTTCTTCTGTGGAAACTGGGAGGGGAACCCTTCAGTGGGTGTCCATTGAAACAGGCATGGCTGTATGGTTCTTGGTGCGGGAGACGCTTTCGGTGTCTCCTCACACAGGGGGATGTCGTACTGAGAGCTGTCGTACCGGGCAAGGGGCATGCGCGATGCAAAAACGGTCGCAAACGACCCGTCAGGCACTCGTGCGTGCCGCCGTGGAACTCATCGCGAACGGCCGACTCGCCGACGCAGGACTGGTCAACATCTGTAACACCGCCGGGGTGAGCCGCGGCGCGCTCTACCACCACTTCCCGTCCATCGCGGAGTTGGTGGCGGAGGTCCACGCACAGGCCCAGGACCGTGTCCTCGCGCTGGCCGACGACAGTTTCGGCGAGCGCGGCGCGGACGCGCCGGCCCGCTTCAGCGTCGCCCTGGGCCAGGCGCTGGCGGAGGACCAACTCGTGCGAGCCGGGCTGCGGCTGGCCGCCGACGGCACCGACAGTCCGCCCCGGCTGCGGGACGAGGTGCTGGCCCGGGTGCGGGACGAGGTGCTGACGGAAGCCCCCGACCGGCCCGAGCGGCAGGTCCTCGCGGACCTGGCGGTCGTGGTCACCGCGGGCCTCGAGTCCCTCGGGTACACCGACACGGCCTGGTGGAGCCGGGAGAGCACCGAGCGGATCTGGGACGTGCTGCTGCCGCTGTTCTCCGAGGACTGGCAGGGCGACGGCGGCGGGGACTGGCAGGGCGACGACGCCGGGAACTGGCCGGATTCCGCCGGGGACGGCGAGCGCGCCACGCCGGAGACGGAGCTTCCGCGGGGAGCCGCCTGCGTGCCGAGCCAGTCGCGGTGAGACGGCCCCGTACGGACTGAACCGGGCCCACGGGCCGCTCTCCGGCCGGCCCCCGGGGGCGGACGGGCCCGGCCCCACGGCACATACGAGCGCCCTCGCCGGGTTGGACGGCGAGGGCGGCGGTGGTCGTCGGGGGCGGAGGGCGGCGTGGGGGCCGGATGGCGGCGCGGGTCTACGAGGCGGGCGCGGGAGCCGGACTGCGAACTCCGGCCCTACGAGGTGGGCGCGAGAGCCGGACGGCGAACTCCGGCCCTACGAGACGGGCGCGAGAGCCGGACGGCGAACTCCGGCCCTACGAAGCGGACTCGGCCGCCGCGACGGCGTCGGCGCGGGCCTGGTCGGCGGCGGTCTCGGCGGCGGAGGGCGGGGCGACGCGCAGGTTTCCGATCATGCCGGGGGTGACCATGCCGGGCAGCAGGAGCCGCCACATGGCGGTGACGCGCTCGGGCAGGTCCGCGCGCTTGGTGTACACCTGCGACATCACCTGCATGCCGGTGAAGGCCCCGACGATGACGTCGGTGACCTCGCCCAGGTCCAGGCCCGGCAGGACCTCGCCCTGCCGCTGCGCCTCTTCGAGCAGCTCGCGGGTGGCCACGCTCGACTGCTCGTACGGCGTCTTCCCCGGGAACGGGAACGTGGCCTCCAGGGCCAGCCGCACGCTGGCCCGCAGCACCGGATCGGTCTGGAGCCGGAAGGCGAACGCGAAGCTCAGGTCGATGATCGACTGGAGCTTGGTGGACCGCTCGGGGGCGAGGAGGGCCCCGCTGTGCGCGTCGAGCAGCGCCACGGCGATCGACTCTTTGGAGGGGAAGTGGTGGTAGAGCGCGCCGCGCGTCAGACCACTGCGTGCGAGGATCTCGTTGGTGCTCGCGGCCTCGAATCCACGAAGGTCGAAGACCTCGGCGGCGGCCTCCAGGATCGCCTGCCGCGATCGCGTTCCGCGTTCCTGTTTTGCCATACCCGGTCCTTGCCACTCGCCAACGAACGATACAGACAAGTCTGCATTCTACTTGCCTACGCGTGAACGGCCAGGGGCACGCGGAGGGAAGGGGAGGAACCGCGCGGTGGCGCCTCCCGCCCCCGTGCCGGCGACCAGGGCCTCCGGCACCGGGGCGCGGCGCGGCACCTCACGGGTTGCCCAGGCGGAAACCGACGCCCCGGACGGTCACGATCCAGTGGCTGGATCCGAGCTTGCCCCGCACGCTGCTGACGTGCGTGTCGATGGTGCGCCCCTTGTGGGACCAGGCGTCGTCCCAGACCTGGGTCATCAGCTGCCGCCGGGAGACGACGGCGCCCGGCTGGATCGCGAGCGCGTGCAGCAGGTCGAACTCCTTGCGGGTGAGGTCGACGGGCCGGCCGTGCAGGGTGACCTTGCGGGTGTCGGCGTCGATGCGCAGCGGGCCGTGCTCGATGGTCCGGGCGGTCGGGGACGGTCGTACACGGCGCATCACCGCCCCTATACGGGCGAGGAGTTCGTGGAACCCGTAGGGCTTGACCATGTAGTCGTCCGAGCCGGCCTGGAGCCCGAGGACGCGGTCGAGCTCGCTGCCGCGCTCGGTGACGGCGATGATCGGGGTGTCGCTCATCGCGCGGATGCTCCGGCACACCTCGAGCCCGTCCAGGTCCGTGAGGTCGAGGTCGAGCAGGATCAGGTCGGCCTGCCGGTGCGCCTGGAGCGCCTGGCTCCCGGTGGTGACGCTGTCGGCGCGGTACCCCCGCCGTATCAGGTCCTGGACCAGCGCCCTGGCCGAGCGCTCCTCGTTCTCGACGACCAGGATGCGCAGGGCAGGGTGCTCGACCGGGACGTGCAGTCGCGGCGTGGCCGGGTGGTTGTGCTGGGGCACGGGGTGATGCCGCACGGTGTGGGAATCGGGTAGGTCTGCTACCTGCTGGTTCATCCGGTCCTCCTGGAGCGGGGCGATCGCTGGTGCCACATGCTCGTCTCGAAGTTCAGGTGCTTCGGGAAGATACCAAACAGACTTGTCTGATTGTCAATGTGTGCCACGCCGAGCGCATCGCCACGTGGACACCGCTTTTGACCTGCTATCTTCGCGGAAATGCCCGGGTATGTTCCGGAGCCGTCCGGTGTCGCGCAGCAGGTCAGCGCATGCGGCATGATGGCCAGGAACCGGCAAAACTGCCTGTTCGTCAATCTCCGTGCGTGGCGCGATGGTTGCCCAGCGCACTCAAGAATCGCGGAAGCTGGCCCTCCGTTCCCCGACACGCCCGACTCCAACTTTTTACTTGATTTACCCAACAGACCTGTCTGTATTTTGTGGGGTGTGTGGACCGGGGGCTGTTGCCGCACTCAGCAGCTCCGCCCTGCCCAAAACAGACAGGAGCGCCAGCCATGACTGCAATGCTCGACTCCGCAATCACGGGTCTCACCACCACCGTTCCGCGCCAGTACGTGCATCGCGCCGCCGTGTCCGAGGTCCTGCTCACCGGCTGGCGGCCGGCTGCCGAGCCCCACGCCTTCGTGGTGACCGCCCAGTGGCCGCGCGGCCACGCACTGTTCTCCCAGTCCTGCGGCTACCAGGACCCGATGCTGCTGGTCGAGTCGGTCCGCCAGAGCGGCCCGCTGCTCGCCCACGCCGAGTACGGGGTCGCGTTCGGACACCAGTTCCTCATGCGATCCATATCGTTCGCCGCCACGACGGACCTGTTCGTCGCCACCCCCACGCCGACCGAGGTCGAACTGCACACGGTGTGCCGCGACATCGTGCGCAGAGGGGACGACCTCCGCGCCATGCGCCTGGACGTGACCGCGAAGGTCGACGGCGTGGCCCTGGCCACCGCCGGCGGAGCCTTCACCCTGGCCCGGCCGAGCGTCTACCAGCGGCTGAGAGGCGGGCGGCCCACCTGCGCCGACCGCCTCCCGGGGCGGCCGATCGACCCCGCGCGGGTGGGCCGCACCGACCCCCAGCACGTCGTCCTCTCCGACCACCCGAGCGGCGCGGACAACCGGTGGGAGCTGCGCGTCGACTGCAACCACCCGATCTTCTTCGACCACCTCTGCGACCACGTCCCGGGCATGGTGCTCCTGGAGGCCGCCCGCCAGGCCGCCCGCGCCGTGACCGGCATGCCCGACACCCTCGTCCTCGACCTGGACAGCAGTTTCGAGCGGTACGCCGAACTCGACGCGCCCTGCTTCATCGAGGCCGAGCAGGTCACGGTCGACGCCGCCGGCGACGTCCACGTACGGGTCCGCGGGCTCCAGCACGGCGCGTCCCTCTTCGTCGCCCACCTCACGCTGCGGACCTGCGGCCGTTGAGACCTCACCCGTCACGCGACCGGAGCGCCCACGTGCAGAACATCCTGATCACCGGGGCGGGCGGCTTCATCGGCGCCCAGGTCACCCGCGAAGCGGCCCGCACCGGCGGGAACCTCACCCTGGTGGCGCACCGGCGGCCGACGCAGCCGCCGCCGGCCGCCCGGACCCGGACCGTCCGGGCGGACCTGACGGACCCGGAGTCGTTACGCGGTCTGTGCGAGGGCGCCGACGTCCTGCTCCACTGCGCCTCCCTGATCGGCGGGACACCCGAGGCCAACGAGGCCGTCAACGCCAGGGGGACCGCCGCGCTCGTCGCCGACGCGCAGCGCGCCGGGGTGTCCCGCATCGTCTACCTCAGCACCGCCTCCGTCTACGGACGGGGCATCTTCCGCCGCGCCCGCCCCGAGCAGCTTCCGCGCCGGCCGCAGTCGCCCACCTCCCGTACCCGGGCCGAGGCCGAGAACGCGGTCCTCGCCGCCGGAGGGATCGTCGTCCGGCCGCACCTCGTCTACGGGCCCGGTGACACCTGGGTCGTACCGGGTCTCGCCCGGCTGCTGCGCTCACTGCCCGGCACCCCGACCGGCTGGGACGCCCGGCTCTCCGTCATCAGCGTGACCGAACTGGCCGCGCTGCTCGTGGCGGTCGGACTCGCCCCCCGGGCACGGCTGTCGACCTCCGTCTACCACGCGGCGTATCCCGCCCCGGTCACCGCGTCCGCGCTGCTCGACGCGGTGGCCGGCTGCACCGGGCCCCCGCCGACCCGGCCGAGCATCAGCCTCGCGCACGCCCGTGCCCTTCCGACGGAGGACGGGGCCGCCACCCGCGCGCTGGACCTCCTCGCCACCGACCACTGGTTCGACAGCGCCCCGCTCTGGGCAGACCTGGGCCGGACCCCGGGCCGGAGCTGGGAGGAGGACCTCGCCCGCATGAAGGAGTGGTACCCGGACCGGGCGGCAGCCGCCTGATCCCGCGCTCCCCCGCCGAGGGCCCGCACCGGGCCCGTACGGCACACCCCTCAGCCCCGGCCGCCGCCCCGGCGCGCGGTCGGTGATCCAGCACTATCTGAAGGACTGGCACACGTGGAATACACCAACCTCGGCCGCAGCGGACTGTCCGTGTCCCGGCTCGTGCTCGGCACGATGAACTTCGGGACGCAGACCTCCGAGGCCGACAGCCACACGATCATGGACCGGGCGCACGACCGCGGCATCAACTTCTTCGACACGGCCAACGTGTACGGCACCCGGCCGGGTGAGCAGCCCACCGAGCCGATCATCGGCCGGTGGTTCGCCGGCGGCAACGGACGGCGCGAGAAGACCGTGCTCGCCACCAAGGTCTACCTGCCGACCGGCAGCTGGCCCAACGAGTCGTACCTGTCGGCGCTGAACATCCGGCGCGCCTGCGAGGCGTCGCTGAAGCGGCTGGGCACCGACCACATCGACGTGTACCAGATGCACCACGTCGACCGGAGCACTCCGTGGGAGGAGATCTGGGAGGCGTTCTCCGTCCTGCGCCAGCAGGGCAAGGTGCTGTACTTCGGCTCGTCCAACTTCGCCGGCTGGCACATCGCGCAGGCGCAGGAGGCCGCCCGTTCCCGGCACTTCCTGGGCCTGGTCAGCGAGCAGTCCCGGTACAACCTGATGACCCGCTGGGTGGAGCTGGAGGTGCTGCCGGCGGCGCGGCACTACGGCCTGGGCCTGATCCCGTGGGGCCCGCTGAACGGCGGTGTGCTCGGCGGTGTGCTGCGCAAGATGAAGGAGGGCGGCGCGGCCCGCGGCACCTCCGGTCACTCGGCGGGCCTGCTCGCCCAGCACCGCGACACCGTCGAGGCGTACGAGAAGCTGTGCGCCGAGATCGGGGAGGACCCGGCGCACGTCGGTCTGGCCTGGCTGCTCGCGCAGGAGGGCGTGACCGGCCCGATCATCGGGCCGCGCACGGCGGAGCAGCTCGACGGCTCGCTGCGCGCCCTGACGATCAGGCTCGACGCCGGCACGCTGGCCAAGCTGGACGAGCTGTTCCCGCCGCCCGGCCCGAACGGCGCCAAGCCGGCGCCGGAGGCGTACGCCTGGTAGCGCGCGTCCGCCCGGTGAGCACTGACGCGTGCTGACCGCGCCGTGGCGGCACGGGCCCGTACGGGGTGCGTGCCGCCACGGCGGAACCGACCCGCAGGACCGGCCGGGAGCCCGCCACAAGGGCGGGCCGGCCGGACGTATTCGTACTCTCAGCAGAAGTGAGGCATCGTGCGCAAGGTGCTCATCGCCAACCGTGGCGAGATCGCTGTCCGGGTGGCCCGAGCGTGCCGGGACGCCGGGATCGCGAGTGTGGCCGTCTACGCGGACCCCGACCGGGACGCCCTGCACGTCCGGGCCGCGGACGAGGCGTTCGCGCTCGGTGGTGACACTCCGGCCACCAGCTATCTGGATTTCGACAAGGTGCTGTCGGCGGCGAAGGATTCGGGTGCGGACGCGGTCCACCCCGGTTACGGGTTCCTCTCCGAGAACGCCGAGTTCGCGCAGGCCGTCCTGGACGCCGGACTGATCTGGATCGGCCCGCC